>CAUHNW010000006.1:0-153952 GCA_959607825.1 uncultured Oscillospiraceae bacterium | reverse complement strand
CCATTCGGCAGGTGGGACAGGAGAACCCCAGAGAGGATGTCATGTACATTCATGTTTCTCTGGTCGTTTCGATTCCCGGCTCCAACGAGCTCAAGAGTAAGCCCACGCAGCACTCCTGCAAGGAGCTTTTGTCCATCGGCATTCAGCCGGATGTGATCGTATGCCGGGCGGATCAGCCCATCACGGAGGAGATCCGCAGTAAGATCTCCCTGTTCTGCAACATTCAGCCTGATGCGGTAATCCCCAACCTCAACGCACCCATTCTCTATGAGGTGCCGCTGATGCTGGAGGACGAGGGACTTTCCAACGTGGTCTGCCGCAGACTGAAGCTGGATGTGCCGGAGCCGGATCTTTCCGAGTGGAAGGCTATGGTAAAGCGGGCGAAGACCTGCAAGGACTCCGTGGAGATCGCATTGGTGGGCAAATATGTGCAGCTGCATGATTCCTATCTTTCCGTGGTAGAGGCCCTGACACACGGTGGTATCGAAAATGATGTGAACGTCAACATTCGCTGGGTGGATTCCGAGCAGGTCACCGATGAAAATGCCAGAGAGCATTTGTCCGGCGTCGACGGTGTGCTGGTGCCCGGAGGCTTTGGAGATCGCGGCATTGAGGGTATGATTGCCTCCATTCGCTATGCCAGAGAGAACCATATCCCGTTCTTTGGCATCTGCCTCGGTATGCAGATGGCTGTGGTGGAGTTTGCACGCCATGTGGCGGGAATCGAGGACGCCCATTCCAGTGAGCTTTCGGATACGGAGAACCCGGTCATCGACCTGATGCCCGAGCAGCGTGACGTTACCGACAAGGGCGGCACCATGCGGCTGGGCGCCTATCCCTGCAAGATCACCAGTGAGAATACCTTTACCTATCAGGCGTACCGGGAGCCGGTGATCTATGAGCGCCACCGTCATCGCTATGAGTTCAACAACAAGTATCGGGATATTCTTCAGGAGAAGGGACTGACGCTGGCAGGACTCAGCCCCAGCGAGAAGCTGGTGGAGATCGTAGAGCTTCGGGATGAGCCATGGTTTGTAGGCGTTCAATTCCATCCGGAATTCAAATCCCGGCCCAACCGTGCCCACCCGCTGTTCCGTGACTTTATTGGCGCAGCCAAGAAGCACGGCGGAACCATCGCATTCTGAAACAGACCGCACCGGAATATCCTCCGGTGCGGTTTTTGTTGCCAAGAATGCGGAAATGGGCTATAATGAAAGAAATCCTGTAAATAATTGAAGGAGGCGGCACCTATGGCGCTTGTCTATTCTCCCAATGAGGAATTTCATCTGAAAATCAAGCCCGGCGATGTGGGCCGGTATGTGCTCCTGCCCGGGGATCCCGGACGGTGCGAAAAGATTGCGCTGCATTTTGATGACTATCATCTGGTTGCCTACAACCGGGAATATAAAATTTATACCGGCAGCCTGAACGGTGAGACGGTCAGTGTATGCTCTACGGGCATTGGCGGCCCGTCGGCCTCCATTGCCATGGAAGAGCTGGCCCACTGCGGCGCAGATACGTTTATTCGTGTGGGGTCCAGCGGCGGCATGGATCCGGAGGTCCTGGGCGGTGATGTAGTAATCGCTACCGGTGCCATCCGTATGGAGGGCACCAGCCGGGAATATGCGCCTATGGAATATCCTGCCGTGGCAGATTTTGCGGTGACGGAGGCTCTGCGTGACGCCGCAAAGGCCAGAGGAAACCGGTATCACCTTGGGGTCGTTCAGTGCAAGGATGCTTTTTATGGTCAGCATGACCCGGATTCCATGGCAGTAGGCTATGAGCTCAAGAATAAGTGGAACGCATGGGTGAAGTCCGGAGCCAAGTGTTCGGAGATGGAGTCTGCCGCACTGTTTATTGTGGGCGCTGTCCGCCGGCTGCGGGTGGGAGCGATTCTGATGGTATTTGCCAACCAGACCCGGAGAGAAATGGGGCTTGAGGATCCCAAGTGCTATGATACCGAGGAGGCCATTGCTACGGCGGTGGATGCACTGCGGCTGCTCATCCAGCGGGATAAGGCGGAAAAGGCATGAAGAAAAAACAGATCTGCATGATGATCGCTGCGTTGGTGAGCATTTGCGCAGTAATTGCCATAGGCTCTACGGTGATGGCTTTTGTCTCGGCTGCAAAAGCTGGGGCAGCGATGCCCACGGGAATGGCGTTTTTGTCCCTTGTGACCATCTTCTGCACGGTGATGATCTGGCGAGGCGTCAGAGATATGGAGTAAAACATTAAATACTTTGGGCGGCTGTGCGAATCACAGCCGCCTTCCTTTTTACAAAAACGTGATATTTTTATTGCAATTTCCCGGTGGAACCGCTATACTGTGCTTTGGCGAAAAGCCGGAGCCTTTACGTGTCCGGTGGAGGCTCTCCATTATTTGCGCTGTATCCGCTTTGCGGAACGGCAGCAGGAGGAATTACATATTATGCAAAACAAAAAGAAGACAAATCTTCGGTATCTCATTGAGCTGGCGCTGCTGATTGCGATCATGCTCATGATGAACATCACAGGGCTGGCTATGATCCCACTGCCCGGACAGTACGCTTCCATTATGACTGTACCGGTAGCTGTAGGCGCTATGATGCTGGGCCCTCTGGCCGGAACCATTCTGGGCGGTACCATGGGCTGCATCAGCTTTTACACCGCAGTAAAGACCGGCTTTGCAACCATGACGCTGGCGGGCTATACCGGCGGCAGTGTGGTGGCGCTCTCTCTGCTCAACTGCCTTGTGCCCCGTCTGCTGATGGGCTTCTGCACCGGATGGATCTTCAAGGCGGTTTCTAAAATTGACAAGACAAAGACCATCTCCTACTATGTGGGCGGAATTGCCGCACCGCTGCTCAACACCCTGTTTTATATGACGGTGCTGGTGGTGATTTTCCTCAATGCCCCCAACATTGCGGCGGTTTTGGGAGAGGATCTTCTCTATAAGCTGCAGCACAACGCCATTGCCTTCTGTGCGGCCTATGTGGGCGTGCAGGCACTCATTGAGGCGGCGGTTGGCTGCGTCATCAGCGGCACCATCGGCAAGGTTCTGAAGGTAGCGCTGAAGCGGTAAAGGAAGCGATTTTATGAAAGAAATCGGAATTATGGAGGTAGGCGGCTTCAAGGTAGGCCATGCCCAGAATCAGGAGGCCGGAACCGGCCTGACGGTGATCCTCCTTGACCATATGAGTCCTGCGGGACTGGATGTACGGGGCGGAGGCCCCGCATCCCGGGAATCCCAGATCCTGAATCCGCTGATGACAGCGGAGGGAATCAACGCAGTGGTGCTCTCCGGCGGAAGCGCCTTTGGACTGGACGCTGCCGGCGGAGTTCAGAAGTATCTGGAAGAACGGGGCGAAGGCTTTGCGGTGGGCCCCATTCGGGTGCCGCTGGTGTGCCAGAGTTGCGTGTTTGACCTGTGTGTTGGCCGTCATGATATCCGCCCCGATGGGGCCATGGCCTATGAGGCCTGCCGGAACGCATCCTATGACGCCCCCAAAGAGGGCAACGTGGGGGCCGGAACCGGCTGCACCGTTGGGAAGATCATGGGATTGGACAGAGCCATGAAAACCGGCTTTGGCACCTATGCGGTGCAGGCCGGAGATATAAAAGTAGGCGCTATGGTGGCAGTGAATGCGGCAGGCGACGTGTGCAATGCCGATGGCAGTGTTCTTGCAGGACTTCTGAGTGCCGATCACAGTCACTGTGAAAGCTCCTTTGACGCTATGGTGCAGGGGCTTACACTTCAGGCCGGCGTCAATACCACCATTGGTGCCGTGGTGACCAATGTAAAGCTGCCCAAGGCCAAGCTCTGCAAGGTGGCCGGTATGACCCACAACGGCTATGCTCGGGCCATTCGCCCGGTACACACCTCTGGCGACGGCGACAGCATTTATGCCATCAGCACCGGAACGGTAGAGGGGAGCATGGATGCGGTGGGCGCACTGGCAGCCTATGCCATGGAGCAGGCCATCCGCCGGGCGGCTGTGGCTGCGGAAAGCGCCTATGGCTTTACGGCACTGTGTGACCTGAAAAAGTAAATCATAAGCCTCCGGTACGGACAGCCGGAAGGGCTTTGGGGACTGCCGATTTTTGCGGCGGTCCCCTTTTGTACACAAAATGCATGGTTTCTCGCAAACTGCCGCTTGGTCACAGCCCGGACACATGGTATGATTACTCTGAATGCAGGAGGGATGGCTATGGGAGACCGAATTCTCATTGTGGAAGACGAGCAAAGGCTCAGAGATATTCTGTGCGATTATTTCCGGGCCAAGGGCGAGGAGCCTGTGGGGCTGGAAAACGGACAGCAGGCCATAGAATGGATGGAGGGCCACGAGGCCGATGCGGTGCTGCTGGACATCCTCATGCCGGAGCTGGATGGATTTACCGTATGCCGGGCCCTGCGGCGCCACAGCAGTGTGCCGATCATGTTCCTGACGGCCCTTTCCAACGAGGAAGAGAAGCTCCGGGGCTACGAGCTGGGAGCAGATGACTATGTGACAAAGCCCTATTCCATGGCAGTGCTCTATGCTCGTACCAAGGCACTCATTGCCCGGGCAAGGGGGACAGTAGGGGAGGATGGTTGGTTGGATGCCGCAGGGATCCGACTGAATCTCAAAACCCATGAAGCGCTGATTGGCGGCAGACCGCAGGAGCTTCCCAACCGGGAATTTGCACTGCTGCGGTGCCTGATGGAGCACCGGAATCAGGTGCTGTCCCGGCAGCAGCTGCTGACCATGGTATGGGGCTATGACTACGAAGGGGATGAGCGCACTGTGGATACCCATATCAAAAAGCTCCGGGCCAGAGGAGCAGAGATCGAGACCATGATACGGGTCGGTTATCGGCTCCGGGAGAAAACCTCATGACCGCCGGGAAACGGCGGCTTATAATCCCTGCGGTGCTGGGTGCCCTATGGCTCTGCGCCTTTGCTCTGCTGGTGGCCACCGAGAGTCGAAGCATGATCCGGGAAAACACGGCGGAGATCACAGCGGAATGCCAGACGCTTTGGACATTGGTAAAAGATGCGGCTGCCGGGAACACAGCGGACGCTGCACGAATCGCTGCCTATCAGCAGGCCATGGCAGGGGAGGCCGGAGCGTGCTATTTCAGCGCTTCGGTGCTGCTGGATCGGGATGGGAACCTGCTGTGCCGATCCCGGAACAGTGCTGTGGCGGTACTGACACGGCAGCAGGGGGAGCCCGTGACTCTGCCGCTGGTCTTCTGGGAAGAGAATACTACGGATATCGCAGCGCTGCTGAATGATCTCCCAGTGACGGTGAGCCCATATGATCTGAACAGCAGCGCCGGTATTTACGGGGGATGGGAAGACGGCTTGTTCTATGTCACGGAGCTGACCGGTGGAAATCTGTCCTACCGGTCCGAAACCGATGGATATAATGGAAAGGAGATCCTCCATTATGAAGCTGACGGCCGCAATACCGGTTCGGACTTTTCCGGACTGACGGTAACGCCCATCATGAAATCCTGCGGCGGAATCGCCCCTGCAAAGGGCTGGGAACAAACGGATCGCCTCATCTCCCAGCTGGAAACCATGACGGAGCTGAAAGCCGGCGGCGAGCTTTTTGCAGTGCAGGATAGCCTTCTTCATCAGAAGCTGGTGTGGGGATGTCTGCTGTTGGATGACAGGAATCCCTTTTCGGAGGGGAACAGCCTGCAATTTATCTTTGGTGCGGAGTTCAGTCCCATTGCCCTTGCGCTGAAGGAGACCTGGCGGAATGGAAGCGCTGTGGTTCTGCTGCTTTTGTTTCTGACAGCAGGTGTGGGCCTGACAATGATCTTGTCTTACCGGTTTGACCGGGCAACTCAGCCGCTCCGGGATGAGCTGGCCCGACAGGCCCAGATGGTGAACTATGCAAAGCATGCCGAGCAGGCCCGACAGGCCATGACCTCGGCCATCGCCCATGAATTGAAAACGCCCATTGCGGTTATGAGCTCCTATGCGGAGGCACTTCAGGAGCACATCGACCCGGAAAAGCAGAGCTACTATCTGGATGTGATCCGACAGGAAGCGGATCGGATGGATCGGATGGTGCTGGAGCTGCTGGATCTGAGCCGGCTGGAGGCGGGGCGTTATCAGCTCCGGCGGGAGAGCTTCCGGCTCAGTGCACTGGTGGAGGAGATCCTTCGGCCTCTGGAGGGAAGTATTCACGAAAGGCAGCTGGAGGTATCCATGCGTGTTGGGCAGGAACAGGTCTATGCGGACCGGATGCGCTTTGGACAGGTGGTGGAAAACTTTATGACCAACGCCATCCGACACACGCCTCCGGGCGGAAAGATCCTGATTCGGATCGGCATGGGCCATGAGACCTTTTCGGTGGAAAATCAGGGCAGTGCGATTCCGGAAGGCCAGCTGGGACGGGTATGGGAGAACTTTTGGCAGGGGGATGAGGCCCGCAGCGGCCGGGGGACCGGACTGGGGCTTGCCATTTGCCGGAGCATCCTGACATTGCACGGCGGGACCTGCCGGGTGGAGAATACGGCCATTGGAGTTCGGTTTACGGCAGATCTTACCCAGAGAAAAGTGGAGCCTGTGACGAGGCTTTGCGCTGATATTCCTGCGGAGCTCCACTATCCGTTATATGAAGAGCATACGACGGTGGCGCAGGTGATGTTCCGGCTGGCATTGCTGAGGGGCGGTGCGCTGCGCCGGGAGATCCGAGGGGGCTGCCTGACGGTAGACGGAAGACCGGTGACAAAGGGAAAACAGCAGGTCTATCCCGGCAATGTGCTTTTGTGGCGGGAGGTGCAGATTCTGCTGGAACCGGGACGAAAATAAATGAAAAAAGTTCTTGCACTTTCTTCCTTGCTATGATAGAATGGATAGGCTAATTACGGGCGGTCCTCTGCCGCGCCACACTGCAAATGGTGTATGGCATTCCTTGCGGTCAAGAACGCCTTTGAAAAGGGAGGATTCATTATGAATCTGATTGAAAAACTGGATCAGCAGAACATGAAGGCTGAGCTGCCCGAGATGAACGTCGGCGATACCGTCCGCGTCCATGTCAAGATCAAGGAAGGTTCCCGTGAGAGAATTCAGGTCTTCGAGGGCACCATCATCGCCAAGAAGCACGGCGGTGTTGAGCAGACCATTACCGTTCGCCGTCTGAGCTATGGCGTTGGCGTGGAGAAGGTCTTCCCTGTTCATTCCCCCAACATTGTCAATGTTGAGACTGTCCGCCATGGTAAGGTTCGCAGAGCGAAGCTGTACTACCTGCGTGACCGTGTTGGTAAGGCTGCAAAGGTCAAGGAAAAGATCTGATCTGCGGGAAACCGGTAAAAGAAGGAGCCTTCATGGCTCCTTTTTTTATTTTCCAACTGTTTTATCACAAAATATGAGAAAGTAATGCAACTTTTTGTTCAAAAGAACACTCTATATTGTTGTCCGCCTCGGAACGGCATACCATGCATCGTGGCGGATGGCGCTGAGAAGGAGCGTGGAACGTGACAGAGGAGGAACTGCATCATAAGCTGTCGGCTCGTCAGCAGCGGGCGCTGCAGGAGGCCATGGAACTCTATGGCAGCTATGTAAAAACTGTGATTTATAACGTTCTGCGCAGCCGTGGAACACAGGAGGATATGGAAGAGCTGACCTCGGATGTGTTCTATACCCTTTGGGAGCATGCCGGAGGCGTGTCCAAGGGGAAGCTCAAATCATGGCTGGGGGCGGTTGCCCGGAACCGGGCGAAGAGCTTTCTGCGCAGCAGCAAAGTAACCCTGCCCATGGATGAGGATGTGCTGGAACTGCCGGACGCCTCGCCGGAGAATAAGGCGCTGGAACAGGATCTCAAAAGAAGACTGCTGGAGGCGGTTCGGGCCATGCCGCCGCTGGATAAGGAGATATTTCTCCGATACTACTATGAATATCAGACCATGGAGCAGATTGCAGCAGCCATGGAGATTCCGATTGGTACCATCAAATCACGACTGAGCCGTGGCCGAAGAAAGCTGCGGCAGGCAATTCTGGAACAGGAGGCGGAGGGATGAAGATCAGAATAACTGATCTGCTGGACGACTATCTGGATGAAGACCTGCCGCTGGATCCCATTCCGGAGGCGGGAATACAGAAGTCAAAGTCAAAACGTAAAAGCCGTCCCGGTACTCTGCACCATAGACCCAGCCGGGCGGTACAGATCGCTGCAGGGCTGGTGATCGTAATCTCTCTGTCTGCGGTGGCAGGGATGAAGCTCTGGTGCGGCGGAAATACGGGGGCGAGTCTGGCGGCAGGGAACACGGCGCGTTATGAGCAGGCGGATCCACAGCCCCCGTCACCGGAGCCTGTGGCCGAGAGTGAGGCGTCAGACTGGACGGATGGATATGAAACGGTTTCTATTACCTCCATAGAGGATCAGCTCAACGTTACGGTTTCGGATGTGGTGCAGGAGGGAAGCCGTTACCGGCTTACCTATACCATCTCCACAGGGATCGAACATGTGACCGGCTTTCAGCTGGCGGATGCGGAGGTCTATCTGCTTTTGGCGGATGATACCATAGTGACACCCACAGGCAGCACGGAGACCGCCAACGCAGAGAACCCCTTTGAGCTCCGGGATGTCTATGAATTTTCGGATTTGCCGGAGGATGCGGAGCTGGATCAGGCTGTGCTGTATGTACGCATTGCTCAGGTGACGCTGACGACTACCGATGGGAGCATAGACGTTTTTGGACAGTGGGATGTGGGCTTTTCCGGGGACAACGTTTTGCTTGATTCGGCGGTACCGGAAGAGACGGAAGCGGCTAATACCGGAACCATGGGGGATGCGGAATTTTCCGTGACGGATCTTGAGGTTTCGGAGGGCGGCTGCTCCTTCTGGGTGCACACCCAGCAGGATAATTATTTAATGGTTCCCATCGGGCAGCTGGCGCTGGTACAGGAAAGCAACCCCGGTACGGCCTGCTATGGGATCTCCATGATCACGGACGGCAGCATTTCTCCCGACAATCTGACGGTAAGCTCCTCGCTGATGTCCACAAGAGGGGTCACCAGCACGCAAAATCTTGTGTATTGTCAGGTGGAATGGAATGGAACCATTGATCCTGCCAGCATCTTGGGAATGTATTTTACAGACGGAACCAACAGCACACAGGTGGAGGTTTACGCATACGTCTATTAAGCAAGCAGAAACACTGGCCGTATCCAAACGGCCGGTGTTTCTTGCACTTCGTGGCATCCTGCATAGAAAAAGGCGACTGATGGAGAATTGTTTTTTCCATTTGCCACTTTCAAGACGGTGGGGGTTATGCTATAATATTATTTATATAATTGCATTTTCAAAATTGATGAAATATTTGCGTTTTTATGCTGATTTAGAATGTTTATTGTATTATAAATTTTCAACATGGATGAAGTAGTTGCATTTTAATGCTGATTTAGAATTATATTTATTGCTGATCTCGAAGTGTATGGATCCAGCACATTTGAATCGGCATTGAACTGGAAAGGCGGTAATTATGCGCACCAAATCTGCAAGCAAGCAGCAGACACAGCAGGAGGAACCGAGGACGCCGTGGCTGGAATGCTATAAGACGCTGGGGGAATTGATTTCCTGCCTGATTTTTGTGACCATTCTCTTTGTATTTGCCATCCGGCTGGTGGGGGTCGTGGGAGAGAGTATGTATCCTACGCTCCATGATGGCGATAAGCTGACCCTGCTGAGCAACTTCCTCTATGAGCCTGCGGTGGGAGATATTGTGGTATTAAAGGCGCCGAACTTTGACGATGACCGCCCCATTGTAAAGCGTGTGATCGCAGAGGCAGGGCAGACGGTGGATATCGACTTTGACACCGGCGAGGTCTGGGTGGACGGCGTTCTGCTGGACGAGCCCTATATCAATGAGCCCACCTATCGGGATAACGGCACGCAATTCCCACTGACGGTGCCGGAAAACTGCATTTTTGTTATGGGAGACAATCGAAACCACTCTACTGACAGCCGGGATCCCAGAATCGGCTGTGTGGATCAGCGCTATGTACTGGGCAAAGCGCTTCAGATTGTGATGCCCTTTGGAAGGTTTGGAGGTGTTTCATGAATATTCAGTGGTATCCGGGCCATATGACCAAGACCCGGCGGCAGATGGAGCAGGATATCCGCATGGTGGATGCGGTCTGCGAGATTGTGGACGCCAGAATTCCACTGGCCTCACGAAACCCTGACATTGACAGCATCTGCGGGGATAAGCCCCGGATGGTGATCCTCAACCGTATCGACATGGCGGATCCCGCCGCCACCAAGGCGTGGGCTGCGTGGTTTCGGAGCAGGGGCATGATGGTGCTGGAAACGGACTGTAAGAACCGTAAGGGCACCAATCAGTTTGCACCCAAGGTACGGGAGCTTCTGAAGGAGAAGATCCGCCGGTATCAGGAAAAGGGTCAGATCGGACGTACCATCCGTGTGATGGTGGTGGGGATTCCCAATGTGGGCAAATCCACATTTATCAATCAGGTGGCGGGACGAAAGTCCGCCAAGGCGGAAAACCGTCCCGGGGTCACTCGAGGCAAGCAGTGGGTCACTGTGGAACGGGGTCTGGAGCTGCTGGATACGCCCGGCATTCTCTGGCCTAAGTTTGAGGACCCGGAGGTGGGCTTGAAGCTCAGCTACACCGGGGCGGTGAAGGATGACGTGGTGGATATTGAGACCCTTGCCATGCATCTGATGGAGCTGCTGGCAGGCTACTATCCCCAGGCGCTGGAGCAGCGCTATAAGATCACGGTACCGGAGCATGCACAGGGACATGAGCTCTTGGAGCTCTGCGGTCGAAAGCGTGGAATGCTGATCTCCGGCGGTGAGATCGATACCGAGCGCATGAGCCGAGTGCTGCTGGAGGAATACCGCAGCGGGAAGCTGGGCAGATTCACACTGGAAATGCCGGATAAAACGGAGGAACAAAGCAATGGCGAAGAAGGATAAGGAGCCTGTGGATCTCTGGGCGCTTCAGCGGGAGCTGAAGGCGCAGCGCGGCAGCATTTTGATATGCGGCGTGGATGAAGCGGGCCGAGGGCCATTGGCGGGGCCGGTGTGTGCGGCGGCGGTGATCCTGCCGGAAGGATATGAGATCCCGGGGCTGAACGATTCCAAGCAGCTCACGGATAAAAAACGCCGGGAGCTGTTTCCAATCATCAAGGAACAGGCAATCGCATACGGGATTTCCATGGTGGATGAAAAAATCATCGATGAGATCAATATCTTAAACGCTACATTTCAGGCGATGCACGAGGCAATTGCACAGCTGGAGCCCAAACCGGATCTGGCGCTGATCGATGGAAACCGTGTAACGGATTTCGGCGTGGAAGCCATGGCGGTGGTAAAGGGCGATGCCAAGGATGCTTCCATTGCGGCGGCCTCTATTCTGGCCAAGGTCACCCGGGATATGTACATGGAAAAAATGGATCAGGAATATCCCCAGTATGGCTTCGCCGTCCATAAGGGCTACGGCACCCGGCGGCACTATGACGCTATTCGGGAGTATGGCATGTGCCCCATTCACCGGCAGACGTTCCTGAAAAAGTTCTATGGGGAAAAGTAATGCCCTTGGCGCCTGGGGCGAGGAAAAGGCGGCCCGCTTTTTAATGGATCAGGGGTACCATATTATCCAGCGGAATTATCACAGTCGCTATGGAGAGATCGATCTGATCGCAGAGGATGAGGAATATCTGATCTTTGTGGAGGTCAAGCTCCGGAGATCCGTGTCCCACGGCCTTCCCGAGGAGGCGGTGACGCCCGGAAAACAGGAAAAGCTGCGGCTGACGGCACAGCGGTATCTCCAAATCCATGAAACAAACAAGCAGCCCCGGTTTGACGTGGTGGCACTCTATGCCAAGGACGGTATGGACACCTGCCCGCTGCCGGTGAGACATATTAAAAACGCATTTTAACCATATGGAAGAAAGCAGGTTATTCATATGAAGTATTTGAGTACCAGAGATGCCGCACTGCGCAAGAGTGCAGCCGAGGTCATTGCGCAGGGCCTGTCCAGAGAGGGCGGCCTGTTCACACCGGAGACGTTCCCGGTTATGCCGGAAGGCTTTCTGGAAAAGCTGATCCCCATGAGCTATCAGCAGCGTGCGGTAGAGGTCATGAGCCTGTATCTGGACGATTTTTCCAAGGAAGAATTGGAAGAGTATGCTGCAAAGGCTTACAAGGTTGGAGAGAAGTTTGACAGTGAGGCGGTTGCTCCGGTGTATCATCTGACCGAGGGCACTGAGGTTTTGGAGCTGTGGCATGGCCCCACCTGTGCATTTAAGGACATGGCGCTGCAAATGCTGCCCCATCTGCTGACTGCTTCTCTGCGGAAAAACGGCGAACAGCGGACCGCCTGCATTCTGGTGGCTACCTCCGGCGATACCGGAAAGGCGGCACTGGAGGGCTTCTGTGACGTGAACCAGACCAGAATCCTTGTGTTCTACCCCAAGGACGGTGTTTCGGACATCCAGAAACTCCAGATGGTGACCCAGAGGGGCGAAAACGTAGGTGTATGCGCTGTGGTGGGGAACTTTGACGATGCCCAGTCCGGCGTAAAGAAGATCTTCTCCGATGAAGAAATTCGCAAGACCCTCAATGACCGGGGGCTGTTCCTGTCCTCGGCCAACTCCATCAACTGGGGCCGTGTACTGCCGCAGGTGGTCTATTATATTTCTGCTTACTGCGATCTTGTCCGGGATGGGAGAATCCAGATGGGGGAGAAGATCAACTTCTGCGTTCCCACGGGCAACTTTGGTGATATTCTGGCGGGCTTCTACGCCAAGACCATGGGCCTGCCGGTGAAGATGCTGATCTGTGCCTCCAATGCCAATAATGTGCTCACGGACTTCATTGAAACCGGCGTATATGACCGGAATCGTCCCTTCTATACCACGGCTTCTCCGTCTATGGATATCCTGATCTCCTCCAATCTGGAACGTCTCATTTATCAGCTGTCCGGCTCGGATGAAACGGTTCGCGGATATATGGATGCCTTGAATACCACGGGGCGCTATGCGGTCACAGAGGAATTGAAGCAGAAGATTCAGGCGAACTTTGCAGCCGGCTGGTGCTCTGATCAGGCGGCAGCGGACAACATCGCCAAGGTCTTTGGCACGGAGGGGTACCTGATGGACACCCATACGGCGGTGGCCTATACGGTCATGGAGCAGTACCGGCAGAAGACCGGGGATAACGCCTTGACGGTGGTGCTTTCTACGGCCTCTCCCTATAAGTTCTGCTCCAGCGTACTGGAGGCCATGGGCGTCCGGGAGATGAAGCCTGGCGCCGAGATCATTTCCCAGCTGGAAGAGAAAACCCGTACCACTGCGCCGAAGCCCCTGAAGGCATTGGCGGGCAAGGCCGTCCGCTTCACCGGGGAGACCCCCAAGGAGCAGATGCCTCAGGTGGTACTGGACACTCTGCGCTGATGGCTCTGTATGTGATCGGAGATCTGCACCTGTCGCTGGAAGCGAACAAGCCCATGGACGTGTTCGGAGGCAACTGGGTCAATTATGTGGATAAGCTCCGGGAGGGGCTGAAGGTCATCGGGCCTGAGGATACCACAATCCTGCTGGGGGATCTCAGCTGGGCCATGAGTCTTGCCACGGCAGTGAAGGATTTCCAGTTTATGAACGCTATCCCCGGCGAAAAAATCATCGTCAAGGGAAATCACGACTACTGGTGGACGACACTCCACAAATTTGAGGTGTTTTGCCAGCAGCAGGGCTTTGAACATTTTCGGGTGCTGCACAATACGGCGTTCGAGTACGGTGATATTGCCCTGTGCGGCACCAGAGGCTGGTTCTATGAGGAAGAGCACCACGGGGCCAAGGATGAAAAGGTGTTCCGGCGGGAGCTGATCCGGCTGGAGACGTCTTTACAGCAGGGGGGAGATCGGGAGAAATACTGCTTCCTCCACTATCCGCCGAAATTCGGAACCTATCAGTGCGATGAAATTCTGGAACTGCTGGAAAAATACCATGTGACAAAGCTCTATTACGGGCATCTCCACGGGGCCAGCCACCGGCTTGCATTTCAAGATGTCAGGAATGGAACGGAATACCATCTGGCGGCGGCGGACTATCTGAATTTTCGCCCGCTGCGGGTCCTGTAGCGGTTTTAACAGATTATTTACAGATTCCGCCGGATTTTGGGATCAAAAATTAAAAAATGGGTATTGGAAAACAGGAAAATATCTGATATAATTGTAAGGCTGTTTAGCGCTGGGGGCGTACTGCGCCAGTTGAGTCCCCACTTCTGCGCAGCACCAACGCATAAATTGTGGCTTCGGCCGTGAATACAGGAGGAATAAACCTATGAACGTTAAAAGCGTGGAAAAAAATGAAAACAACACTGCCAAGGTAGTTCTCGAGGTAGAGAAGGACCAGTTCCAGACCGCTCTGGACAAGGCTTACCGGAAGGTAAAGAACAACATCTACATCCCCGGCTTCCGGAAGGGCAAGGCTCCCCGGAAGATCGTGGAGGGTATGTATGGCGCCAACGTATTCTATGAGGATGCCATCAACCTGATCTTCCCTGAGATCTGGGATCAGGCTACCACCGAGTCCGAGCTGAAGGTAGTCGGCAGCCCCAGTGTTTCCGACCTGAACGTGGACGAGGGCGGCAATCTGGTGCTCACCATCGAGTGCGGCCTGTATCCTGTGGCCACTCTGGGCCAGTACAAGGGCATTGAGGCACCCAAGGCTGCGGTTACCGTCACCGATGAAGAGGTGGAGGCCGACATCAAGCAGCTGGCAAGCCGCAACTCCAGCATTTCCACGGTTGAGCGTGCTGCACAGGACGGCGATACCGTGATCATTGACTTTGACGGCTATATGGACGGCGTTGCCTTTGACGGCGGCAAGGGTGAGAACTACACCCTGCGTCTGGGCTCCGGCAGCTTTATCCCCGGCTTTGAGGAGCAGGTGGTCGGCATGGCTGCCGGCGATGAGAAGGACGTTGAGGTTACCTTCCCCGCTGATTACGGCACCCAGGAGCTTGCCGGCAAGCCCGCTACCTTTAAGGTAAAGGTTCATGAGGTAAAGGAAACTCTGATCCCCGAGCTGGACGATGAGTTTGCAAAGGATGTATCCGAGACCGCTGATACGCTGGATGATCTCCGCAAGGAGCGCCGGGAGAAGCTGGAGAAGGACAAGGCCGATGAGGCTGAGCACAACTTCAAGAATGAGGTTATCAAGAAGGCCATGGACAATCTGGAGGTCGTGATCCCCGATGCCATGGTAGAGGCACAGCTGGATGATATGATGAACCAGTATGCCATGAACATGCAGTCCAGCGGCTTCACGCTGGAGCAGTATGCTCAGATGATGGGCACCACCGTTCAGGGCCTGAGAGAGCAGTCCCGTGAGGGCGCTGTTCAGCAGATCCGCAACACCCTGCTGCTGGAAGAGGTTGCAAAGGCCGAGGATATCCATGTGACCGACGAGGAGCTGGAGGAAGAGTACAACAAGATGGCTTCCGAGTATGATATGGAAGTCGAGAAGGTCAAGCAGTACCTGCCTCTGGAGGATCTCCGGAAGGAGAAGGAGCTCCAGAAGGCCATGGATCTGATTGTTGAGAATGCTGTTGCCACCGAGCCCAAGGCTGAGGAAGCCAAGGAAGAGGCCGCAGAATAATCCGGATCTTGGATTAGATCTCACATTCAGTGGTTACAATGAGCTTACTGCGTTTTAAGGAGTTGTTACCATGAGTTTAGTACCATATGTTGTAGAGCAGACCAGCCGGGGAGAGCGTTCTTACGATATCTATTCCCGCCTGCTCAATGACCGCATTATCATGTTGTCCGAAGAGGTGAACTCCACCACGGCGAGCCTGATCGTTGCACAGCTTCTGTATCTGGAAGGACAGGATCCCGAGAAGGACATCAGTTTTTATATCAATTCCCCCGGCGGATCTGTGACCGACGGCATGGCGATCTATGACACCATGCAGTATATTAAGTGCGATGTATCTACCATCTGCATCGGCATGGCGGCCAGCATGGGTGCGTTCCTGCTGTCTGCCGGCACCAAGGGCAAGCGCATGGCGCTGCCCAATGCAGAGATCATGATCCATCAGCCCTCTGCCGGCACACAGGGCCAGATCACAGATATGGCCATTCATCTGCGCCGTCTGGAGGTTATCAAGAAGCGCATGAACCGTATTCTGGCGGACAACACCGGCAAGGATGTGGAGACCGTGACGCAGGACTGCGAACGTGATAACTTTATGACTGCCGAAGAGGCTGTAGCATACGGCCTCATTGACAAGGTTATCTATCAGAGATAACCACGGAAAGGGTGTTTCTTTCGTGGCCAAGGAAAACGGCGGAAAAAATATCAAGTGCTCCTTCTGTGGGAAGGGGCAGAATGAGGTCAAGCGTTTGATCGCTGGTCCCGGTGTCTATATCTGTAACGAGTGTGTGGATCTGTGCAACGATATTCTGGGCGAAGAGATGTTCGAGACTGGTTCCGAGGAGTATATCCCCGAAACCATCCCGTCTCCTAAGGCCATCAAAGAGTATATGGATCAGTACATTGTCGGTCAGGAAAAGGCAAAAATTGCCCTTTCCGTGGCGGTGTACAACCACTATAAGCGGCTGTACTACAGCACGGAGTCGGATGTGGAGCTTCAGAAAAGCAATATCCTGCTGATCGGCCCCACTGGCAGCGGCAAGACGCTGTTTGCGCAGACTCTGGCCAAAATTCTGGATGTGCCCTTCGCCATTGCGGATGCCACAACGCTCACAGAGGCGGGCTACGTAGGCGAGGACGTGGAGAATATTCTGCTCCGGCTGATTCAGGCGGCGGATTTTGATGTGGAACGGGCGGAAAAGGGCATCATCTATGTGGATGAGATCGATAAGATCGCCCGGAAGAGTGAAAACACTTCCATTACCCGTGATGTCAGCGGCGAGGGCGTACAGCAGGCGCTGCTGAAAATCATTGAGGGAACCGTAGCCAATGTACCGCCGCAGGGCGGGCGGAAGCATCCTCAGCAGGAATTTATCCCCATTGATACCAGCAATATTCTGTTCATTTGCGGCGGCGCTTTCGACGGGCTGGATAAGGTCATTGAAAAGCGTACCGATACCTCCGGTCTTGGCTTTGGCCGAGAGCTTGGCAGCCGCGGAGATAAGGATGTGGGCGAACTGTTTGCACAGGTTCAGCCCCATGATATCCTGAAATTTGGCATAATTCCCGAGCTTGTGGGCCGTCTGCCGGTGATCACCAGCTTGCAGAGCCTTACCAAGTCCGATATGGTGCGCATTCTCACCGAACCCAAGAATGCACTGGTCAAGCAGTATCAGAAGCTTATGGAATTTGACGGTGTTCAGCTGGAGTTTCAGCCCCAGGCATTGGAAGCCGTTGCCCAGGAGGCACTTGACCGCAAGGTGGGAGCCCGTGGTCTTCGCTCTGTGATGGAGAATCTTATGACGGAGATCATGTATGAGATCCCTTCTGATCTTTCCATACAGAAGGTAACGGTGACAGAAGGCGCGGTTGAGCGCCATGAGCCGCTGGAGATCACCCGGGATCCTGAGCATTTCAGAGAGCCTGTCCACAAGGTGGGTGTTCCTGAGAAAATCAGTTGATAACTGACTGTTAAAATCATGTGGGGCTGGCGCAGACGATCCCGTCTGTGTCGGCCCCTTGCGCAACATTGCATTCCTTAACAGGAAGGAGCGATATTTATGAAAGTAAGCTATGGAATTTCCATGCCGGTCATGGCGCTGCGTGGAATCTCTGTATTCCCGCAAATGGTCTATTCCTTTGATGTAGGCCGTGAAAAATCCATTCGTGCGCTGGATGAGGCCATGAACGGCGACCAAAACATGATCCTTTTGATGCAGAAGGATGTGAGTGTGGATGATCCGGGCCCGGATGATCTTTTTGAGATCGGCGTTGTGGTACATATTCGCCAGATATTAAAGATGCCCGGAGATGTGGTTCGGATCCTTGTGGAGGGACTCAGCCGCATCCGAATGACGGAGTTTACTCAGGAGAGCCCCAGTCTGGAGGGGGTCTGCGAAAAACTGGACGATGAAAAATATCGTACGACTGCCCCCAAGGTGGAGGCGCTGCTGCGGGTGGCTTATCAGCTCTATGGCAGCTATTGCGATTTGCTGCCCAAGGGCAATGCCGACGCACTGCTTCGGCTTATGACCAGCGATGATCCTGCCTTTGTGTCCGATTTTTTGGGACAGAACTGCGGCTTCCGCTTTGATGATAAGCAGAGGTGTCTGGAGATCCTGCACCCGGTGAAGCGACTGGAAACCGCTTTGAAGATCCTCAGCTCCGAGATTGAGATCATGAAGATCGAAAATGACATTGCCGACAAGGTGCAGGAGGCTATGAACAAGAACCAGCGGGATTACTATCTGCGGGAGCAGCTGAAGGTGATTCATCAGGAGCTGGGGGAAGAGGACGAGGATCAGGAGATCGATGACTATCGGCAAAAGATCCTTGCGCTCCATTTGGAACAGGACACAGAGGAGCGGCTTCTGAAGGAGCTGTCCCGGCTGGAAAAACAGCCTCTTGGTTCTTCGGAAGCTGCCGTCATGCGGAACTATCTGGATACGGTGTTGGAGCTTCCGTGGAATGAAGAGACCAAGGATACCGTGAACATCGAAGCTGCCCGCAGAATGCTCGATGAAGACCACTATGGTCTGGATACGGTGAAGAAGCGTGTGCTGGAGCTTTTGGCGGTGCGGAAGCTGGCGCCGGACATTTCCGGTCAGATCATTTGTCTGGTGGGACCTCCCGGTGTGGGCAAGACCTCCATTGCCACCTCGATTGCCCGCTGTCTGGGGCGCAAAATGGCCCGTATCTCTTTGGGCGGCGTCCATGACGAGGCGGAGATCCGGGGTCACCGGAAGACTTATATTGGCTCCATGCCCGGACGTATCATTGCGGGCATGAAGTCCGCTGGCAGTAAGAACCCTGTGCTGCTGCTGGATGAGATCGACAAGCTTGGCAACGACTATCGGGGTGATCCTGCGTCTGCGCTGCTGGAGGTTTTGGATGGGGAACAGAATAAGACCTTCCGGGATAATTATCTGGAGGTGCCTTTTGATCTGAGTCGGGTGCTGTTTATCACCACGGCCAATACCACTTCTACGATTCCTGCGGCACTGCTGGACCGCATGGAAGTCATCGAGCTTTCCAGCTATACCGATGAGGAAAAGGTCATGATCGCCAAGCATCATCTTTTGCCCAAGGAGATGGAAAAGGTGGGCCTGAAAAAAGGTCAGCTGACGGTCTATGATAACGCCTGGCGTGAGATCATCGATGGCTACACCAGAGAATCCGGCGTCCGGCATCTCCAGCGGGAAATCGCCACGATCTGCCGGAAGGCTGCGCTGAAATTTGCAGAATCTGAGGACGCTAAGCGCGTGACCATTACAGCCTCCCGCGTGGAGGAGTATCTGGGCGTGCGGAAGTATCTGAAGGATACCATGCCCGAGCGTGATCAGGTGGGACTGGTCACGGGACTGGCCTGGACCTCTGTGGGCGGTGTGACGCTGGAAGTGGAGGTCAATGTGGTTGAGGGCACCGGTAAGCTGGTGATGACCGGCAGTCTTGGCGATGTGATGAAGGAATCCGTATCCGCAGCCATGAGCTATATCCGCTCCCGTGCAGCCTGCTATCATATTCCTGCTGACTTCTATAAAACCAAGGACATTCATGTGCATTTCCCGGAAGGCGCAGTGCCGAAGGATGGGCCCTCGGCTGGCATTACCATTTGCACGGCACTGGTTTCTGCATTGACCGGTGCGCCGGTGCGGCGGGATATTGCCATGACCGGTGAGATCTCCATTCGAGGACGGGTCATGGCCATTGGGGGCCTAAAGGAGAAGACCATGGCGGCGCTTCGTCATGGGTTGAAGACCGTGATCATCCCGGAGGACAACGTAAAGGATCTGGAGGAGATCGACCAGACCGTTCGGAGCCGCCTGAATTTTATTCCGGTGAAGGATGCGGACACGGTAATTTCCACAGCACTGGATTTTAGCAAGGCTCCGAAAACGGAGAATAGAATGGAGCTGGCGGCGCCGGAGCAAAAATCTCAAGCCGCAGCCCTGAGACAGTGAGGGAATCATGAATTATCAGAAGGTCGAATTTAAGCTCTCCGCAGCTAAGGCCAATCAGTTCCCCAGAGATGGGGTTCCACAGATCGCCTTTGCCGGGAAAAGCAACGTGGGAAAGTCTTCGGTGATCAACCGGGTGCTTCAGCGGAAGAATCTTGCCTATGTGGGTTCTTCACCCGGAAAAACCATTCACATCAATTATTTTCTGGTGGACAATACGGCGTATCTGGTGGATCTTCCGGGCTATGGCTATGCCAAGGTCTCACGGAGCGAAAAGGAGCGCTGGGGCAAGCTTATGGAGTCCTACTTTGCGCTGCCGGAGCTGATTACCTTGGGGATTCTAATTGTGGATGCCCGCCATGCGCCCACCCAGAACGATATCACCATGGCAACGTGGTTCCAGCAGACGGGATGCCCTTTTGTCGTGGTGGCCAATAAGCTGGACAAGCTGAAAAAAAGTCAGGTGGAGCCCAACATGGAGGTGATCCGGCAGGATCTCAGTCTGTCAGAGGATACGATTCTTCTTCCGTTTTCTGCGGAAAAGGGGACGGGACGGGATCAGCTCATTGCAATTATCGAACGGGCGGCCAAAGGCGAGGATATCCACAGCTAAGACAGAGAAAAACGCAGTACCGATTCGGTGCTGCGTTTTTCTAGAAATGCACGGCTGTACGGTTTGACGCTGGGAGTTGGATGTGGTAAAATATCAAGATAAAATAGACGAAAAAAGACAGTGCATGTTACATAAAGGAGCAGTTATGAACCAGAATGATGAACAGCGTTTTATAGATGCAAGGCGTGCGGTCATTGCCCGGTGCTATGAAAATCTGAATCCCATGCAGCGGCAGGCGGTGATGACCACACAGGGGCCGCTTCTATTGCTGGCGGGCGCAGGCAGCGGTAAGACTACGGTACTGATCCACCGGATCGCCAATCTGATTCAGTTTGGCCGGGCCTCGGACAGTGAGGATATCCCCGGATATGTGACGGAGGAGGACGTAGACTTTCTGTGCCGGTATGCCTTGGCGCCAAAAGAGGAAGAACGGGCCAGAGCGGAAAATCTCTGTGCTCTGGATCCTGCGGCACCTTGGAGCATTATTGCCATCACCTTTACCAACAAGGCGGCCAACGAGCTCAAGGATCGGCTTCAGCGGATGCTGGGAGAGCAGGGGGAGGGCGTCTGGGCCATGACCTTCCATTCGGCCTGCTGCCGGATCCTCCGCAGAGATATTGATAAGCTGGGCTACGATTCCAGCTTTACTATCTATGATACCACGGATTCGGAAAAGGTCATGAAGGAGGTCATTCGGGATATGGGCCTGGATGACAAGACCTTCCCGGCCAAGTCTGTGCTCTCTGCCATTTCCACGGCAAAGGATCAGATGATCGGCCCTGTGGAGTATCAGCAAAATGCTAAAGCGGATTCCGATTTTCGGGCGGAGCGCATCGGTAAAGCCTATGCAGAGTATCAGAAGCGCCTGAAGGGCGCAAATGCCGTAGATTTTGATGATATTATCCTCCTTACGGTGCAGCTGCTGCAACAATATGAGGATGTTCGGGAATACTATCAGCGGAAGTTCCACTATGTGCTCATCGATGAGTATCAGGACACCAATAATTTACAGTATCTGCTCTCCACGCTGCTCTCGGGCCGGTATGAGAATATCTGCGTGGTGGGTGATGATGACCAGTCCATTTATCGGTTCCGAGGCGCTACCATAGAGAACATTCTGAGCTTTGAAAAGCAGTATCAGGGCGCTCGAGTGATCCGGCTGGAACAGAACTACCGCTCCACCAAGTATATTTTGGAGGCTGCCAATGCAGTGATTGCCCACAATAAGGGGCGCAAAGGGAAAAAGCTCTGGACCGACAACGACCAAGGGGAAAAAATCATGGTCTATGAGGCCTACAATGAGAACGAGGAGGCTAACTTTGTGTCCTCAAAGATCCTTGCGGGGCTCAGCAAGGGGCAGCATTTTAAGGACAATGCAGTGCTCTACCGTACCAATGCCCAGTCCAATGCCATAGAAATGTCCTTCAAACGCAATGGCATTCCCTACCGCATCATTGGCGGCACACGGTTCTTTGACCGGGCGGAGGTCAAGGACATGCTGGCCTATCTCTGCGTGATCAACAACAGTACCGATGATCTTCGGCTCCGGCGCATCATCAATGTGCCGGCACGAGGGATCGGCGGAAAGACGCTGGAATCTGCGGAGCGGCAGGCGGTGACTGCGGGGATCCCGCTGTTTGATGTGATTGCCGATCCCGGCGGATATCCGTCTCTCGAAAAGGCAGCGGGAAAGCTGGAGGCTTTTGCGGAGCTGATCCGCAGTCTTCGCCAGCTGAGCATGGATCTGCCGCTGCCGGAGTTTTATGATGAGCTTCTTCAGCGCACCGGATATATTGCCATGCTGGACGCCAAGGATACGGTTGAAAACCGGGCCCGGAAGGAGAATGTGCAGGAGCTGAAATCCAGCATCATCACCTATGTGGAGGGGGCGGATACACCGACGCTCTCCGGTTTTCTGGAAGAGGTGAGCCTCTATACGGACATTGAACGGTATGATGAAGAGGCGGACGCAGCGGTGATGATGACCATGCACAGCGCCAAGGGATTGGAATTTCCCAATGTGTTCTTGGTGGGCATGGAGGATGGGCTGTTCCCAGGGATGCGGGTGTTTACGGATCCTGATGAGATGGAGGAGGAACGGCGGCTTTGCTATGTGGCTATTACCCGGGCCAGACAGCGGCTGTATCTCACCCATGCCAAGCAGCGAATGCTCTATGGCCGCACCAGCTTTAATCGGGTGTCCCGGTTCCTGAGTGAGATCCCGGAGGACTGCATTGAGGAACGGAAGAAGACTCCGAGAACCCAGCGCACGGCTCAAAGCGGCGGAAGCCGATATGGCTCGGGCTACGACTCCGGTTACAGCTCTGGCTATGGAGCGTCCAGAGCGGTCCAGCGGGCGGCTGCTGCACCGAGACCGGAGCCTGCGGTACCCATGCTGGAACTCAGCAAGGGGGATGTGGTGGAGCACACGGCTTTCGGTGAGGGCATGGTGGTGAGTATCCTGAAAATGAACGGGGATGCACTGCTGGAGGTGGCCTTTGATCAGGTGGGTACCAAGCGCCTGATGCTGAAGACGGCCAGTGCCCACATGAAAAAGAAATAATCGGCATAAGCTTCCTTGAAGGGGGGCGATGCCAGTGCGGCGAAGGCGGCTGCGGCGCATCTTTTTGCTGGTTCTGCTGGGGCTTCTGCTGCTGGCGGCGGTGCTCCATGTGAGAGTCAATCCGCTGGTGCAGGAGCTTGCACAGGCGAAAATTACGGATGCGGCGTCCGGGGTGATCAACCGGGCGGTGAACCAGCAGATTCAGCAGGGAGATATCCAGTATGAAAACCTGGTGACCCTTCAGCGGGACAATGAGGGAAATATCACCGCACTGACCACGAATATGCGGGAGATGAACCGGCTGAAAACGGAGCTTCTGACGCTGCTGGATGATGAAATATACAGCATTGAAGACGATGCCATCAGCATTCCTGTGGGCAATCTCACGGGAATCCAGCTTCTGGGCGGTCGAGGGCCGGAGATCCCGGTGAAAATCGTAGCGGTGAGCTCATCGGATGCGGATTTTCAGGGGGAGTTTCTGGATGCGGGAATCAATCAGACCATCCATCGGATCATGATGGACGTATCCTTGGAGCTGATCATCCTGCTGCCTTCCGGCACCATCACGGATCGGGTTACCACGGAGGTCTGCGTTGCGGAGACGGTGCTTTTGGGGCCGGTACCCAACAGCTATGCCTATTTGGCCCCTGGGGAAGCCAATGTGAAAGAGGAATGAATATGAATCCACAGGAAGAAATTCTGGCACTGACCAGAGAACTGATCGAAGCAGGGCACCGGTACTATGTACTGGATGACCCTACCATGCCGGATTTTGAATACGATCAAAAGCTGCGGCATCTGGAAGAGCTGGAGGCGGCCTATCCACAATTTGCTCAGCCGGATTCTCCAACCCAACGGGTGGGGGGAGAGGCTGTATCGGAGTTCCGACCGGTGCAGCATCAGGTGCCGCTGGAGAGCCTTCAGGATGTGTTTTCCTTTGAGGAGCTTCGGGAATTTGATCAGCGTATCCGTGAGACGGCACCGGATCGACAGTACAGCGTTGAACCCAAGGTAGACGGCCTTTCCGTGGCGTTGGAGTATGTGGACGGCGTGTTCGTTCAGGGCGCCACCAGAGGGGATGGCAATGTGGGGGAGGACGTGACCGAAAACCTCAGAACGATTCGCTCCATTCCCCTGCGGTTGGAGGGAGCACCACACCGGCTCATTGTTCGGGGCGAGGTGTTTATGCCCAAAAAGGTCTTCCGGGCTCTGAATGCACGCCGGGAGGAGGCAGGAAAGAGCCTGTTTGCCAATCCCAGAAATGCTGCGGCAGGGAGCCTGCGTCAGCTGGATCCAAAGATCGCTGCCAAGCGTCAGCTGGATATCCTGATCTTTAATATGCAGCTGTGCGAGGGACGGGAGTTTCAGAGCCATACGGAGACGCTGGACTATCTGAAGCGTCTGAAATTCAAGGTGATCCCCTATACGCTCTGTACCCGGCAGGAAGAGGTGGAGAAGCGGATCGCGGCCATCAATGAGGGGCGTGAGGAATTCTCCTTTGATATTGACGGTGCGGTTATCAAGGTGAACGATCTGGCGGAGCGCCGGAGTTTTGGCAGTACGGCCAAGTTCCCACGCTGGGCCTGTGCCTATAAGTATCCACCGGAGGTGAAGCCAACGGTGGTGGAGGATATCGTGATCCAAGTGGGCAGAACCGGCGTGCTGACGCCCAAGGCGGTGGTGAAGCCGGTCCGGCTCTCGGGCACTACGGTAACAAATGCTACCCTGCATAATCAGGACTTTATCTCGGAGAAGGATATTCGCATTGGTGATACCGTTTTGATTCGGAAGGCTGGGGAAATCATTCCGGAGATCTTGGAGGTGGAGCGCTCCAAACGGCCAGAGGGGACGGTACCCTATCAGATCCCGGCAATCTGTCCAGTCTGCGGAGGTCCCACCCAGCGAGACCCGGATGGGGCGGCCATTCGCTGTGTCAGCGAGAGCTGTCCGGCTCAGAAGGCACGGTTCCTGACCCATTTTGTGTCACGAGATGCCATGGACATCGATGGACTGGGGACAGCCATTGTGGAGCAGCTCATTGATGAGGGGCTGGTGGGGGATCCGGCAGACCTGTATCACCTGACGGCGGAGCAATTGGAGCCGCTGGAACGTATGGGCCCGCAGTCGGCGAAAAATCTGGTGAACGCAATTGCGGCGTCCAAGGACAATGATCTGTGGCGGCTGCTCTTTGCTCTGGGCATCCGACAGGTGGGGGCCAAGGCGGCAAGGGTGCTTTCTCAGAAATTTGGAAGCCTTCAGGGCATCCAATCTGCAAGTCTGGAAGAGCTGACTGCCGTTCCGGACATTGGAGAAATTACTGCGGGAAACATCAAAAGTTGGTTTGAACGTCCAATCAATCAAAAACTCGTGTCGGAACTTGAGGCAGCGGGGTTGAATACCCGGTGTCTGACCAAGGTAGAGGATCGCCGTTTTGCCGGAAAAACCATCGTAGTCACCGGCACGCTGGAGCAGATGAGCCGGCAGGAGGCCACGGAGACCATTGAACAAATGGGCGGCAAGGCGGCTGGCAGCGTGTCGAAAAAAACCAGCTTTGTTGTGGCGGGGCCTGGGGCAGGCTCTAAGCTGAAGAAGGCGCAGGAGCTTGGGATTCCGGTGCTCAGCGAGGCGGAATTTCTGGAAATGCTCCAAAACTGAATCGGAAAACGGACAAAGCGCCGGGAGATACCTCAGGTATTCCCCGGCGCTTTTATGCGCTTTGAAGGGGGGAAGCAGGGGAGAGGAGGGGTGAAAATGCTGGCTGCCTTCCAATGAAACGAGCGACATGGGCGGAGAAAATGGGAATGATTTCACTCCAAAAGATACAGCGCTGTATCCACTCAGATGGATGTGACAGTTTGGAAAAACGAAGGTTACATAACGGTAACACAAACATTGCAAATAAAATTTATGTAAACAGGCGTAAACTTCTGAAATTCTCGATTTCTGGAAATAAAATAACAATGTTACGAAGCAAATAATCTGTCGAAAATGTTACTCTTATGATATAAAATATAAATTCATGACAAAAGGGTAACAATAAAATACACAAAAAGATACATAGAAAAATGTGCACGGTGCACATATAAAACCTGTATATTGCGTAAATGCCTGAAAAACACCCCGATTTTTTGTTTTTCACACAAAAAGAATTTACAAAATGTCATTGACATTCGGACGAAGATGGAGTATGATTTTGCCACAAGCAAAAAATCTCTTTCAGATTTTGCGAAAAATAATACAGAGGAAATAACTATGAGGAATAAGATAAGGATTGCAGTTCCGTTATGCGGACTGCTGGCTGCCTGTGTGATTGCGCTGTTCTGCGTGACCGGTCTGGCGGCTTCAGAGGATCAGGCTTCTGCCCGTAAGATCACCGTGGAGACCATGGAGGTTCAGGGAGTTGAGGCACCGACCAAAAATATGGAGACTGTGGCGCCGGTTCAGAACGTGACCCAGAAGGATGAAAATCCGCAGGAGAACGGCGAAGACAGTGAGGTCTTCCGGACCAATACCTGTCCCTATCACCTCACGGAGCAGGAGCGCATCGCAGTGGAAAGCGCCGTGATGTGTGAGGCTGGCGGTGAGGAGACCAGAGGTCAGATGATGGTGGCCCAGTGTATTCTGGATGGAGCACAGAGAAATGGCTATGACATCATGGAGACCATCTCAAAATATCAGATTGCTTCCACCAGCTACAGTTTGGTCACGGATCAGGTACGGGAGTCCGTTTCCCGAGTCTTTGACGCCGGTGAGCGCATTACGGAGGAAAAAGCCGATCTTTGGTACAATCCGGCGCTGGTGCAGTCCCCATGGCATGAGCAGCAGCAGTATGTGATCACCATTGGACAGCATCGGTTCTTCTGGATGAACAGCGACATGGATACATAAAAATTGGGGCCGCTGCAAAATGCAGCGGCCCCAATGAGATAAAGATTTCGGGGGTGCTGCAAGGATTTTTGCAGCACCCCCGATTTGCTATCCGTTATGTTCCGGTGCCCTCAGTGGAATCGGAGACGGAGGGGATGGAGGAGAAATAAGAGACCTCCTGCTGGGTGGTGATTTTTCCGTAGTCATCAAACCGGGTGTCATGAGAGGCGGTAACAAACACCAGATAGGAATCCGGGTGCTCCTCGGCAAAGGACTTGACACCGCTGCCATCGGTGAAATATACATACAGGTGTTCCGCCAGATCGAAGGCCTGATGGCCATATTCGGGATCCTTGACCAGAAGGCCCAACGTGCAGTTGGAGCCCACAGCCTTTTCCAGTGCCTTGTAGGCGTCCTGAAGCATCTCTGCCCGGGTCTGCTCTGAGGAGTAGACGATGGAATCGGATTCCGGGAAGGTAAAGTTATTGAGGATCACTTCCTGAAAGCCCATATCATGAAGGGTAAGGATCATATTGCAGAGATAATCCTGCACGTCCGGCTGGGTGGGATCCAGCCAGTAGGAGCCGGAGTCGCTCATCCAAAGTGCACCGCCGGAGATGGGAAGAGCCTGATCGGTATGGGCCAGCGCATAACGGCTGTCATCCAGACAGGACATCAGAGCCACCAGCCGGATGTCCTGATTTTCCGCCCGGGTGATCAGCGCCTGTACTGCGTCATTTTGCAGGATGTCGCTGCCGCCTACCCGCATTTCCATGACCAGAGTATTATACTGCCCGGTGCTGAGATCCACGGCACTGACGGCGCTGGGATCGTTCAGGGTCACATAGTCCACCAGCAGGCCGCTGACCTCATTGGCGGGGAGGGAAACGGAGGTGTCCTCCAGAATGGAATCCTCCTGGATGGAAGCGCCGGTGACCAATACCGGGGATTCTATGGGAGCGGCAGCCTGTACCGACTGGGAGGCTGTGGGGGCCTGAGAATGGAAGGAGAAATAGGCCCCATCCTCCGTATATACCACATAGCGGCCCAGATAGGAAAAGCCGATGAGCCCTGCAATCAGCAGCACCAGCAGGATGATCCCAAGGACGATCAGCGCCCGCTTCAGCAGCAGTTTGTTCCGATAGGTCATAGAGCGGCGTCACTCCTTCTGGCGGTCAGCCGGCACCAGTCGTCCTGCATTTCCTGCTGGGTGATGGTGAGACCGGCGGACTCAATGGCGGCAATGACCTCGGGGAGCCGGGTATTGAGGATCCCTGAGCAGATAAACACGCCATCTGGGCGGAGAAAATGGGGAACCACAGCGGACAGGGGAATGATCACATCAGCTACAATATTGGCCAGCACCACGTCGTAGCCCCCGGCGCTGAGCCGCTCCATCATGGCCTTATCCCCGATGACATTGCCGGTGACGGCGGTGAAGCGGGGGGCGGTCAGGCCATTCAGGGCGGCGTTCTCCCGGGCAATGTCTTCGGCCTTGGGGTCGATGTCCACGCCGGTGGCGGTGTCAGCTCCCAGCAGCAGGGCTGCAATGGAGAGAATGCCGCTGCCGCTGCCAAGATCGATGACCCGCTCCCCGCCGTGGATCACCTGCTCCAGCGCCCGGAGGCACATCTGAGTAGAGGCATGGGCGCCGGTGCCGAAGATCATGCCGGGATCCAGAATCACCGGGATCCGGTGATCTTTGTTTTCCGGGGAGAGCCACTGGGGAACGATCAGCAACTGCTCGCCGATGGGGATGGGCTGGTAATACTGCTTCCAGCTTTCTTCCCAGTCTTCTTCCTTGAGATTCTGAAGACTCACTTCCAGCGACCCCAAGTCGGTGTCGGGATTCATGGCCCGGAAGGCCTCCAGCTCGCTTTTCAGGTGGGCGATGCGCTCCGGGGCGTGAGCGTCCTGCTCGATATACAGACGAATCTGGGAAATATCCTGCATTTTCTGGGCCAGCTCTTCGTCCACATAGTCCCAGTACTGGGTGTTATCCTTGAGAAATTCGGAAAAATCCGCACTGTCATCTATGATAAAGCTGTCGTATCCGATGGCCGTGAGCTTTGCGCCCAGCAGGTCGATGGCAGGGGAGACGGTTTTAATGGTGACTTCCAACCATTCCATTGCATGTTGCTCCTTTCGATGATTTCTCTGCTATTCTACAGGATTTCTCGGGATGATACAAGCCCAAAGATATTTTTCGTTTACTTTTGGCCGAACCGTTGTATAATAAGAGAATACATGAAAACTAACCGGATGAAAGGATTGTGAAAATGGAAAAGACACGCATGGAGCTGCTGCCCGGGGTATTCCTGACGGTGCTCCGTACCGATAAATTCAAGACCAACTGCCTGTCTCTGAGCCTGCTCCGGCCCCTGTGCCGGGAGGAGGCCGCCATGAACGCACTGCTTCCTGATGTGCTGCTCCGGGGCTGCGGCATGTGCCCGGATATGGGCGCAATTTCCGCTTGGCTGGATCAGCGCTACGGCGCAGGAATTCAGGCTGTGGTGCGGAAAAAGGGCGAGATTCAGGCCATCGGCTTTTTTATGGACTATATCAATGAAAAGTATACACTGGAAGGGGAGAACCTCACCGCAGATATTTGCCGTCTGGCGGGGAGCTTCCTGCTGGATCCTGTGCTGGAGGGCGGCGTATTCCGGCAGGACTATGTGGATGGAGAAAAGGTCAACCTGATCAACGCCATTGAGTCCCAGATCAACGACAAGCGCAGCTATGCCGCCATCCGGCTCCGTCAGGAGATGTTCCAGGACGAGCCCTACGGGGTCAGCAAGTACGGAGAGAAGGAGGATGTGGCGGCCATTACGCCGGAAATGCTCTATGCCCACTATCTCCGGGTCCTGCGGACATCCCGTATCGAGCTGATCTTCACCGGAAATGCAGATGCCGGGGCGCTGGAAAGCGCTCTGCGGGAAGCTCTGAAGGGGCTGCCCAGAGGAGCGCTGACGCCCATTGGCACCGTGCCTGGCCCGATGCCGGAGGCGGTGCGGGAGGTCAGCGAGACCATGGATGTGACTCAGGGGAAGCTGGTCATGGGGTTCCGCACCGGGATCACCGCCGGAGACCCGGAGTATCCGGCGCTTCTGATGATGAACGGTGTATACGGCGGGAGCCTGACCTCCAAGCTGTTTATGAATGTCCGGGAGAAGATGAGCCTCTGCTACTATGCGTCCTCCGGCACAGAGCGGTTTAAGGGCGTCATGGTGGTTTCCTCCGGCGTGGACATGGACAAGTACGAGACGGCACGGAAAGAGATCATGGCTCAGCTGGAGGCATGCCGTCGGGGCGAAATCACGGCGGAGGAACTGGAATCTACCCGCAGCTATCTGATCTCCAGTCTGAAAACCGGCGAGGATTCTCCCTACAACATGGATGATTTCCAACTGGGACAGCTGATCGGCGGCTATGACTATACCACGGAAAGTCTGGCTGAGGCGCTGAAGACCGTTACGATTCCTGAAATCCAAAGCGCAGCCGATCGGCTGGCACTGGACACGGTATATTTCCTGAGAGGGGAGGCAGATGCATGACAGAGCGGATCTTTGAACATTTGGGGGAACGGGCCTATGAGGATACCCTGCCCAATGGTCTGCGTATCAAAGTGGTGACCAAGAAAGGCTTTGCCAGAAAGTATGCGTTTTTTGCCACAAACTATGGCTCCATGGACACGAAATTCACCATGGACGGGAAGAACTATGTCTCTCCCGACGGGGTGGCCCACTATCTGGAGCACAAGATGTTTGACATGCCCGATGGCAATGCCCTCCAGAAGCTCTCGGCCACCGGTGCAAGCCCAAATGCCTTTACCAGCTATAATCTCACGGCCTATTTCTTCTCCTGCACCTCCGGGTTCTGGGAGAACTTCCAAACCCTTCTGACCTTTGTATCGCAGGGCTACTTTACCCAGGAGAGCGTTGAGAAGGAACGGGGCATTATCGGTCAGGAGATCAAGATGTACGAGGACAGCCCTGCATCCCGAGTGGACGAGAATCTGTTCCGGGCGATGTATCATCACCACCCCATTCGGGTGCCCATTGCCGGGACGGTGGAGAGCATTCAGGACATCACTGCGGAGATCCTGACCCAGTGCCATCGGGCATTTTACGATCCCTCCAACATGGTGCTTTGTGTGGTGGGAGATGTGGATCCTGAGAAAATCCGGCAGGAGGCCATGGCACTGCTGCCCAAGGAGCCCGGCGGCGCTTCCCAGCGGGACTATGGGGAAAAGGAGCCTGAGACGCCATTGACCCGGCACATTGAGGAGCGGATGGAGGTCTCTATGCCCATGTTCTCTGTGGGCTTTAAGGGGCCGGAGATCGCAAGAGGGCCCCAGCGGCTTCGGCAAGAGATCGTTGGAGATCTGGCCGGGGAGGTGCTCTGCGGAGAGAGCTCTCGGCTCTATCAGAAGCTCTATGAAAAGGGACTCATCGATTCCGGCTTCGGCGTCAGCTACAGCACCGTGCGGGAACTGGCGACCCTTTGTCTGGGCGGTGACAGTGAGGATCCGAAGGCGGTCATGGAGGCCGTTCTGGAGGAGGCCCGGCGCATTGAAAAAGAGGGCGTAGACGAGGGGCTGTTCCTGCGGCTGAAGCGCTCGGCGGTGGGCCGGAGGATCCGGGGCCTTGACAGCTTTGAGGGGCTTTGCTACCGGCTGGCCCTGTCGGATTTTGACGGCTATGACTATTTTGCGTTTCCGGAGATCTATGAGAGCATTACCACGGAGGATGTACGGCAGCTGATTGCCCGGGAGATCGTCCCGGAGCAGGCAGTGCTGTCGGTGATCCTGCCGAAGAACAGGGAGGAAGCCTGATATGTACGGAACCATTTCTTTTCCGGGGCTGGGGCTTAGCTTCAACCCCTCCCGGATCGCCTTTTCCATTGGCAGCAAGCCCATCTACTGGTATGGCATCATCATTGCGGCAGGGTTCCTGCTGGCAGTCTACTATGCCATGAAGCGGGCGGATCAGTTTGGACTGACCCAGGATAATATCATTGATATGCTGATCTGCGCAGTACCGCTGGCCATCATCGGGGCCAGAGCATACTACTGCATCTTCTCGTGGGGACTCTATAAGGATGATCCCATCCGGGTCCTCTACATATGGGAGGGCGGTCTCGCCATCTATGGCGGTGTCATCGGTGCAGTGATCGGCCTGTTTATCTATACCAAGGTGAAGAAGGTCAAAACCTCGGCCATACTGGACATTGGCGGACTGGGGCTGCTCATCGGCCAGTCCATTGGCCGCTGGGGCAACTTTATGAACCGGGAGGCGTTTGGTGCGGAGACTACCAGCTTCCTCAGAATGGGGCTCACAGACGCCAATGGGGTTACCATCTATGTACACCCCACATTCCTGTATGAGTCCGTCTGGAATGCTCTGGGGCTGCTGATTCTCCATTTCTATTCCAAGCGCAGAAAATTCGATGGACAGATTTTCCTGATGTATCTGGGCTGGTATGGTCTGGGGCGGATGTTTATTGAAGGACTCCGCACCGACAGCCTGTATGTGGGCTCCTCCAACCTGCGGGTGAGTCAGCTGCTGGCGGGGATCTGCTTCCTGGGCGTTGTGATCTTCCTGGTCTATGATAAGATTTTCCGGGAACACAAGCCGGAGAATCTGTATGTGAATCAGGTAGCCGCAAAGAAGGCCGCTGAAGCCGCTGAAGCTGCGGAAGTCAGCGGAGGATTTGCAGAGCCTGTCGAGACGGCACCGGAGCCTACGGAGACAGAAGAGACCGCACCGGAGGCAGAAGATACCGCGGAGCGGCAGGACGAGGCATAGGCATAGCATCAGGTGGAGCGGCTGATTTTGCCGCTCCACTTTCGTCTTGACAAAAGCCCATTCCCATGATATCCTAATTGTGGTCATACAACTGACGGAAGTGGAGAAACCACATGGAGTATGGCCCGTGTATGCCGACCGTCTGGGCGACCTGTCCGGATTGGTGGGCATTTTTTGTACCCTGACCGGAACAACGCAAAGGAGTGCTGAATATGAAAACTGACATCGAAATCGCACAGGCTACCGAAATGCTTCCCATTGACACAGTGGCAGAGAAAGCCGGCATCGACAAGGAGCTGCTGGAGCACTACGGAAAGTACAAGGCAAAGCTGGACATCACCAGCCTAAAATGTGCCCCCAGAAAGGGAAAGCTCATTCTGGTAACGGCCATCAATCCCACCCCTGCCGGGGAGGGCAAAACCACCACCAGCGTCGGTCTGGCAGACGCACTGGTGAAGCGTGGAAAGAACACCATGCTGTGCCTTCGGGAGCCCTCGCTGGGCCCTGTGTTCGGCGTAAAGGGCGGCGCTGCCGGCGGCGGCTATGCGCAGGTAGTGCCCATGGAGGATATCAACCTGCACTTTACCGGAGACTTCCACGCCATCGGTGCGGCCAATAACCTGCTGGCGGCCATGCTGGACAACCACATTCAGCAGGGTAATCTCCTGGATATTGACGTCAAAAATATCACATGGAAGCGCTGTGTGGACATGAACGACCGGCAGCTTCGCAATATCATCTGCGGCATTGGCGGCAGAATGCAGGGTGTTCCCAGAGAGGACGGCTTTGACATCACCGTGGCCTCTGAGATCATGGCAGTGCTGTGCTTGGCCAGCGACCTGATGGATCTGAAGCAGCGGATCGCAAGAATCATCGTAGGCTACAACCGGAAGGGTGAGCCCATCACGGCCCACGATCTCAAGGCAGAGGGAGCGATGACGGCGCTTTTGAAGGATGCCATTAAGCCCAATCTGGTGCAGACATTGGAGCACAACCCTGCCATTGTCCACGGCGGTCCCTTTGCCAACATCGCACATGGCTGCAACTCTGTTTCTGCAACGGACACTGCGCTGAAGCTCAGCGACTATGTGGTGACCGAGGCGGGGTTTGGTGCGGATCTGGGCGCAGAGAAATTCCTGGACATCAAGTGCCGCTACGCTGGCATGGAGCCCTCTGCGGTGGTGATCGTGGCCACGGTAAAGGCACTGAAATACAACGGCGGCGTGCCCAAGGCAGAGCTGGGGCAGGAGAATCTTGCGGCACTGGAAAAGGGCATTCCGAATCTCTTAAAGCATGTGGAGAATATCACTCAGGTCTTTGGACTGCCTGCTGTGGTGGCCATCAACCGGTTTACGCAGGATACCGAGGCAGAGCTGGAGCTGATTCGGAGCGAGTGCGCCAAGTACGGGGTCAATGTGGCCCTCAGCGAGGTCTGGGGCAAGGGCTCCGAGGGCGGCCTTCAGCTGGCAGACGAGGTGCTGCGGCTCTGCGAGCAGCCCCATGATTTCCACTTTGCTTACCAGCTGGAGGGCTCCATTGAGGAGAAGATCGAGACCATCGTGAAGCGGATCTATGGGGGCTCCGGTGTTACCTATACCAAGGCGGCAAGAGACTCCATCAAGAAACTCACGGAGCTGGGCTATGCGGGACTTCCCATCTGCATGGCAAAGACCCAGTATTCCCTGTCCGATGACCAGACGAAGCTGGGCCGTCCCGAAGGCTTTACCATCAATGTGTCTAAGGTGAAGATCTCCGCAGGCGCCGGATTCGTTGTGGTGCAGACCGGCGATATCATGACCATGCCCGGCCTGCCCAAGGTTCCTGCGGCGGAGAAGATCGATGTGGACGAGAACGGCGTGATCACAGGGCTTTTTTGACACATTTCAGCATCCCTGTGTATTGACAATCTCGCCGGAAAAGCATACAATTTGAGAAAGGCGAAAAACTGAACATGCTTTCCCGGAGCGCCGGGAACGGATATGAAAAGGAGATGCTGTTTATGTCGTTTCTGGATACCCTGAAAAAGACCGCAGGGGCTGCGGCACAGGTTGCTGCCGTCACTGCCGATACCGCAGTCAATAAGACCAAGACCATGGCCTCCATTGGCCGGGTGAAGCTGGCCATTTCCAGCGAAGAGGATAAGCTCAAAAAGGCCTATACGGAGCTGGGCCGACTGTTTTATCGGGACTATGAGGCCCAGGCTGAGGCGGATATGGCCGAATACCTGCCATGGTGCGGCAAGGCCGCAGACGCCAGAGAGCAGATCCAGCGGCTCACCGAGGAGCTGGAAAAGCTGAAGGAAGAGAACAAGAAGCCGGAGAAGGCACCGGAAGCTCCGGCTGCAGCTGAAGTGGCGGAAGCCCCCGCCCAGGAAGTACCGGAAGAGGATATGTCCATTTTTGCGGATCTGGACGAGGAGGAGGCAGCCCCCGAGGCCCCCGCAGCCTCCGAGGCCCCCGCAGCTCCTGAGGCTCCCGCAGCTCCCGAGGCCCCCGCAGTTCCTGAGACGCCTGCTACACCTGAGACACCTGCAACTGAGGTGGCCGAGGCCACTGAGGCTCCTGCGGCATCTGAGGCTCCTACGGCTCCCGAGACACCCGAGGATATGTCCGGGATCGTAGGCACTTTCTATCTGGATACCACCGGTCAGGATACCGAGATCTGATTCATCTAAAAAACGGCACCCCAGACAGTCATAGCGCTGTCTGGGGTGCTTTTTGCTGCTTCAGGCCATTATCTCCGGTTGAGCTTTTCTTCCCGGCGGTTCTGCTCCTGCTGATTCTGCTGTCTCTGCTCCCGCTGGTTCTGCTTCTGCTGGTTTTGCTGCTTCTGCTCCCGGCGATTGTTCTTCTCGTCCATGAAAGGAACCTCCTTGATTGATGATTGGCGTCGGATCATTTCCGCACTGGTAGTATAACCGGTATTTCAGGATTTATCCTTGGGCTTAAAAATCACAGCGCAGAGGTAGCCAAATACCATGGCGGCAGTGACGCCGCCGGCTGCGGCAGTGAAACCGCCGGTGAAAATCCCGATCCAGCCATACTGATCTACGGCCTCCTTTACCCCTTTGGCAAGGTTATAGCCAAAACCGGTCAGGGGGATTGTGGCGCCCGCTCCACCCCATTCCTTGATGGGGGCATAGAGGCCGAGCCCGCCCAGAATCACACCGGCTACCACATAGCTTACGAGGATCCGGGCCGGGGTCAGCTTAGTTTTGTCGATGAGAATCTGACCAATGGCACAGAGAATGCCGCCACAGACAAAGGCATTGAGATATTCCATTATATACACCCACTTTCTGAGGAAATGGCCACGGCGTGGCAGACAGAGGGAATGGATTCTCCCTGCTGGGTGGACACCGGAGACAGCAGAGCTCCTGTGCCGCAAAACAGGATGTTCCGATATTTCCGGGTCTTGAGCTTTTCCATGAGATAGCCGCAGAGCACCACGGCGCTGCATCCGCAGCCGGAGCCACCGGCATGGACGTCCTGCTGCACCGGGTCAAAGATCAGCGTGCCGCAGTCTTCCAGCTTATCGCCCAGATTCAGACCCTCCCGCCGGAAGAGATCTCCGGCCAGCTCCTTGCCCACCTGTCCCAAATCCCCGGAGATGATCAGGTCGTAATCTGAGGGAGTGAGGCCGGTGTCCGCAAAATGTGCCATAACGGTGTCCACAAAGGCCGGAGCCATGGCGGCTCCCATATTGTTGGCATCCGTGATCTGGAGATCCACGATCTTTCCGGTGGTAACGCCACGGACGTAGGGCGGAGCCTGATTGGGACCTACCAGGATGGCTCCGGAGCCGGTGACGGTCCATTGCGCTGTGGGGGTACGCTGACCGCCATATTCCAGCGGGAGCCGGTATTGGCGCTCTGCTGATGCGAAATGGGAGGAGGTTACAGCTGCTGCGATCTCCGCATAGCCGCCCTCTACGGCCATGGCGGCAAGAGAAAGACTTTCTGCCATGGTGGAGCAGGCTCCATAGAGCCCGTAAAAGGGGATATCCGTTCCTCTGGCGGCAAAGCTGGTGCCGATGCACTGATTTAGAAGATCCCCGGCAAAGAGCATATGCACATTGGAAGGGGACAGGGACGCCTTGCGCAAAGCCCCCTGCAAGGCCAGCGTCTGCATCTGACTTTCGGCCTTTTCCCAGGTCTGCTGACCGAATTTTGTGTCACTGCTGATGGTATCAAAATAGGCGGCCAGAGGCCCCTCGCCCTCCTTTTTTCCAACGACAGACGCATAGGAGAGAATGGATGGGGGAAAATCAAAACGGACGGACTGCCGCCCCAAATGCTTTCGGGTCATGATATGCCTCCGATTGTTTATTTTCCCTTAGTTTGTCCACCGGCGTGCAAATCATACGAAAGCAAAAGAAAAACTCCCGCCTGCACAGAGCAGACGGGAGCTTGACGGTGAAATTAAAATCAGTCGAAATCGGCTTCCTGAGGCACGGTTCCAAAGGCACTCTGACACAGGCCAAGGGCAGCTTCCTGCTGATGGGCAGGGATCAGAATGGAGATATCCACGGTGGAGGTGGTGATCATGGTGGCGGTGACGCCTGCGGCGGAAAGGGCGGAAAATACGCCCGCAGCTACGCCGGGGGTATGTACCATGCCGCCATCGCTGAAGTTGAGCTTCGTCATACCGGCGGTGAGCTCCACCCCCAGCTCCGGGGCGGCGGGCTTGAAGCCGTTAAGGATGGGGAGCAGCTGGGCCACGGACTCGGTGGACACCGTAAAGGCCAGAGAAATGGTACCGCCCTGGGGCGCAGTCTGGGAGATCATGTCAACGTTGATGCCGTGGTCAGAAATGGCCGTGAAGATCTCACCAATGAGAAGGCCCTCGCTGGCAACGTTGCGAAGGGTTACCAGCGCCACATTTTCACAGTAGGTGATTGTTGCAATATGCATGTCAGATTACCTCCGAAACCAGATTTTCCATGTTATATACGCCCGGTGCCATAAGACCGGACAGGTATTTGGCTGCCCGGATGGCGCCCGCAGCGAAGATTTCACGACTGTAGGCCGTATGGCGGAGCTCCAGCACCTCGTCCGTGCCCGCAAAGATCACATCGTGCTCGCCTACAATGGTGCCGCCTCGGACGGCACTGATGCCGATCTCCGTTTTGCCGCGGCTCTGGCGGCAGTCATGGCGGCTGTAGACGTATTCCGGCGCATAGGGGAGCACACCGGCTGCGGCATCCGCCAGCATCAGAGCGGTGCCGCTGGGGGCATCCAGCTTCCGATTGTGATGCTTCTCAACAATCTCGATATCCCAGCTGTCACCCAGTATCTTTGCGGTCTGCCGCACCAGTGCCATGAGCACATTGATGCCCAGACTCATATTGGCGGAACGGAAGATCCGAAGGGACTTGGAGGCAGCCTCGATTTCTTCCAGCTGCTCCGGACTGTAGCCGGTGGTGGCAAGGATAATGCCGCAGCCGGTCTTTTTACAGAAGTCCAGCAGTCCGGTCAGTGCAGAGGGGTGGGAGAAATCAATGATGCAGTCGGCGGAAACGGAACAGTCCGCCGGAGACTGAAATACCGGGAAGCTGCTGCCGGGCGCCGGGGAGGGGTCAAAGCCTGCAACGATCTGGATATCCGGCTGCTGGGCGATCATGTCTGTGAGTACCCGACCCATTTTTCCGCTGCTGCCGGAGATAATGACATTGGTCATGGAATACATCCTTTCTTTTGTGCGGGATAATCAGGGGAGCAGCCCTATCTTTTCCATGGCGGCGGAGAGCCGGGCCTTTGCGGCGTCCTCCATTTCACACAGAGGCATCCGAAGGGGGCCTACCTCCATGCCCATGAGATTCAGGGCAGTCTTTACCGGAATGGGATTTACCTCGCAGAACAGAGCGTCAATGAGCTCCATATACCGGATCTGCATGGCGGCGGCCTTCTGATAGTCGCCCTGCAGGCAGGCACCGGCCAGCTCTGCGGTAGCGCTGGGGCAGATGTTGGCCAGAACGGAGATCACGCCCTTGCAGCCCATGGCCATCAAGGGGACGATCTGGGTATCATTGCCGCTCCAGATGTTGAAGTCATCGCCGCAGGCGGCCATGGTGCGGAGCACCAGCTCCGTATTGCCGGAGGCCTCCTTGACACCGTTGATCAGGGGATGCTCAGAGAGCTGCCGGTAGATGTCCACGCCCATGGAAACACCGGTGCGGGAGGGGACATTATAGACGATGGCGGGAATCTGTACACTGTCGGCTACCGTCATATAATGGCGAACCAGACCCTTGGGAGAGCACTTGTTATAATAGGGCGTTACCAGCAGAAGCCCGTCAGCACCGGCCTTTTGGGCCTCCTGGCTGAGATAAACCGCATGGTTGGTCTCGTTGCTGCCGGTGCCTGCAATGACCTTGATGCGGCCTGCCACGGCCTTGACGCAGTGAGCGATGACGGCAATGTGCTCCGGATCCTTCAGTGTTGCGGATTCACCGGTGGTGCCGCAGATGGTGATGGCGGAGGTTCCGCCCTGAATCTGGAGCTCAATGAGCTGGGAGAGCTTCTCGTAGTTTACGGAGCCGTCTGCATGCATGGGAGTGACGATGGCGACACTGGAACCGGTAAACAGGGGAGTCTTCATAGCAATAACCTCACTTTAATGGGGGCTCAGCGGCGGGTGATGTAGCCTTCGGCGCAGAGCAGCTCAGCCAGAAGGGTGGCACCGCCGGCGGCGCCGCGGAGCGTGTTGTGGGACAGGCAGACAAATTTGACATCGTACTGGGTATCGGGGCGAAGGCGGCCCACAGAGATGGCCATGCCGCCCTCCAGATCCCGGTGGAGTCTGGTCTGGGGCATATTGTCTTCCTCAAAGTAGTGAATAAACTGCTTGGGAGCATGGGGGAGCTCCAGCTCCTGAGGGCGGCCCTTGAAGTTTTTCCACATGGCTTTGAAGTCCTCAAGATCCACGGGCTTTTCAAAGGAAGCAAATACCGCAGCCATATGGCCGTTGGAAACGGGGACACGCAGACACTGGGTGGTGATAGAGGGGCCTTCGGCGTTTTTGATGACGCCATCCTCCACATGCCCCCAGACCTTCAGAGGCTCCTGCTCGGACTTTTCTTCCTCGCCGCCGATATAGGGGATCAGGTTATCTACCATCTCCGGCCATGTTTCAAAGGTCTTTCCCGCACCGGAGATCGCCTGATAGGTGCAGACCAGAACCTTCTTGAGACCGTACTTTTCCTTGAGAATGGACAGGGCGGGAACATAGCTCTGAATGCTGCAATTGGACTTTACGGCAATGAAGCCACGCTGGGTACCAAGGCGCTTTTTCTGGTCATCGATGACCTTCAGGTGGTCGTTGTTGATTTCGGGGATCACCATGGGAACGTCTGGGGTGCCGCGATGAGCGGAATTGTTGGAGACTACGGGGCATTCCAGCTGGGCGTACTTATATTCAAGGGCCCGAATTGCGTCCTTGCTCATATCCACGGCGCAGAATACAAAGTCTACCATGCCGGCGATCTTTTCAGCGTCAGCTTCCGCATCCATAACGGTGATATCCTCAGCCCAAGCCGGGATGGCAACGTCCATGCACCACTTTTTACCCACCGCCTCGGGATACTTTTTCCCTGCGGAACGGGAAGAGGCTGCCAGCACCACAGGCTCAAACCAGGGATGGCCATCCATCAGAGTGATAAAGCGCTGCCCCACCATACCGGTGGCACCGATAATACCCACTTTGTACTTTTCCATAATTGCATCGCTCCTCATAATAGCATAGCTTCCGGAGGCGGAAGATGTGCAAATGTGCTCAGAATAAAAAATCAGCCGGCAGGGAGAACCAGCCGGCGTCAACAGGGATACCCCCCATATCGGCAGAATAGCACTCCATCCATCCTTGGATGACAGCCGCAGCGCTGTTGACAGCTGCGTCCAGCGCCGCCTGCGCCGCAGCAGACGGAACTTCGGCGGTGGCCCTTTCCTCTGCCATCCGGGGAGTACGGCCTCCTCCGGCAGAATACTGATGCATCCCGCAACCTCTATTCTGAAATTAAATACATAGTAGCATACGGAAAAACCTGTGTCAAGGCGAAAAGAAGCATAGAATTTCCCGGAAATTTATCGCTTTATTGTACGAAAATACGGAAAGCCGGAGCAGATGGGATCAGTCACGATCCAGAAAGGTACCGGTATGGACTCTTTTGCGGTTTGCCTGATGGATCTCACGCTGCACCTGTTCCAATACGACCCGGCAGACATAGCGGTTGACACTTTCACCGTGCAGCCCTGCACAGTATTCGATGAGACGGCGGCTGCCCTTGGGGAGCGCCATATTGATCCGGTCGTAGTGAGATTGGGCGTACTTGTTGTTGGCACGGATCTTTGCGTCGGAATTCTTTTTCTCGGCCATGAATTTCACCTCGCAGGAATTGTAGCACAAGGGCTCTGAAATGTCCAGTGTACAATGTTACATTGTAAGGTGCTACAATGTAACATTGTAATATTTCACCATAGAGACGGAAAAGGGAAGAAAAACTGTTGCGTTATTTCGCAGAATGTACTATGATATTCTTTACCGGAATCACCGGATTATTTGAGAAAAGTTAGAGGGCTTCCATCTATGAAAACCAGTGATTTTTATTATGACCTGCCGCAGGAGCTCATTGCACAGACTCCTTTGGAGCGGCGGGATGGCTCCCGGCTGATGGTACTGGATCGGGAAAGCGGCGAGATCACCCATCGGCATTTTTATGATCTGCCGGAGTATCTGCATCCCGGCGATACGCTGGTGCTCAACGACAGCCGGGTCCTGCCTGCACGGCTCTATGGACATCGTGTCCCCACCGGCGGCGCAGTGGAGCTGCTGCTGCTGAAGGACCAGGGGGACGGAAAGTGGGAATGCCTTGCCCGACCGGGCCGGAAGCTGAAGCCCGGGGCAGAGGTATCCTTTGGAGATGGGGAGCTCACCGCTACCATAGCTGAGGATCTGCAGGAGGGGAAAAAGCTGGTGCAGTTCCACTACGAGGGGATTTTCCTCGAAATTCTGGAGCGTTTGGGGAAAATGCCACTGCCTCCCTATATTAAGGAAGAGCTACAAAACGGAGAGCGGTATCAGACCGTGTATTCCAAGGTCACCGGTTCTGCTGCGGCACCTACAGCGGGGCTTCATTTTACCAAAGAACTGCTTCAAAAAATTCAGGACATGGGTGTCAGCATTGCTTATGTAACACTGCATGTGGGGCTGGGCACGTTTCGGCCTGTTTCGGCGGAGGAGGTCACCGACCACCATATGCATTCAGAGTTCTGCATGATCTCTAAGGAGACGGCGGAGCTGCTCAACGAGACCCACCGCCGTGGCGGCAGAATCATCTGTGTGGGCACCACCTCCTGCCGGACACTGGAGAGCTTTGCGAAGGAGGACGGCACCTTTGAAGAAAGCTCCGGCTGGACGGAAATTTTTATCTACCCCGGATACCGATTCAAGGCCATGGACGCATTGGTGACGAATTTCCATCTGCCCGAGAGCACGCTGGTGATGCTGGTTTCGGCTTTTGCGGGACGGGAGCATATTTTGAACGCCTATAATACCGCAGTACAGGAGCGGTATCGTTTCTTCAGCTTTGGCGATGCCATGCTGATCCAATAAATAAAATGGAGAGAGATTATGTTTAAGGTACTCAAAACAGAAGGACTGGCCCGCCGGGGCGAATTTACCTGTCCCCACGGCACCGTGCAGACCCCCGTGTTCATGAACGTGGGCACGCAGGCGGCCATCAAGGGCGGCCTCAGCGCTTTTGATCTGGAGCACATCGGTACGCAGATCGAGCTCAGCAATACCTATCATCTGCACTTGCGGCCCGGCGATCAGGTGGTCAAGGCCATGGGCGGCCTCCATAAATTTATGACATGGAACGGGCCAATCCTGACGGATTCCGGCGGATTTCAGGTGTTTTCCCTGTCCGGCCTTCGAAAAATCACGGAGGAGGGCGTGACCTTTGCCTCTCATCTGGACGGCCATAAGATTTTCATGGGGCCGGAAGAGAGCATGCAGATCCAGTCCAATCTGGGCTCGGATATCGCCATGGCTTTTGACGAATGTGTGGAGAATCCCTCTCCCAGAAAATATGTGAAGGACTCGGTGGAGCGCACCCAGCGGTGGCTGGAGCGGTGTGTAAAAGAGCTGGATCGCCTCAACAAGCTGCCGGACACCGTAAACCCCGGTCAGGTGCTCTTTGGTATCAATCAGGGCGGCACCTTTGATGATCTCCGAATCTGGCACATGCAGCAGCTGGCGGGAATGCCCGTGGCGGGGATTGCCATCGGCGGCCTTGCTGTGGGCGAGCCTACGGAGACCATGTATCATATCCTTGACATCCTTGCACCCTATACGCCGGAGGACAAGCCCCGGTATCTTATGGGCGTAGGAACTCCCAGTAATATCATCGAGGCGGTGGCCCGAGGGGTTGACTTCTTTGACTGCGTCATGCCGGCCAGAAACGCCCGGCATGGTCGGCTGTTTACATGGGAGGGCGCCATCAATATGAAGAATGCCAAGTATATCTATGACGAGAAGCCCATTGACCCCCAGTGCGACTGCCCGGTGTGCCGCCGCTATACCCGCAGCTATATTCACCATCTGTTTAAGGCAGAGGAAATGCTGGCCATGCGGCTGTCGGTGATGCACAATCTCTATTTCTACAACAAATTGGCGGAGCGGATCCGTGATGCCATTGATGCGGGAGATTTTGCGGCCTTCCGGGAGGAATATTCCGAGAAACTGGCAAGAAAAATATAATTTATCCTTGCAATTCCACGGCACTGCCCGTATAATAACAAAGTGATGAAATAAAAACGGAGGAATTATCATGTCTTTTTCCATTCTGACTGCTGCCAGCGGCAACACCACTGCCAGCCTGCTGACCACGCTGCTGCCCTTTGTGGTTCTGATCGTTGTATTCTACTTCCTGCTGATCCGGCCTGAAAACAAGAAGAAGAAAGCCCTCAGTGAGATGCGGGATTCTCTGTCTGTTGGTGACGAAGTCACCACCATTGGCGGCATTGTGGGCAAGGTCGTTCACATCAAGGATGATCTGGTGACCATTGAGACCAGCGAAGACCGTGTACGCATTCAGTTCACCCGCTGGGCCATTTCCACCAAGGGCACGCAGACCACGGAGTCCAAGTAAGGAAAGAAATATCGAAGGCTCCTCCCGCATACTCTTATGTGAGTACAGCGAGAGGAGCTTTTTTATGAAGAATCTGGAGATTCCGAAGGCAATGGGCTGGGGCGTAGTCTGTGGAATGGCAGTTTCCATGCTGCTGGCGGCAGCAGTTGTCGGGGCCATACACGGAGGCGCAGCGCCTATGGAATGGATCCGCTATCTGGCATGGGGGATTTCTGCGGCAGCGGGGCTGGCAGCGGGGATTTCTGCGTCGGCAAAGCTGGGGCGGGCAAGGCTCCCGGCGGCCGTGGGGGCAGCGGGCTGCTATCTGCTGCTGACACTGGTTCTCCGTGGCGTGGTATTCGGGACATTGGGGCAAATGCCGTGGGCCACGGCGGCGGCAGTGATGGCTGGGGCTTTTGCGGCAGCCATCATGCAGTCTGGGAAAAAGAAGCGCCGCTCCGGACGGCGCTGACGCAAGGACTGCAGAAAAAGCAGAAAAAGCGATTGAAATTGATCCGGGGCTATGTTATAATAATTCAAGATTACTACACAGGGAGGTAAGATTATGGAACATATTAAAACGCTGACCGGCGCTACGCTCAAAGAGAGTGCATGTAAGGGTGGCTGCGGTGAGTGCCAGACCTCTTGTCAGTCTGCCTGCAAAACTTCCTGCACGGTTGCCAACCAGAAGTGCGAGAACAAGGATCGCTGATTGTAACGTGATTTTTTGGCAAAGAGGGGAGGGGCGTTTGTCCCTCCCCCGTTTGCTGATTATTTTGAACACGAAGGAGTAACATTATGGTACATACATTTTCGGCACTGGGCTGCTATATTGCGGTGGATGTGAACAGCGGCGCAGTTCATGTGCTGGATAAGCTCAGCTATGACCTTCTGACGGCGGCGGACAACTGCCCTGACGTGATGCCGGAGCTGGAGGGCGTGCCTCGTCAGGAGGCGGAAAAAGCGTGGCAGGAGCTTATGGCGCTGAAGGAGCAGGGGCTGCTGTTTACCCCTATGGACTATGTGGATCCTGCGGAGGCTGTGCCCAAGGACGCACCGGTAAAGGCACTGTGCCTCCATGTGTCCCACGACTGTAACCTCAGATGCAAGTACTGCTTTGCTTCCACTGGCGATTTTGGCACAGGGCGGAAGATCATGCCGCCGGAGGTGGCTATTCGGGCCATTGACTGGGTGGCAAAGAAGTCCGGCAAGCGCCACAATATTGAAGTAGACTTCTTCGGCGGTGAGCCCCTGATGGCTATGGATACGGTGAAGGCTACGGTAGAGTATGCCCGGGCACATGAAAAGGAATGGGGCAAGCATTTCCGTTTTACCATGACCACCAACGGCGTCCTGCTCAGCGATGAAAATATCAAGTATTTCAACGAGAACATGGATAACTGTGTCTTGTCTCTGGACGGGCGGAAGGAGGTCAACGACCGGAATCGTCTGACGGTAAACGGCAAGGGCAGCTATGACATGATCGTACCCAAGTTCCTGAAGCTGATCGAGCAGCGGGATAAGAACAAGGATTACTATGTCCGGGGCACCTTTACCCATGAAAATCTGGACTTCTCTCAGGATGTGCTCAGCATTGCGGATCTTGGGGTAGACAGCATTTCCGTGGAGCCGGTTACGGCAGATGACTCCGATCCCTATGCGCTCCGGGAAGAGGATCTCCCCACCATCTATGCCGAGTATGAGCGGCTGGCGAAGATCATGCTGAAGCGGAAGGATTTTAATTTCTTCCATTTCAATGTGGATCTGACCCAGGGGCCTTGCGTTATCAAGCGCATGCGTGGCTGCGGTGCCGGCTGTGAATATGTGGCAGTGACCCCGGACGGCGAGCTCTATCCCTGCCATCAGTTCGTAGGGAAGGAGGAGTACCGCATGGGCAGTGTCCTGACCGATGAGTTTAATATGGACATTGCCAACACCTTTGCGGGCCTCAACATCTACACCCGGGAGGACTGTCAGGATTGCTGGGCTCGGTTCTATTGCAGCGGCGGCTGTTCTGCGGCGAACCTCAATGCCAACGGTGATATGAAAAAGCCCTACAAGCTGGGCTGCGATATGCAGCGGAAGCGGCTGGAATGCGCCATTGCCATGCGCGCTATTGAAGCCGGACTTGCAGAGATTCCGGAAAAATAACGAACGGTGAATATTAGTTACGCCCCGTGCAGGAATGCACGGGGCGTATTTCATTACCCTAAATAGCAGAGTATTGTGCATTTTGACCACAATATATTGAAAAAATGGCGTCTCAAAACTGCTTTTGGTTACGCAGTTTACATAAAAAAATATACATAATTATTTGGCATAATGAACAAAAATGCAAAAATGTATTGCTATTTCAGCCGGTTTGCAGTATATTATGTTTGCAGATGAAGAAATTTGGCCCGTGGGCCCTTGTGGAGCAAATAATTTTCCACAAGATATGGTATACGGAGGCGCTTTCCACCATACCATCTATGGGGTGAGTGTGATGCAAAGCAATTCTGCAAAAGAGCGGCTGCCCGGCTACGGCTGCCGCAGTGGCAATGTTCTGCTGCTGATGTTTCTGACCGGGATCGTTCTGGGGTGTGCGGCCACACAGCTGCTGGGGCTCAGGATCCGGCTTCCTGCGGAGACCGAGGCAAAGTATGGGCTACTGGACAGCGGCTTTTTGATTGTTCTGCTGCGCAATGCAAAATTTCTTCTGTGCGTTTTCCTGCTGGCATTTTCCCCGGCTGGTCCGCTGCTGCTCCCGCCGCTGTTTGGCATGGAGGGAATGCTGCTGGGGGCCTGCGCAGGCGCTGTATTTGCGGCGCAGGGGGCCAATGGGCTGGGCGTTCTGGGCTGCCGGATGCTGTTTCGGCTGCTGCTGGTGGTGCCCTATGGCTTCCTGTTGGGAGATTGGGCTCTGCGGCATGGATTGCGCTTTCCTTCCGGGGAGGGGCGATATGCCGGCGGCGTTTTGGCTGTTACAGCGGTTTTGCTGCTGGGCGCCACGGTACTGGAATGTACCCTGTCGCATCTTCTGGGTGCGGCCTACTATCTGAGATTCGGAGTTTAATGGAGTATGGACACCTATCTGGCTGACTATCAGCGCTATCTGACTGATGAAAAACACGCATCCGCCAACACGATCTCCTCGTATATGCGGGATCTGAGGCAGTTTGCGTCATATACCGGAGAGCGCCAGCTGGAGCTGACCGATGTGACGGAAACCAGAGTCAGTACATATCTTGACTTTCTTTCCGGTCAGGGGAAATCTCCGGCTACGGTTTCCCGGAGTCTGGCCTCCATTAAGGGCTTTTATCACTATCTTGTGAGCAAGGGTGTGATGGAGGAAAATCCGGCGGCCCATGTGGCCTCGGTAAAGTCTGAAAAAAAGCTTCCGCAGGTGCTCACCGGCAAAGAGGTGGAGCGGCTGCTGGCTCAGCCCAAGTGTACCGATATGAAGGGGTACCGGGATAAGGCCATGCTGGAGCTGCTCTATGCCACGGGGATTCGGGTCACAGAGCTGATTTCTCTGAACCTTACAGATGTCAATCTGGCGGGCAGCTTTATCCACTGCGAGAGCAAGGGAAAGGAGCGGATCATTCCCCTCTATCCTGCGGCGGTGGATGCATTGGCTGTATACATGCAGAATATCCGGCCCAAGATGATTGCGGATATCAATGAGCAGGCGCTGTTTGTCAATATGAATGGTGACCGAATGAGCCGTCAGGGCTTCTGGAAAATCGTCAAGAGCTATCAGGAAAAGGCCCATATTGATAAGGATATTACGCCGCACACTCTGCGCCACAGTTTTGCGGCCCATCTGCTGGAAAATGGGGCAGACCTTCATTCCATTCAGGAGATGATGGGGCACAGCGATATTTCTTCCACTCAGGTGTATGCTCAGCTGGTGAAGCAGCAGCTGAAATCCGTCTATAATAAGAGCCATCCCAAGGCTATGTAGGTCGTTGGGGTGGAGGTCAGGGTGATTGGATTTGCACAGGGTGCGGTAGGTGGATTTGAGCTGATTCAGCGTGGTGCAGGCAGCAAAATAAGTGGACTTCATGGTTATTTTTTCCATTCGTTTTGTCCTCGCAATGGTTGATTTTATTTGGATTTTGTGCTACCATAAAGCCGCCGGGAGATGCCTGCGAGGCTGGGCGTTCTCCCAGTGGCTATATGGGGCTGGTAGCGTAGCTTTGCTGGAGATTGGCCGCTACCAGCTACTTGTTACTTGCCCACCAACACACGGAGCTTTTCAACAAGCTCGTCAAGTAGGATGCGGAGCCGTTCCGCATTCTTCTTGCTGCACAAGTAGTTCAGCTGTGTTCATGTCCATACCCTCACTTCCTTTCGTTCTGTCTCGGTTGTTGTGGACGCAACAACATGCAGGCCGCTTGATGCATTTTCCCTGCGGAGTTTTCCGTGGGGATTTTTTGCATCCTGCCGCCCGGCAGGCTTTTCGATCATAATCATCCCTTGCAGGAACCGGTAAGGAATGATATAATACCCCATATATTATTATATTTCGCAGTAAAGGAGCCTCCCTATGGGATTGTTTTCATACAAAAGCTACTATAAGCCCGGCAAGGGGGTAGAGAAGGACGCACCACAGAAAAACGCCTTTTTCCATTTCTTTGAACTCTACGGGCGAAAGTTCTGGCGGTTTATTGAGGTGAACTTTATCTATCTGCTGGTATTGCTGCCTATTCTTCTGGCTGTGTATACAGAGGTCTACGATACCATGTACACCACCTTCCAACGGTGGGGGTATACGGGTACCTGTGCCTCCTATACCAGTGGAGATCTGACGGTGACAGCCAAGGATCCCGGAGCCAGCGGCAACGACTATACCTTGGATATTACACCGGATAAAAACGGTACCTTCACCGTAAAGCTCTATACCGACAGGGGAGAGGCGGCCAAGGATTCCAGCAACACCATTGATACATGGTTTACGCTGGAAGGTGTTTCCTCCATCGATGAACTGGCGGACTATGACAACGATTATGTAACATTTTCCGGCTCCGGCCCACTGAAAACCATCCACGAGGCATCCCTTTCCGGCGGCGATGGCCTTATGAGCCTGTTTACGCCGCTGCTGTATCTGGCGATGCTGTATTACCAGTATGTCCCCATGCCCATTCAGGTGATTTTGCTGTTGGCATCGGTGCTCTGCTATGGTCCGGCCAAATGCGGCGTGACTTACGTGCTGCGGAACTATTCCCGGGAGACACATTCATGGCTCAGTGATATCTGGGACAAGGCCAAGGAAAACTGGAAGCAGGGCATGCTTTTTGGTGTTCTGGACTGCATTATTGCGGCCATTGTGGTGTTCAATCTGACATTCCGGCCTTCGGCAGAGATGGCAACGGTTATGCGGGTGTGCAAGTATGTGACGCTGCTGGTGGGCATGTTCTATGTGTTTATGCGGAAGTACATCTATTTGATGATCGTTACGGTGAAGCTGAATCTCCGTTCTATCATTCAGAATGCGTGGCTGCTGGCCTTTATCGGCATATTCCGGAACTTCTTCAGTGGCCTTGCCAACCTGCTGATGTGGGTGATCTCCTATGTGCTGATCATGGCGGTGCATCCGTTCCTTGAAATTGTGCTGCTTGGGATGTTCCTCTACAGCTTCACAGGCTTCCTGTCCATCAGCGCCTGCTATCCGCTGGTTGACAAATATCTGGTAAAGCCCATTGAGGAAATGCAGGCGGAGGAAAAAGCCAAAGCGGCAGAGGCAGGGGAGAGCACGGAGCCCGCAGAGGACACGGCAGAAGCCGAGAAAACGGGAGCACCGGAGGAAAAAGAATACGAGACCCCGGCCATTCGGGATACCAAGCTGTTTTAAGAATTGGAAGGAAACATCATGCATTGCGATGGAATTTTATTTGATTTGGACGGAACCCTCTGGGATTCTGTGGATGAGATCATCTATACATGGAATCAGGTGCTGGAGGAGCATCACTGGTTTCGGCCACCGATCACCCGGAGTGAACAGGAAAGCGTCATGGGCCTGCAGATGGATGAAATTGCAAGGCGGCTGTTTCCGGGGTATTCCTTTGAAACGCAAATGGATTATATGGAGCAGTGCATTCAGAAGGAAAATGCCTATTTGCGCCAGCACGGCGGAACGCTGTATCCAAGGCTGGAGGAAACCCTGAAAATTTTGTCGAAGGATCATAGGCTCTGCATTGTATCCAATTGCCAGAAGGGATATATCGAGGCATTTTTGGCAGCGCATCGGTTGGAGCAATATTTCTGCGACCATCAGTGCTTTGGTGATACTGGCCTGAGCAAAGGGGAAAATAATAAACTGGTGATCCGGCGGAATGGATTCCAAGCGACGGTCTATGTGGGCGATACACAGGGAGACCGGCAGTCTGCCATGGATGCAGGTATTCCGTTTGTCTATGCGGCCTACGGGTTTGGGACAGTCACTGATTATCAGGCGAAGGTGGAGCAGTTTTCGGAACTGGCGGTACTGCTGAATGATTAGGCGTAGAAATCCCCGATGGGATGCTTCGGTGTTCCAGCGGGGAGAAATAGATTGAAGGATAAAACGCAACAAAATAAAAATTTTGTTGCGTTTTATGCCCGGAAATTACAAAATAACCAGTTTTGCACGATGGAGGCCATTATGGATATGTCCGAATGTCCCCGGATTCTCCGGGAATTTTTAACCTATCACGAGACCATCAAGGGTCAGTCCAAGCGGACGATCTCAGAATACTATCTGGATCTGCGGATGTTCTTCCGGTTTCTGATTGTGTTCCGGGATGACCGGCTGCCCTATGACTATGATTTGAATCAGGTGTCGATTCGTGACGTGGATTTGAACTTTGTGTCGAGAATCACGCCCACAGAGATTTATGAATTCTTCGTTTATCTGGGCAATGACCGGGTCTATCACACCGACACCCAGCATCCCGGCAAAGGCGTGGAAAATGCAGCCCGGGCCCGGAAGCTCTCTGCCATCAAATCCTTTTTTAAGTATCTGACGGTTTCCACCAAGCAGCTGGAAGAAAACCCTGCGGCAGATATTGAATTTCCAAAGCTTCGGCGTGCGCTGCCCAAGTACCTAACCTTGGAGGAAGCTCAGGCACTGCTTTCCAATGTCAAGGGCCGCAATGCTCGGCGGGATTTTGCGATTCTGATGATCTTTTTGAACTGTGGACTGCGGATATCGGAGCTTGCAGGACTAAATTATGGCGATGTGCACAACGATCGTCTGCGTATTTTGGGCAAAGGCAACAAAGAACGTACAGTCTATATGGGTCAGGCTTGCATGGATGCCATTGCGGCCTATAACAATACGCTGCCGGAGGCCATTCGGAATGATGTGCGCAGGCCTCTGTTTTTGTCTCAAAAATCCTCCAAGGACGGCAAACGCACCGACAGCCGCATGTCCACCAATGCCATTCACCGGCTGGTGAAAAAGCATATTCTGGATGCCGGTCTTGATCCGACCCAATACTCTGCCCATAAGCTCCGGCACACGGCGGCAACGCTGATGCTCTCACGAGGCGTAGACGTAAAGACCGTTCAGGAAGTGCTGGGACATGAGCATCTCAACACCACGGAGATCTACACCCATATCGAAAATACCGAGTTGAAGATCGCCGCAGAGGCCAACCCAATTTCAAAGTTTCAGAAAAAAACAGAATAAATTTGTACAAAAAATCCGAAAATCACCATAAAATATGGTGATTTTTGGATTTTTATTGGCTGTTATAGGAGCTTTGTTCAACAGCTCCCCTGCCGCTGGTTGCTGGGGCTCTATAAAAAAGCAGCTAAGCGAAGAAAAATAGACCTGCGGCTTTGAAATCCGCAGGTCTATCTGGTGTGTTAGAGATTTAATTAGATCTTATTGTCACAGCCCAGTACGTCGGTGATCTTGTGCATGACAAGCTTTTTGATGTTGGCCCGGGCGGGCTTCAGGTACTGGCGGGGATCAAAATCGGCGGGATGCTCAGCCATGTACTGCCGGATGGTGCCGGTCATGGCAAGACGCAGGTCAGAGTCGATGTTGATCTTGCAGACGGCCATGGATGCGGCCTTGCGGAGCTGCTCTTCAGGAATACCCACTGCATCGGGCATCTTACCGCCGTGCTCATTGATCATCTTCACATACTCCTGAGGAACGGAAGAAGAGCCGTGGAGCACAATGGGGAATCCGGGCAGACGCCGGGAGACCTCCTCCAGAATGTCAAACCGCAGCGGAGGGGGCACCAGAATGCCCTTCTCGTTCCGGGTGCACTGGGCGGGGGTGAACTTGTATGCGCCGTGGGAGGTGCCGATGGCGATGGCCAGAGAGTCGCAGCCGGTGCGCTCTACAAACTCCTGCACGTCCTCGGGACGGGTGTAGGAGGAATCCTCTGCGGCAACCTTGACCTCATCCTCTACACCGGCCAGCGTGCCCAGCTCGGCCTCTACCACAACGCCGTGGTCATGGGCATACTCCACCACCTGACGGGTGATGGCAATATTCTCTTCAAAGGGCTTGGAGGATGCATCGATCATAACGGAGGTAAAGCCGTCATCGATGCAGGACTTGCAGGTTTCAAAGGTGTCGCCGTGATCCAGATGCAGGCAGATGGGAAGCCCCGTCTCAATCTCTGCGGCCTCTACCAGCTTAACCAGATAGGTGCGGTTGGCGTAGGAACGGGCGCCCTTGGATACCTGCAGGATGACAGGTGCGTTGCACTCTCTGGCAGCCTCGGTGATGCCCTGAATGATCTCCATATTGTTGACGTTAAAGGCGCCGATGGCATAGCCGCCGTCATAGGCCTTTTTGAACATTTCGGTGGATGTAACAATAGGCATGTTCATACACTCCTTTTGAATTGAAGTGATTTTAGTATAGCATCTCACGGCGTAAAAAGCAAGAAGGAGCGCAAAACAAAAATGTTCGAAATGTATCATACAAGCTGCCGGAAGGATGAAAATAAACCCATATGGACTCTTGCGGTTTTGCCGGGAGAATGGTATCATAGCAGAAGAATATACAAGGAGGTAATCCAATATGAGCACTCCCCTTACCGGCGCCTGTATCTTCGGCCAGTCCGGCGGCCCCACTTCTGTCATCAATTCCAGCGCCTGCGGCGTATTTGAGGCGGCGCTGAAGAGCCCCTATATCACCAAGGTCTATGGTGCCGCTCATGGCATCAAGGGCGTACTGAACGATCAGCTCTATATCATCGATGAGGAGGATCCCAAGGAGCTGGCACTGCTCCCCTACACCCCCTCCTCTGCCCTGGGATCCGTCCGCTATAAGCTGAAGGATCCCGAGGTGGATGACACCGATTACAAGCGTATGCTGGAGATCTTCCGGAAATACAATGTCCGCTATTTCTTCTATAACGGCGGCAACGACTCTATGGACACCTGCTCCAAGGTCAGCCGTTACCTGAAGAGCGTGGGCTATGAATGCAACGTCATTGGTGTTCCCAAAACCATCGACAATGACCTTTACGGTACCGACCACTGCCCCGGCTTCGGCAGTGCGGCCAAGTATATCGCCACCACCTGCATGGAGGTCTCTCTGGACGCTAAGGTCTATGACACCGGCATGATCTGCATCATTGAAATCATGGGCCGGAATGCCGGCTGGCTGGCCGGTGCCGCAGCGCTGGCTTCTGCCACCGGCGAAGGCCCGGATCTGGTGTATCTGCCGGAGATCCCCTTCGATGTGGAGCAGTTCTATGCGGATGTAGAGCGGATCTACAAGGAGAAGGGCAAGGTCATCATTGCCGCCTCTGAGGGCATCCACGATAAGGACGGCAAGTTCATCTCCGAGTATGCCGGTGAGGCAGCCAAGGACGCCTTTGGCCATACTCAGATGGGCGGTCTGGCGCAGGTGCTTCAGAGCATGCTGAAGACCAAAATCGACTGCAAGAGCCGTGCCATTGAGCTGAGCCTCATGCAGCGCTGCGGGGCACATCTGGCCTCTCAGACGGACATTGATGAAGCCTATGCAGTAGGTGCCGCAGCGGTAGAAGCCGCCACCTCCGGTAAGACCGGCTACATGGTGGCCATTCACCGGACCTCCAATGCGCCCTACGCATGGGAGACCGAGCTTCTTCCTCTGGAGAAGTGTGCAAACTATGAGAAGAAGGTTCCGCTGGAGTGGATCAACGAGGCGGGCAACGGCGTGACCCAGCAGTTCATCGACTATGCACTGCCGCTGATTCAGGGGGAGACCAAGATGCAGAAGGAAAACGGTCTGCCCCGGTTCGCAAAGCTCAAAAAGGTTCTGGCCAAGTAAATAAGTGTGTTCCAATTTGGCCCTCCGGCTGCATGCCGGAGGGCCCTTTCGGTTTTGTTACTGCTTCTGATTGACAATATGGTAATAAATCTTGGAGGTCAGGAAATAGACGATCAGGTAAACCAGAGCAAATACGCCGCAGCAGATGGCAACACAGGTGAGAAACAGCCCGGTGTCGGTCATTTCCAGTGCGCTGAGGCAGCCCTTGACCATGGGGAATGCGAACATCGTATGAATGATTGCGGTAAACAGCGGCAGGAAAAATACGGTGAGCACCTGAGAGTGGATGCTGGAGCGTATCTCCTTTTCCGTCAATCCCACCTGACGCATGATGGCATACCGCCGGGCGTCTTGAAGTCCTTCGGATACCTGCTTGTAGTAGATAATCAGAATGGTGGCCACAAGGAACGTCAGCCCCAGAAAGATCCCCAGGAAAAATAGACCGGCGTAGGTGCTGAGAAGGCTTTCTCTGATCATGCTCCGGGTGGAAATGCCATAGTTGAAAACATCATCATTGCCGGACATGAAATCAGTAATGGAGGTACTCCACTGATGAGAGAAGGCTTCCTCCATAGCTGAGTCCTTGAGATCAAACCCAAGGTAGCTGATCACCCTGCTGCTTCCGTCTATGGAGATCGCATCAAAATCCTGATCCGGGATCACAAGAACAAAGCAGGCATAGGCGGAGCTGGTCAGCTGGCTGGACAGGGGAAAATCAGGAATCGTTTTGCGGATGGTGTAGGTTTTGGTTTCTACTGACATGGTGGAGTGTGTGTAGTTCTCTTCTGTGTACAGCAGCGCTTCGCCGGAAGAGAGTGCCGCATTGGAACCGGAAAGCCGATTATAGTCCGAAAGCGGTATCCATGACACAGAGGCTGAACTCGTAAAATCATCCAGCGTAGGGGAAGCTGTTCCTACATTTTCCCGTGTTAAGGAATCGCCCTTGAGAATGCCGCTGTAGGTGATGTAGTGGAACATTGCGGGCTGGACCGGGGCGCCATTGATTTCACCGGCAGCCTGCAATGCGCTATCCTTTGCTGCCTGAATGTCATCATCCGTCCGGGTCTCGCTCCAAAAGGTGAGGTTTACGCTGTGCGGTGCACGGGAATCCACCGCCCCCTGACTGCCTGCATAAAGGCTCATGGTAGAGGAAACCGTCACCAGCACCATGGTGGAGAGAATGCAGATATTGCCAAGGCTGACGGCGTTCTGCTTCATTCGGTAGAGCATGCCGGAAACAGAGATGAAATGCCGTGTCTGATAGTAATACTTTTTGTTTTTCCGCAGCAGCTTCAAGAACACGATACTGCCGGAGGTAAACAGACAATAGGTTCCCAGAATAACCAGAATAACTGCCACAAAGAACAGCATCAGTGCGCCAATGGGATTTTTGATGGTAATGGCGAGAATATAACCGGAGGCCAGAAAAATAATGCCCAAGACGGTCAGAATCCATTTGGACCTCGGCTCCCTCTCCCCTTCACTGCCGCTCCGCAGCAGCCCGATGACGCTGCTGAAGTGGATCTGCCGGAGATTGTTCAGATAGACTGCCAGAAAAATCAGGGCGTAGATGCCGATCGTGTCGGTAAAGGCTTTGAGGCTCAGGGAAAAACCGGTGCCGCCGGGCGTTCCCATGAGATACATCAGCAGCAAATAGGAAAGGTAGTCCAGCAGTGCACCAAAGAGCAGACCCAAAAGGATGCCGCCTGCGGCCAGAATCAGCGTTTCGTAGAAGAGGATTCTGGCGATGTGCCGCCGTTCCATGCCCAGCACGCAGTAAAGACCAAATTCCTTTTTTCGCTGCTTCATCAAAAAGCTGCTGGTATAGAACAGAAAAATTGCCGAAAAGATTGCGATGACACAGCTGCCCAGAGAGGCAGTCATGGTGATTTCCGAGGCACCCACGGTGCCCCGAAGGTAAGGCATCCATGAGATATTTCGGAGAATATGGAACACGGTTACCACAAATAGTGTGGCCAGCGTATAGGGAATATAGCTCCGGCGGTTCTTACGGATGGCATCCCAAGCGAATTTCGGATAGAACAGCTTCACGCCTGCTCACCGCCCCTCAAAAGCATGGTCAGGGTGTCGGAGATGGTCTCATAAAAGGCGCCGCTGCTCTCCCCTGCCCGATAGAGCTGGTGGAATACCTGCCCATCCCGGATAAACAGCACCCGACTGGCGTGGCTGGCTGCCCGGGCGGAGTGGGTGACCATAACAATGGTCTGCCCGGTCTGATTGATGCTGTGGAACAGGTTCAAAAGATCATCTGTGGAGCGGGAATCCAGCGCACCGGTGGGCTCATCTGCAAGGATCAGCTTGGGCTGGGTGATTAGAGCCCGGGCCACAGCGGCCCGCTGCTTTTGTCCGCCGGAGACTTCGTAGGGGTATTTTTTAAGCAGTCCGGAGATACCAAGGCTGGCGGCCAGATTTTTGAGGCGTCCGTTCATCTCCGAGTATTCCATACCGGACAGCACCAGAGGCAGATAGATGTTGTCCTCCAGGGTGAAGGTGTCCAGCAGGTTGAAGTCCTGAAACACAAAGCCCAAGTTATCCCGGCGGAAGCCGGAGAGCTCCTTGTCCTTCAGCTGGGACAGCTCCTTCCCGTCCAGAACCACTTCACCGGATGTTGGACGATCCAGCGCCGCCAGAATATTTAAGAGCGTTGTTTTGCCGCTGCCGCTTTCTCCCATAATGGCCACATATTCGCCCTGAGAGACAGAGAAATTCACATTGCTCAGAGCTTCTACCTTATTGCCGCCAAAGCGAGTGGTATAGACCTTTCTGAGATTTCTTACTTCAAGGATCGACATAGGATTTTTCCTCCTGTTTCATGTTTGTGGCCTTATTATACAATCGTGCAGTGTGACGTGCCATGGATTTGCCTTACAGTTATGGCGGGAAACCTTACAGTTTTGTAAGGTTTGCAGAAAATAAGAGGGGCAGCCATAGGACTGTCCCTCTTGGTCTATGATGATTAGTCGATCTTGCACAGTTCGCAGGCGGTTTTTGCAGCCAGCGCAGCGTTGTTGTAGACCAGCTGGATGTTGGAATCCAGGCTGTCGCCGCCGGTAAGCTCCTTGACCTTAGCCAGCAGGAAGGGAGTGGTAGCCTTGCCGTGGATGCCCTGCTCCTTGGCTTCTGCAATGGCCTGATCAATGGCGCCGTTGATGACGGCAGGATCCATGGAATACTCCTCGGGGATGGGGTTGGTGACCAGCATGCCGCCCTTGAGGCCCAGCTCATGCTGTACGTGGAAGGTCTTGGCCAGCTCAGTGGGAGTGTCCATCCGATAGTCTACGCCGAAGCCGGATTTCCGGGTGTAGAAGGCAGGAAGCTCGTCGGTGCCATAGCCAATGACGGGAACGCCATGGGTCTCCAGATACTCCAGCGTCAGGCCCAGATCCAGAATGGACTTTGCACCGGCGCATACCACCATCACGGGGGTGTTTGCCAGCTCTTCAAGGTCGGCGGAGATGTCCATGGTGGTCTCAGCGCCACGGTGTACACCGCCGATGCCGCCGGTGGCGAAGATCTTGATGCCGGCCATATGGGCGATCATCATGGTGGTGGTAACGGTGGTAGCGCCGTCCTCGCCACGGGCAACCAGAGCAGCTACGTCACGGCGGCTGGCCTTGGCAATGGCCTGCCCCTTCTTGCCGAAATACTCGATCTCCTCAGGGGTCAGACCGGCCTTCAGGCGGCCGCCGATGATGGCGATGGTGGCGGGAACTGCGCCGTTCTCACGGATGATCTTCTCTACGTTCAGAGCGGTCTCTACGTTCTGGGGATAGGGCATGCCGTGAGAGATGATGGTGGACTCCAGGGCAACAACGGGCTTACCGGCTGCAACGGCAGCGGCGACTTCGGGGTTTACGTCCAGAAAACGATTCATGTTCATACGATTACCTCCATATTTTCGTTCATTCGTGCAAGTAATGCTTCTTCTGTGAGTGCTTCATTGATGGTCTCCGTCCCCTCAATGGAGATGGAGGAGGCCGCGGAACCGGCCATGGTGGACCTTCTCAGGTCGCTGCCCTGAAGATAGGCCCATACCAGCCCTGCCACAAAGGCGTCCCCTGCCCCGGTGGCGTTGTTCACCTTTACGGGATAACAGGGCAGCTCCAGCATTTCATTGTGGTCTGCCGCCAATACGCCCCGGGTGCCCAGAGAGATAAAGACACGATGCAGGCCCGTATCCAGCAGAACCTGTGCGGCCCGGCGGAGATCCTCGTCACTGTGGATGGGGATATCCGAGAGCAGCTCCGCTTCCAATCGGTTGGGCTTCAGGGTGTGGAGCTTTCCAAGCACACTCTTGAGCTTTGCGGCCTTTGTAACGGATACCGGATCGGCAAAGATCGGCGGCGTCACATGCTCGGCGATAAACTCAATGGATTCCTGAGGAATGTTGGCATCTACGACCACCAGCTGTGCGCCGTTGAGCAGGGTCAGGTTCTTTTCCAGATACGAAGGAGAGATCTCACTGCATACCTCCATGTCGCTGACGGCCAGAGCCATATCGCCGTCCGGCCCGCCCAGATAGACATAGGTAGAGGTGGAAGCGCCAGGCACCGTGCGCACACGGCTGAAATCCAGCCCGCAGGCGGTACAGGTGGCGGCGATCTTTTCGCCGTAGAGGTCAGCGCCAACGGCACTGAGCATCCGGGCATCCATGCCGAGAAGGCTGATGTTGTGGGCAATGTTCCGCCCTACGCCGCCTACGCTCATGGTGACGGAGCCGGGGTTGGAATCCCCATTAATGAGAGAACCGAAGCTCTTTCCACCAATGTCCATGTTGACGCCGCCTACCACCACCACATAGGTGCCGGAGCGGAGCACGTAGCCCTTCCCGGCGATAAAGCCCTTCTTCATGAGATTGGAAATATGAACGGCCACGGAGGAACGGGTGATACCGGCCTTCTCGGCCAGCTCCTGCTGAGAGATCATGGGATTTTCCTCAATCCACCGCAGAATTTGACGTTCACGCTGGGTCATTGCTTCACCTCCATAAAGAAAAGTTTATATTCCGTAATCTAATGCTTAGTTTACACGCATCTGCCGCAATTGTCAAGAGGGTTTTCATAAAAAATGCGGGTATGCCGAGAAATTCAGCATACCCGCATGGATACAGGGATCATTCAATTTCCAGCGTATCCCGCCGGAGGTCCAGAAGAACGGTTGTCCCCTGCCCCGGGGCGGACCGGATTGTAATATGGTGGCCCAAACGGGAGAGAATCTCGTGGCAGAGATAGAGACCGATGCCGGTGGTTTTCCGTACCTGACGGCCGTTAAGCCCAGTGTAGCCCTTTTCAAAGATCCGGGGCAGATCCTCAGGCGCAATGCCGATACCGTCGTCAGTAATCGCCAGCAGGCCGGGAGCCTCCATGGAAATGGTCACGGTTCCTCCAGGGGCATATTTCAGGGCATTGGACAGCAGCTGTTCCACCACAAATTCCAGCCATTTTTCGTCGGTAAGCACAGTAGTCTCTACCGGGGCGTATTGAAGGCGCACCTTGGCACGGATAAACTGCCCCGCATAGGTGTGCACAGCAGTGCGCAGAATGTCATCCAGCTGGCATTCCCGAATTACAAAATCCGAGATCCCCTCCCCCATCCGAAGATAGTTCAGGGCCATGGACACATACTGCTGCACCTTAAACAGCTCCCCCTTCATTTCCCCGGCATCGGGGCGGGATTGGAGGATCAGATCCATGGCAGATATGGGCGTTTTGATCTGATGGGCCCAGAGGGTAAAATAGTCCAGCGTTTCCTCATAGCGCTGCTGCTGGGCGGAAACGGCGGCCGCCTTGGCATCAAAGAGCTGCCGGAGCAAGGCCTGATACTGCTGCTCCAACGGACCACGAGGGCTGGGAAGATGCTCCAGCGAATCCATCAGATCCATTTCCCGCAGCAGCTTTAACCGCCTGGCATAGGGGAAATACCCCAGAACCAGCATTACAAGTCCTGCGGCCCCGCCCAGTCCAAGCCCGTAAATCACCGGAGTGACCGGCAGAGCGGAGAGCAGCAGCACCACAGCGCAGGAGAACCATGTGAGCAGCGCAAAAAGCAGTGCAAACCGGTATTGGCGCAGATAGCAGTGAATCATAATACGTCCTTTCAGGCCTTGGGAATCAGATAGCCCATGCCCTTTTTCGTCTCAATAAAGTCATGAAGCCCGGCGGCGGCGAGTTTTTTCCGCAGACGGCCAATGTTCACTGTAAGGGTGTTCTCGTCCACATAGCAGTCCGTTTCCCAAAGCTTTTCCATAAGGTCATCCCGGGAGACCACGGCCCCGGGGCAGGCCATCAATGCCTCCAGAATCCGGTATTCATTCTTGCTCAGTTCGATTTTCTTTCCCTGATAGCTGAGGCTTGCATCGCCTGTATGCAGGACTGCCCCGTGGGCTTCCGGCTGTAGGGGCTGATTGGTAAAATCATAGGTGCGGCGAAGCAGCGCCTGCACCTTTGCCATAAGCACACTGAGGTCAAAGGGCTTTGCGATAAAGTCGTTGCCGCCCATGTTCATGGCCATGATGATATTGAGGTTTTCGGAGGCGGAGGAAATGAAGATCACGGGAACCTTGGAGACCTTGCGGATCTCCTGACACCAGTGGTAGCCGTCATAAAAGGGCAGCGAGATATCCAGCAGCACCAGATGCGGCCCGAAGGCTGTGAACTCGGGCATGATGTCCCGGAGATCGTGGACGACCTCTGCCAGATGGCCCCAGCCGGAGATGGCTCCGGCCATGGCCCCGGCGATCACCGGGTCATCCTCCACAATGAGAATTCGATGGGTCATGGGTCATTCCTCCAAAGCTTCTTCAATGGCCTGACGAATGGTTTTGACCCGTACCACGGTCATACCCTCCGGGGGGATGATCTTGGCGCTGCCCTGATGGGGGATCAGCACCCGGTCAAAGCCCAGTCGGCTCAGCTCACCCAGACGCAGCCCCAGATTGCTGACGGCACGGATCTCTCCGGTGAGGCCCACCTCGCCAATGGCGGCTACGTTGTTGGCAATGGCCTTGTCCCGATAGCTGGAGGCCAGCGCAAGGATCAGCGGAAGATCCGCCGCAGGCTCCGACAGGGTAAGGCCGCCGATGACGTTGATATATCCGTCACAGGCAGAAAGCCGCATACCGCCCCGCTTGTCCAGCACCGCCATCAAAAGCGTTGCCCGGTTAAAGTCAAAGCCGTCGGTGGTACGCCGGGGCACATTAAAGCTGGAGGATACCACCAACGCCTGAATTTCCGCCAGAATGGGACGGGTGCCCTCCATGGCACAGGCCACGCAGGTGCCGGGGGCGTTCAGGGGACGGCCGGACAGCAGCATTTCGGAGGGGTTCTCGACCTCTTTCAAACCGCCCTCGTGCATATCAAAGACGCCTAATTCATTGGTGGAGCCAAAGCGGTTTTTGGCGGCACTGAGCAGCCGATAGGAGGTGGAGCGGTCGCCTTCAAAGTAGAGCACGCAGTCCACCATGTGCTCGAGTACCTTGGGGCCTGCAATAGAGCCTTCTTTATTGATATGCCCTACCACAAATACCGTGATGCCCCGGGCCTTGGCCAGATGCATCAGGGTCATGGTGCACTCCTTTACCTGAGTAATGCTGCCCGGAGCGGAGGTGCCCTCACTGGTATAGAGGGTCTGGATGGAATCCACCACCAGCACATCCGGCTCCAATTCTTCCACGGTCTCCAGAATGTCCTCCATGGCGGTTTCCGACAGCACATAGAGCCCGTCACCGGAGACTCCAAGGCGTACAGCACGCATTTTCAGCTGGGTCTCCGATTCCTCTCCGGAGACATACAATACCTTGAGGCTGCGGGACACATAGTCGCACAGCTGCAAAAGCAGCGTGGACTTTCCAATGCCCGGTGCACCGCCCACCAATACCAGAGAGCCCCGAACGGCGCCGCCCCCCAGCACACGATCCAGCTCGGTCATGCCCGTGGAGAAGCGCACCTCATCAGTGGTGTCCAATTCCATAAGCGGCCGGGCACTGCGGCGCGGGCCGGCTTTCACAGCGGCGGCAGGAACCCCTTTGGGCTTTGGAGCGGCTTTGTGCTCCACAATGGTGTTCCACTGGCCGCAGGCAGGGCAGCGCCCCTGCCACTTCATGGTTTCGTTTCCGCAGGAGGTGCAGAAAAATACGGTTTTTTCTTTCATAATTTGTCCTCTTTCGTGGATAAATGGCCTATACCCCGGAGAAATTCTCCGGCCGATAGCCTGCGGCAGTGACGGCGATGGTCACGGCCAGACGGTTTTGGTAACCGGGATCCTTCAGATTCCGCAGTTCTGCCGGGTTGGAGAGAAAGCCGCATTCCAGCAGCACCCCCGGGGCCGTAATGTGTTTCATGAGATATACGTCTGGCGAGATGGTTTTTGCTTTTCGGGTGTTGCCGGGATCCACATGGGCTTGCAGTGCCTCTTGGAGAACCTCTGCCAGCGCTTTGGACGCTGTTCCGGTATAAAATACCTGTGCGCCGTGGTATTTCTCCTCAGAGTAGGTGTTACAGTGGATGCTCAGCAGCAAGGCACCGGCCTGACTGTTGACGATTTCTACCCGGCGGCGGATATCTGAAACCTTCTTCTGGGAAATGGTCTTGGCCTCTGGGCCTGAGAGATCGGCATCGGTGGAACGGGTCAGCAGGGTCTGTTCCCCCAGCAGACCCAGAACGGCATCGGTTTTCAGGGCAATGGAGAGGTTCAGACTGCTCTCCAAAGTGCCATCGGCACCGGCTGCGCCGCCGTCCATGCCCCCGTGCCCCGGGTCCAGCACAATGACCACAGGCACCGCCGTCTCTGCGGAAACCGCCGCAGCGGATCGGAGCCCGTTGGCTGCAAAGCCCGCCAATAGCAGAAGCGACAGCACATACATGCAGGATAGAAATCTGGCTTCCCCATGCTTCATAAAAACACCCCCATAAAATCTATGAGGGTGTCTTACGGTTATGCCTCAGCGCAGGCGCTTATCCTTGTCGCGGGATTTATAGATGAGCTTATAGAAGATGCCCTTGTTGTTGTAGCCGTTTTTGTAGGCCAGATACCCGATCACAGGCTGGAACAGCATGGGGATCAGATAAAAGGGAATATAACCCCAGACGGAGGTGTTGATGGCCATCTTCATGGCCCCAACGAAGGACGCAAAGGGAGAATAGAACACCAGCCACAGCACAGAAAACAGATCCGACCATGTGCCGGAGCCAAGAGACAGCACACACATGAGCAGCACGCACACAAGGCCGGGAATCTGGGCCAGCAGGCCGGTCTTCAGGCCACGCTTGGGGTCATATTCAATATACCCGTACTTGACCACGTTGTAGTCCCGCATGGCCAGCTTATAGATATCGGTATAGTCAAAGTACACCCAGAGGATTAGCAGAATGATGGAAACCGTCCAGTTGACCCACAGAGGCACGGAGAAGGAGCTGGTGAGGATGGCAAAGATGGCATAGAGGGCCAGTACCTTGATGCCAACATACCAGTGCTTCCGGACAAAGGAGAAGTCCGTGCTGGTCATCACGTTGGGATCGGCGGAGCGGGCGGAAAATTCGGGCTTTTTCTGATTGTTTGAAGCCATAAAAACAGGATTCCTTTCTGGGGACAGGCAATGGAACGGAAGTTTTTGCCTGTCATAGCGTCATGTTTCATCACGCGTCAATTGTGAACCTCGTCATTATAGCATAGAAATTCCCCCGTGAAAAGCCATAATCCGAACAGATTTTGCATTCCCTGCATAGGCTGGCCTGAAAACTTGAAAAGGAGGCATCTTACATTGGATCAGAGTATGACGAATACCCCATGCAATCCCGTCACCACCGGCATCCTGCCTTCCTGCGGCATGCTGGCAGTGCCCTATGTTCCGGTGCAGCGGAATACAGATGGCAGCTATCAGGCGGGTAAGGCGCTGGCCCGGGGCACCCTGTTTCCGGGACTGGATCTCCCCTACCGGTGCATGGTCAACGAGGCCGGAAAGGACCCCACCCCCTTACAGGAGCTTATGGCCCTTGGCTTTGCGGTGCAGGAGCTGGGGCTGTATCTGGACACCCACGGAGACGATCAGGAGGCACGGCAGCTGTTCATGAAGTATAATAAGCTCTATGGCGAGGGCACGGCGGAATATGAGCGCCGGTATGGCCCCCTACAGCTCACCGCCAGCGACGGCAGTGACTGGTCACGGGACCCTTGGCCATGGGACGGAAGCCCCGTGGCGGAGATCTCCCAGCCGGAAGCCCATCAGAAGGAGGTGTAGTTCATGTTTGTCTATGAAAAGCGGCTTCAATATCCCATCCATATCCGCAAGCCCAATCCAAAGCTGGCAAGTATCATAATCAGTCAATATGGCGGACCAGATGGTGAGCTCGGCGCTTCCCTCCGGTATCTGTCCCAGCGCTACAGCATGCCGAACAGTAAGGTCAAGGCACTTCTGACAGATATTGGGACGGAAGAGCTGGGGCACCTTGAAATGGTTGGAACACTGGTACACCAGCTGACCCGGAATCTGAAGGATTCGGAGCTGGAAAACAGCGCCTTTGCCCCTTATTTCGTAGATCACGGCGTAGGGGTCTACCCCACTGCCGCCTCCGGATTTCCGTGGAGCGCCGCCAGCATGGCTGTCACCGGAGACCCGGTGGCGGATCTTTCGGAGGATATGGCAGCAGAGCAGAAGGCCAGAAGCACCTATGACAACATTCTGCTTTTATCCGATGACCCGGACGTGAATGATGTGATCAAGTTCCTCCGTGCCCGGGAGGTGGTGCATTTCCAGAGGTTTGGTGAGGCCATGGAGGTTTTGAAGGATCAGCTGGATCGGCAGAACATCTATGCGGTGAACCCGGCACTGAATTTAACCGGGAATTAACAGACCATACGGGGCAGTACCCTATTGCAAGGTACTGCCCCGTTCGAGTCGGAAGCATACAGGTTATTCTGTAATGGAATCCGGCAGAGGCTCCAGCTCGTAATCTGCCGGATCAAAGCCGTTTTCTATAAGGCATCGGAGAATGGCAACGGGGGCATCCGGGGGAGCGGTGTGGCTGGCTTCAAGCTGACAGTACACGCCGTTGGGCAGGGTAAAGATCAATCGGGAAAACTGTGTGGACAAGGTGCCGTCCCCGTAGACCGTCACAGAGCGACCATGGTCATCTGTCAACTCGGTTTTGGTGAGATCTTGGGGGTCAAACAGCAGTATGTTGCCGGTTTGCTCTGGATTTTGGGGCATTTGAGGCCAGATGTTCAAGGTCAACTGTATCGCACCTTCATCCTTTCCCGCTTCCATCTGCCAGCCGGCCTGATAGGAAGAGAGGGTGCCGTCTGCCCGGTAATATCCAAGGCTGTAGCTGCCGTAGTCGGTGAGCTGAGGCAGAATGCCGGCTTGGATCAGTTCCTCCATGGAAATATCGGCGTTGTAAGCATAGGGGGAATCTGAATTATGAACCTTCGGAAATTTGGACGAGACTCCGGTATTGTTCCGAAGCAGAATGTCCAGCGTAATATAATCCGGGTCATGGATCCACTGCTCCTTCGGGATCGGAGTACCCTTGTCCACCATCAGCTGTACCAGTTTTTTCTCCGCATGGGGATCTGTAGAATACCACTGGCGATCCAGACACACATAGCTCGTTTGTGTCCCGGAAGTGAAGATCAGATCGTGGGTTTCCGACCCGGTAATCAGGGAGAAGTCATAGCATCCGGTGAGATCGGGATCCTCACAGGGCACGCCGCTAAGCTGGCTCAGCGCAGATTCCATCTGTGAAAAGCTCCGTTCCCCCTCCCGAAGGACATACCAGGTCTCGTCAAAATCACGGTAAATCACGGTTTCCGGTGCAGAAAGCCCCTTCAGGATTGCCTCGCCTGCAATGGCATTGGGGGCGGCGGCTGCGGTGGGCTGGGCACAGCTGGTGAGCAGTGCCAAACACAGAGGCAGCACATAGAATATGGATCTCACGGTTTTTCACTCCTCTCATCTATATAGACGCAGAAAAATCAGGAAATGTTCCAACATTTCTCAAAAATATCAGGCTGCTGTGTCTTCGGCGTGACGGGAGACGATAAAAAGGAGGGCGTGCCGCAGAAATTTGCGGCACGCCATGCGAGCTATGCAGGGTTATTCAGTTTCGTCTTCGGGCTGGGGAAGCGGCTTGCCCGGAGCCGCTACAGTGAATTCCATGGTAATGGCGGCCACACCCGGGGCGGAAATGGTCAGGGTCCCCTGCCCTGCCCGGCCAAGAGTCTTTACATAGGTTCCGCCCATGCCGCCCTTGAGGCTGATGACGGAGGGGCCTATGAGTGCGATATCCCCGGTGACGGTCAAGGTGACCGGCTCCTGATAATACGGGAGCAGATTGCCGCTGTCACTGCGGGCGGTAATGCGTACTGATGCCACATCATAGGTGTGGTTCTCGCAGAGGGCGTAGTGGGAAGCAACGGCGGACAGGTACAGGGCTTTCATGGGCTGCTTTGTGACCACAGCCACTATCTGTCCGGACTTTATTGCCTCAAACCGGTAGCGGATCACGTTCCCGCCCCAGCTGCCGATATATCGGAAGTACAGACTCGTGAGGGACTCCATGGTAACGCCGCAGTTCTCCTGCAGCTGCTGCTGGAGCGCAAGTATTTCATCGGGAAGGGACTGAATGCCGTATTTGCAGGCTGCGTTCAAAATGATTTTTGCGTCTGCCGCAGCCTCTGAGCTCAGCTGGCCGTCCTCCAGTATGCAGTCTCCCACAAAGTCATCTATGAGGATGGGCCCGTGGGGCATATGGGGATAGGGTGTGGAGGTGGCCGGGAACTCGGCAATGAACCGGTCATTTTTATACATCCGTACCGTATCAGCGTTGGTGACGGCGTAGACCGGCCCCAGTACTCCCGCAGGATGATCGCCGATTTCCATGGCGGAAGAGATCTCCAGCACCGGGACTTCGTCCTGCTGGGCGGCATAGAGTAGTCCGCAGAGCTTCCGGTTTCGGAACATATCCATGACCCCGTGGTAGCAGATCCGGTCTCCGCTGCCGAAGTCCTGATGGGTGTTGTAGTCGAACATGCACCAGCCAAAGCCTCCGGCAATGTCGGGCTGGGCATAGTAGGCGTCCATGACGGCGGCGTGCCGGCGCATATGGGCCTGACGATGGGCTTCGTCGTCAAAGGGCTTGGTGGGGAACATATGTCCGCCGTATTCGGAGATCAGATACCCCTTATCCATGTCCGGGGTCACCTGAGATTTTGACTGACAGCCGGGCTGGATGCCGTCATGGGTAAAGTCGTTGAAGGCATAGATGTCCTCCAGCAGACTGCTGTTTTTGAGATACCGGACGCCGCTGGTGGGACGGGTGGAATCAAGACTGTGGGCCGCTTCGCCAGTGCGGGCATAGAGGGCATCATCGTCCTGGGACTCATTGATGCGGACGCCCCACAGGAAGATGGAAGGGTGATTCCGATACTGCTGTACCATCTCCCGGGTATTTTCTACAGCCTGTGCCTTCCACGCCTCGTCACCGATGTACTGCCAGCCGGGGATTTCCGTGAAGACCAGAATGCCCAGCTCATCGCAGCGGTCAAGGAAGTGGTGGGACTGGGGGTAATGGGAGGTGCGCACGGCGTTGAGGCCCAGCTCGTTTTTGATCAGGTCAGCATCCCATTTCTGCATGGATTCCGGCATGGCGTAGCCCACATAGGGATAGCTCTGATGCCGGTCAAGGCCACGGAGCTCTGTACGCTGGCCATTTACATATAGACCGTCTGCCCGAAAATCAATGTCACGGAAGCCGATGCGATCCTCCCGGACATCGGTTACGGTCTCTCCAATGGCCAGCTCTGTGCGCAGAATATAGAGATTGGGGGCATCGGGAGACCAGAGGGCCACGTTGTGGAGCAGATAGCTTCGCTTGTCCTCGGGCAGCTGTGCCACCAGAGAGCCGTCCAGTCGGTGGAGGCTCTGACGGGTATGGCAGTCCTGATTTTTGCAGGCGGGCGACACATAGATCTCGCAGTCCAGCCGCACACCGTCTTCCGTCAAATGCACCTTGGGGAATACGTCACGGATGTGGCAAGGAGACTGAATATCCAGATATGCCTCCCGATAAAGGCCGCCATAGGTCATATAGTCGATGACATGACCAAAGGGCGGGATATTCAGGCTCTCCCGGCTGTCCAGACGCACCGTCAGCAGGTTTTCCTCCTCCGTCAGCTTCCCGGTCAGATCAACGGTAAAGGCCGTGTAGCCGCAGTGATGCTCTTTCAGCAGCACACCGTTCAAGTATACCTCTGCACTGTGGCCTGCGGCCTCAAAGGTCAGCCGCAGGGACTTCCCTGCCCATGTGGGCTCTGCAGGGATCATTCGCTGATAGCAGGAAATCATTTGGTAGATGGATTCATCAAAATAGTGATAGGGTGTTTCCGCAACGGTATGGGGCAGCCGAACTGCTGTCCCCTCCTTTCCGGTCATGGGGAGATGGCACATTTCCTCGGAATACACCGGGGAAAACATCCAGCCGTCATTGAGATAGAGCCGGTAACTAAGCTTTTGATTCATGTGGCATTCCTCCGTCAGTTGTTGATGTGATGATGGGCGGTGGGACTGTTGTAGTGGAGGGGCAGGAAGCAGTAGCCGTTTTCCAGCCCCCACTGAATGATCTCCTCCACGGCGTCCACACTAAAGGACTTGATATCGTGCTGAAGCACGATGGATACCTTGTGCTGTTTTATCCCGGAGATGACGTTGGACACGACGGTTTCGGTGTCGGTGGTCTCTCCTGCGTCACCACTGGCAACGTTCCAGTCAAAATACTGGTAGCCACGGTTCTGTACTTCCTGCGTCAGGGTGGTCATGAGTCCCGGGGTGATGTCCGATACGGTGTTGGAACTGCCGCCGGGGAACCTGATGATATTGGTGGTTTCGCCGGTCTGCTTTACGATCACGTCCTGCATGGCCTCCAGATCCTCAAAATAGGCTTCCTCGCTGGCGTATATTTTATTATAGTCGTGGGAGTATGTATGGATACCGATGGAGTGTCCGGCGGCATATTCCTTGGCGATCATATCCTGATACTTGGGAGAGGCATTGGTCACAAAGAACGTAGCCTTGACATTGTACTTGTCCAGCACATCCAGCAGCTGCTGGGTATAGGCACCGGGGCCATCGTCAAAGGTCAGGTATACCACCTTATCGCCGGGATCTTCTGCGGGCTTTTTGACATGCACCAGACGCGTTGCTGTGCCGGTGTTTCCGGCGGAGTCCGTGGCGGAATAGGTGATGGTGTAGTCCCCGGGGGTCTCCGAATCCACGGTGCCCTCGGTGGTGACGGAGGCGGTGAGATCACCGTCGCCGAGATCCTGGGCTGCTGCGCCGGGATCGGTAAAGCTGTCGCCGGGCTGGATGGTCATTTCGGCAAAGCCGGTGAGGGTAATCTCCGGGGGCGTGGTGTCCACATAGACAATCTCACGCTCAGCCTTGCCAACGTTTCCATGGGCATCGGTGACGGTATAGATGCGCTTTCCATCCTCATCGGTGATCGCAACGGCTTCGGTCACATCGCCGTCAACATCGTCCTCTGCGGTGTAGCCCGGCTCCGGAATCTCCTGGCCCTTCTCTACGGTCAAGGGATTATCTCCCGCCAGCGTGATCACCGGGGCCTCACGGTCATCATAAACAATGGTGCGCTCACAGGTGGCGGTGTTGCCGGAGGAATCGGTGACGGTGTAAATCACCTTGCCGTCCTTCTCCTCCCGCTGTACCTGATCGGTGATGTCGCCGTCATAGTTGTCGATGGCGGCATAGCCCTCTTCCACATAAGGCTGTCCCGGGCGAGTGTAGGAATCCGGATCCTCAATCAGGTGAATCTCCGGAGGAACATCGTCCATAACGTTGACCGTGCGCTGTTTTTCGCCGGTAAGCCATAGAAATTTGGAAGAGTAGGTCACAGGATAGCTGCCGAGCTTATTTGCGTCAACGGCACTGTCATCGGTAGAAAGGTCAACCTTCAGGTTGCCGCCAAAACGGCAGGTGAGCACGGCAGTGGCGCCAGGATCCTCCCACTTTGTTCCGTAGCTGAGAGTCATGGGGGAATCCCCATGGAGTGTGATCTTGATCTTCCAGCCGCCCAACAGCACGATGGCTGCCAGTGCCAGACACAGGATCAAAAGGATACAAACGCTGATGACCAGCGGTTTTTTGTTATGCATGATATTGTCCTTTCCTGCCGCCGCAGATTGCGGCATTTCTCGGCAATTTATACTTCCATTCTAGTATAGACGCAGGAAATAAGCAAGAAGTTGCACAAAAAATTAAGGAAATTACAAGAAACTCCCGGAGCGATCCGATGCTCCGGGAGTTGAAAAAAATCAGTTGTTGACAGGATGATGAGCGGCGGGGCTGTTGAGGTGCAGAGGCAGGAAGGTGTAGCCGTTATCAAGGCCCCATTTGATGATGTCCTCCACGGCGTCCACGCTGTAGCCCTTGCTGTCATGCTGCAAGACTACGGCGGCATCACAGTCCTGAATGCCGGAAATAACGTTTTCATAGACCACGCTGGTATCGGTGGTAAGGCCTGCGTCACCGCTGGACACATTCCAGTCATAGTACTGGAAGCCCATGTTTTGCACTTCCTCGGTGAGCCGGGTCATAAGCCCCGGGCATATGTTGGATACAGTGTTGGAGCTGCCGCCGGGGAAACGAAGCATGTGCGTTTTTACGCCGGTTTGCTGAACAATGACATCCTGCATCTTGTTCAGGTCGTCAAAATAGGCCTCCTCGCTGGCGTATACCGTGTCGTAGTCATGGGTATAGGTGTGGATGGCGATGGAGTGACCCGCCTCGTATTCCTTGGCAATCATATCCTGATAATCCGGGGCGGCGTTGGTCACAAAGAATGTGGCCTTGATATCGTACTTGTCCAGTACGTCCAGCAGCTTCTGGGTGTACTGGCTGGGGCCGTCGTCAAAGGTCAGATAAATGACCTTTTCGGTGGGATCCGCCGGACGCTGCACCACATGGACGTTCCGGGTGGCGGTGGCGGTGCGGCCATTTCCGTCGGTGACGGAGTAGGTAACGGTATAGTTGCCGGGGGTGTTTTGATCCACATCACTCTCTGTAGTGACGGAGGCAGTGAGGTCGTTGCCCTGGGCATCCACAGCGGTACAGCCGGGGTCAATAAAGTGATCCTCGGAGTTCATGGTCATTTCCGCATCACCGCTGAGGGTGATGACCGGATCCGGCGAGGTTTCCACAGCGCTGTCATTCGCAGATGCTTCCAGCGTGGAAACGGAAGCCGCCGCAGGTGCAGCGGCGGAGGAACCGGTATCCCGCCGTGATTTTCCCAGCTGAAATGCACCGGCCACCAGAATCATACATGCGATCAACAGCCCCGCTGAAAAACTGACCAGCGGTGAAACACGCTTCATAATGTCTCCCTCTCTCTTCCTTCACAGGTAATTTCTGATAGAATATCTGTAGCTACGCTTATTCTATAATAGACGCAGTGAAAATGCAAGAAGTTGCATGCCAAATTAAGAAAAAGATAAAATGCGGCTCCGGCCAATGAGCCGGTGCCGCATCAGTCTGTCAAAGCGAAGCGTTACGAGGGATGGTCGCTGAGGGCCGTTGCAATATTGATGGCGTGGTCAGAGCAGCGCTCCAGATCCGTGGCCATATCGGTAAATACAACTCCGCCCATGGGGTCGCAGGTGGCGTTCATCAGGCGCTTTACATGGTTGCCGATGATGGTCTCCTGCGTATCATCCACCAGATCCTCCAAGTCCTCAGCTTCCTGAAGCCGATCATAGTCGTCACCGGCAAAGATGGAAAGACATAGATCCACGGATTGCAGGGAGAGATCCGCAAGGTTCCTCAGCTCGTCCATTGCGTCCTTGGACAGGGTGGCCTTTCCGCTGTGAACCTGTGCTTCATATTCTATGATGTTCTCGGCGTGGTCGGAGAGGCGCTCAATGTCAGCCACCACCAGCGTCATGTGGTAGACACGGCTGAGATCTCTGGGGGTCATTTCCAAAGTGCGAAGCTCTACCAGCTTGGCAATAATGGCACGATCCAGATAGTTGACGGTATCTTCCGTCTCCTCCACCAGCTCTGCCAGAGAATCATCCTGCTCAAAGAAGCATTTTATGGCAGTTTTCAGGTTCCGGCTGGCGATCTCGCCCATGCGGGCAATCTCACGCTGGGCCTGCGACAGTGCAACGGCGGAGGGAATGGCGCCGGTCTGGGTCATATACATGAGCTTCCGCTCCTCACCGGAACGGGATTCCTCGGGCTTCAGCGGCAGGAGCTTTTGGGTGAGCTTTACGATATAGTCCGAGAAGGGCAGCATCACCAGCACTGCAAAGATGGCAAAGATGGTATGGGTATTTGCAATCTGACGGGCCACATTGTCCGGGGACAGGCTCTTGATCACGGTCAGAATCTGCGGGAAAATCAGGATCAGCGTCATGAGGATCGCCGCCCGGATCAGGTTGAACATCAGGTTCAGCAGCGCCGTGCGCTTGCCGTTGCGGCTCATGGTGAGAGAGGCCAAAATGTTGGGGGTTACGGAGCCAATGGCGGCACCGATGACTAAGAATACTGAGGTCTCATAGGTGATGATCCCCTGCACGGCAAAGGCCTGAAAAATGACCGTGGCGGAGGAAGAGCTTTGGAGCAGTGCCGTGAACAGAACGCCGAACAGTACGATCAGGAAGGGGTTTTCCAATGCGGAGATCATATTGATAAAGGCTTCCGTTTCGGCCAGCGGGGCGATGGCGGCTTTCATCAGGGCGATGCCCTCAAAGAGCATGCCGAAGCCCATGATCACGGAGCCAATGTATTTTACCATGTCCTTCTTGACGAACAGGTACATGACGGCACCCACAAACAGGATCATGGGAGCGTAGGCGCTGAGGTTAAAGGCCGTGATCTGGGCGGTAATGGTGGTGCCGATGTTGGCGCCCATAATGACGCCGATGGCCTGGGTCAGAGACATGAGGCCGGAGTTTACAAAGCCGATGACCATGACATCGGTGGCCGAGGAGCTCTGGATCAGCATGGTAATGGCGATGCCCACCACCACGGAGATCACTTTATTTTTTGTGGCGTGCTCCAAAATCACACGGAGGTTTTCCCCGCAGGCGTTTTTCAGGCCCGTTGACATGATGGTCATGCCATAGAGAAACAGGCCAACACCGCCCAGCAGAGAAAATAACTCAAACAGAGACATAATTGCGATCCTTCCCTTTCTCCCTTGTTGCTATGCGTCCATCCGATATCCTACGTTTCGGACGGTATGGATCCGGCTGCCGGACTCCCCCAGCTTTTGCCGGAGCGTCTTGATGTGCATATCCAGAGTACGGCTGGAGCCGCCATAGTCATAGCCCCAGATCCGGTCCATAATCTGCTCCCGGGTCAGCACCCGGCCAGCGTTTTGGATCAGAAGGCTTAAAAGCTCATATTCCTTATAGGTCAGCTCACAGGGGACGCCCCCTACGGTGACGGAGCGGCTGGATTCATTCAGGGTGATATCCCCGCAGACAAAGCGATTCGCCTCTTCCCGGATGTGCCGGGTCCTTGCCCGGACACGGCTCACCAGCTCCATGATGCCAAAGGGCTTTGCGATATAGTCATCCGCACCGAGATCAAGGCCACGGACGGTGTCCAGCTCCGTGGAACGGGCGGTGACAAGGATCACAGGCAGGCTCATGGTGTCGGCCTGACTGCGCAGCTGCTTCAAAATAGAAAGGCCGTCCTGCCCCGGCAGCATAACATCCAGCAGCACCAGTGCAGGCTTTTCACGGCGAATTGCCTCAAAAAAGGACGATCCCTCTGCAAATTCCATTGTTTCATAGCCGGAGGATTTCAGGGCATAGCTCTCCAGCTCACGGATTTCGGGATCATCCTCCACAATATAGATTTTCATTCGCATCCCCTCAACCATATCATATCAGATACCGCCGGAAACTGAAAGAGGAAAAGTAAACTTTGTGTAATGTTTCTAAAGAGCGGGTAAAATATCGAAAGAAACCGTAGAAATGAACAGAAGCCCGCAGTATAATAGCAAAAACCTTCCCAGTTGCAGCTACCGCCCTGAATGCGGCGTGTGCGTTCAGGGCGGAGAAATTTACTTTGGAATAAAGCCTGTAAAAGGAAACCTTCTGGGGGGCTGGGGGGTTGGCATGTCCACCACGGAATGGGTGCCGGGGGGCAGATCCATGGGAACGCCGGGATCGTAGTCCACCAGCTTATAGCCGCAGGCGTTGATCATAACGGACTCGTTATAGGGATAGATGGCCCGGCGGTCCATGGGGTTTTCCCCCAGATGCCGGTGGCCGTAGAAGTGAATGGCGGGCTTATAGATATCGTCAATATACCGGAAGGACTGGAAGCCCTCGTGGAACAGATCCGGCCCGTCTCCAAGGCCAATGGCGGGAGCATGGGTCACAAACAGGTCAATGCCCTTACATCGGCGGATCTGTGGCTCCAGCTTGCGGACCTTCCGCCACATCTGCTCGTCCGAATACTCGTACAGGCAGGGGTGCGGACTCTTGCATCCGCCAAGGCCCATAATGCGGACACCCTTGTATTCAACGATCCGTCCGTCGATATTCACGCATCCCTCCGGCGGCTGCTGTTCATATTTTTTGTCGTGATTGCCGGGCACATAGAACAGCGGACATGGGATCATGGTCACAAGGAAGGAAAGGTATCTGGCAGAGAGATCCCCGCAGGAAATGATCATTTTGACATCACGGAACCGCTCCGGATCGAAATGATCCCAGATAAACTTGCTCTCGATATCGGATACCACCAGAATCTTCATGTGCCCCTCCATGGTATAAACGGAATCAATGCGAAAAATGCGAAGCGCATTCCATTACACAATATACCAGATTATTCGGAGAAAAGCAAGAAAATCCAACGGGAAACCCGCAAAAGCGCTTTGTCTCGGCGCAAAAGTGTGATACACTTACAGAAAAGCCCGGCGTTACCGGTCAGCAAAGGAGGCTCTATTATGCCGAAAACAGAGGGAACCCGTCAACGGCTTCTGGCGTTGCAGGAGATTTTGACCCAGGAGACCGATGATACCCACCGGCTTACCGCCCAGGAGCTGGAGCAAAAGCTTTTGCAGCGGGGGATCACGGCGGAAAAAAAGAGCATCTACCGGGATATCTCCATCCTCATGGAAGAGGGCATGGACATTGTAAAAAGCCACAGCGGCTGCTATCTGGCATCCCGGGAGTTCCAGCTGGCGGAATTAAAGCTGCTGGCAGATGCCGTCCAATGTTCCCGGTGCATCACCGAAAAGAAATCCTATGAGCTCATTGGAAAGCTGGGGACACTGACCAGTCGCTATCATGCCGGAGAGCTCCGGCGGCAGGTACATCTGGTGGGCCGCAGCAAGGCGGAAAATGAGAGCATCTATTATAATGTGGACGCCCTGTATCAGGCCATCGATCAGGACAGCGAGATCACCTTCCGGTATCTCGACTATCAGATCGGCGGCGGACGCATCCCCCGGAAGAAGGAGTACCGGGCATCCCCCTACGGCCTCTGCTGGGACAGCGAGAACTACTATCTCATCGCCCATACTGCGGATCGGGGCAAGACCCACTACCGAGTGGATCGGATGGCCTCCATCCAGCTCACCGGCACGCCCCGGCTCTGCCCGGAGCAGTATGAGGATCTCAATATGGCGGAATATTCCCGTCAGGTGTTTGGCATGTTCGGCGGCAGGGAAACCATGGTAAGGCTGCTGTTTCCCATGGAGCTGATCAACAATGCGGTAGACCGATTCGGCAGCGGCGCCATGCTGGTGCCGCAGGGGAGCCACCTGTTTACCCTGTCGGCAGAGGTGGCGGTATCTCCGGTGTTCTTTTCCTGGGTCTTCAGCTTTGGCGGCCGGGTCAAGATCCTAGGGCCGGAGCCGGTGCAGGAGGAATACCGGGCCATGTGCCGAAGAGCGCTGGACGATCATCTTTGAGTCCTGAATTTCATAAAAATTACCGCCTGCACAGCGTCATGCTATGCAGGCGGTATGTGTTTTTCTGCGGCGGGATCCGCCGTTATTCTACGGGATCAAGATTGGAGTAGCCCATGAGATACTCGTCTACCTCCCGGGCGGCCTCTCTCCCCTCACGGATGCCCCAGACCACAAGGCTCTGGCCCCGGCGCATGTCTCCGGCGGTGAACACCTTCTCCACGGAGGTCTTATGGCCTCCGTTTTCCGTTGCCACGCAGGTTCTTGGAGTCTGTGCGACTCCAAAGGCGTCGGCCACATAGCTCTGGCAGCCAAGGAAGCCCGCAGCAATGAGCACCATGTCCACGTCCATCTGGTAGGTGTCCAGCTTCGTCATTTTGCCGCCCTCCCAGCTGAGATTCACAGCGGTAACGCCGGTGAGCTTTCCGCTTTCGTCCTTTTGGAACTCCTCCACGGTGGTGTTGTAGAGTCTGGGATCCTCCCCCTGAAGATAAATGGCCTCCTCCTGACCATAATCGGTTTTCAGAACGTTGGGCCACTGGGGCCACGGATTGGAGGGCAGGCGCTTCAGCGGGGGCTTTCCCATCATCTCAAACTGGACAACGTGCTTGCAGCCCTGCCGGATGGCGGTGCCCACACAGTCATTGCCGGTGTCGCCGCCACCAACGACCAGTACGTTCTTTCCCTTGGCATCAATGAAGCTGCCGTCGCTGTGGCCGGAATCCAGCAGGCTCTTGGTATTGGCACGGAGATAGTCCACCGCAAAGTAGATGCCCTGAGCGTCCCGGCCCGGGGCGCTGAGATCCCGGGGATTGGATGCGCCGCAGCAGAGCACTACCGCATCATACTGGTCAAGAATCTCCTGTGCATCCAGATTTTCGCCCACATTGGCATTGTACACAAAGTTGACGCCTTCCTGTTCCATGAGGTGAATCCGGCGAAGCACTACGGATTTATCCAGCTTCATATTGGGAATGCCGTACATGAGAAGCCCGCCTGCCCGGTCAAAGCGCTCGTAGACGGTGACGCTGTGGCCCCGGCGGTTGAGTTGATCGGCGGTGGCCAGCCCCGAGGGGCCGGAGCCGATGACGGCGACCTTTTTGCCGGTGCGGACCTTGGGAATCCGGGGCTTTACAAGCCCCCGGTTAAAGGCGTTTTCAATGATGGCCAGCTCGTTGTTATGACAGGTCACCGGTTCGCCGTTCAAGTTGCAGGAGCATGCCTTCTCACAGGGAGAGGGGCATACACGGCCCGTAAACTCAGGAAAGTTGTTGGTGATCCGGAGCCGGTAGTAGGCCTGCGCCCAATTGCCTTCATATACCAGATCGTTCCACTCGGGGATCAGGTTGTGCAGGGGGCAGCCGGAAACGGCGTTTCCGAACATCATGCCTGCCTGACAGAAGGGCACGCCGCAGTCCATACACCGAGCCGCCTGCCGCTGCTGCTCCTCCCGGCTCAGAAGGGGCTTAAATTCCTTCCAGTTTCCAATGCGCTCCTCCGGGGGGATCACATGGCAGTCCTGTCGCTGATAATCCATAAATCCTGTGGGTTTTCCCATCTGTAATCCCTCCTCAGGCGTTCTTGGTGGCTGCATAGAATGCTTCAATCTGGGTCTCTTCGCTGTTGAAGCCCCGCTCTTCCATGCGGACGATCATGTTTTGCATCATCTTATAGTCGTTGGGAATGACCTTCTTGAACTTAGGCAGGTATTCGGAGAAATGCTCCAGTACTTCCCTGCCCTTTATGCTGCCGGTGGCCTCCACATGCTCGGTGATCATGGCCTTGAGCTCCATCACATCGGCCTTGCCGGATACGGATTCCAAAGCCACAATGCCCTTGTTGGCCCGGAGATACAGGTCGGCGTTTTCGTCCAGCACATAGGCGATGCCGCCGGACATGCCGGCCGCAAAGTTTTTGCCGGTGCCGCCCAGCACCACTACACGGCCGCCGGTCATATATTCACAGCCGTGATCGCCTACGCCCTCTACCACGGCGTAGACGCCGGAGTTACGGACGGCGAAGCGCTCACCGGCGACACCGGCGATAAAGGCCTTGCCGGAGGTGGCACCGTAGAGGGCGACGTTGCCCACGATGATATTTTCATCGGCCTTGAAGACACTGTTTTTCGGCGGATAGAGGATCAGCTTGCCGCCGGACAGGCCCTTGCCGAAGTAGTCGTTGCTGTCGCCTTCCAGCCGGAGGGTCAGACCCTTGGGGACAAATGCGCCGAAGCTCTGACCGCCGCCGCCGGTGCAGTTCACCGTAAAGGTATCCTCCGGCAGACTTTCTCCAAAGCTCTTGGTGATCTCGCTGCCCAGAATGGTACCCAAGGAACGGTCTGTGCTGGAGACCTTCAGGCTCACCTGTTTTTTTGCACCGGTCTTCAGATTCTTTTTGAACTCCTTCAGCAGCACCTTCATGTCCAGCGTATCCTCCAGCTTGAAGTCAAACTGGTCATTTGGATCATAGGTGTTGCCCTGACGCTCCTCTACATAGGGGTTGTCCAGAATCTGATGGAGATCCAGCAGGGACGCTCTGGAATCGCCCAAATCATCCCGTACTTTCAGGAAGTCACTGCGTCCCACCAGCTCGGAGACGGTGCGGATGCCCAGCTTTGCCATGATCTCCCGAAGCTCCTGGGCCACAAAGTGCATGAAGTTTACAATGTATTCGGGTTTCCCGATAAACCGCTTCCGCAGCTCCGGATTCTGGGTGGCAATGCCCATGGGACAGGTATCCTTGTTGCAGACCCGCATCATGATGCAGCCCATGCAAACCAGCGCCGTAGTGCCGAAGCCAAATTCGTCCGCTCCCAGCATACAGGCAATGGCTACATCCCGGCCGGTCATGATCTTGCCGTCAGCCTCCACGATGACCCGGCTCCGAAGACCGTTCATAATCAGGGTCTGGTGGGTCTCAGCTACGCCCAGCTCCCAAGGCAGGCCCGCGTTCTGTACGGAGGTCTTGGGGGCCGCACCGGTGCCGCCGTCAAAGCCGGAGATCAGGATCAGCTGTGCTCCTGCCTTGGCAACGCCCGCGGCGACTGTGCCCACACCGGCCTCGGATACCAGCTTCACAGAAATTCTTGCGTCCCGGTTGGCATTTTTGAGGTCATAGATCAGCTGTGCCAGATCCTCAATGGAGTAAATATCGTGATGAGGCGGCGGGGAGATCAGAGAGACACCCGGTGTAGAATAACGGGTCTTTGCTACCCATGGATAGACCTTCTTGCCGGGCAGGTTGCCGCCCTCGCCGGGCTTTGCACCCTGGGCCATCTTGATCTGGATCTCTTTGGCGGAGACCAGATACTTGGAGTCCACGCCGAACCGGGCGGAGGCCACCTGCTTGACGGCGGAATTTTTGTTGCGCCCGTCCGGGCCAATGGTATACCGGGAGGCCAGCTCGCCGCCCTCGCCGGTGTTGGACTTGGCCCCCATGGAGTTCATGGCGATGGCCATGCATTCGTGGGCCTCCTGCGAAAGGGAACCAAAGCTCATGGCGCCGGTCTGGAAGCGCTTTACGATGCTCTCTACACTCTCTACCTCGTCAATGGGAATCTCGGCACCCTCCGGGAAGCGAATCTCCATGGCTCCACGGAGATTTACAATGTTGCCCGGGTCGTTGACCAGCTTGGCATATTCCTTATATTTTTCGTAGTCGCCGGTCATGGCCGAGCGCTGGAGCAGATGGATCACCATGGGGCTGTACAGGTGCCGCTCCTTCCCTGCCCGGTATTTGTGCAGGCCCACGGATTCTACCGATTCATCGGTATAGAGCTCCAGCGGGTCAAATGCCTTGTCGTGAAGGGCATGGACGTCCGCCTGAATTTCCTTGAGGCCCACACCGCCCACACGGCTGATGGTACCGGTAAAGTAGTGGTCAATGACCTCCTGACTGATGCCGATGGCCTCAAAAATCTGGCTGCCCTGATAGGACTGAATGGTGGAAACACCCATTTTCGAGGCGATCTTGACAATGCCGTGGAGAATGGCGCTGGTATAGTCCTTCTCTGCTGCATAGTAATCCTTGTCCAGCAGACCGTCCTCAATCATGCCCTGAATGCTTTCCAGCGCCAGATAGGGGTTGACAGCGGAAGCGCCATAGCCCAGCAGCGTAGCGAAATGATGCACTTCCCGGGGCTCGGCAGTCTCGAGAATCAGGCCCAGTGCCGTGCGCTTTTTGGTGCGGACGCAGTGCTTTGCAACAGCGGATACCGCCAGCAGCGATGGGATGGCCACATGGTTTTCATCAACACCGCGGTCGGAAAGAATGATAATATTGTAGCCCTCCCGGTAGGCTCGATCCACGGAGTTGCAGAGCTGATCCAGTGCCTTTTCAAAGCTGGTGTTTTTATAGCAGAGAATAGAGACCGTGTGAACCTTAAAGCCGGGCTTCTCCATATTGCGGATCTTCAGCATATCGATATTGGTGAGAATGGGATTGTTGATCCGCAGAACGTGGCAGTTCTCTTCCTTTTCGCTGAGCAGATTGCCGTCAGTGCCCACATAGACGTTGGTGGCGGTGACCACCTCCTCCCGGATGGAGTCGATGGGCGGGTTGGTGACCTGAGCGAAATGCTGCTTGAAGTAGTTAAACAGGGGCTGATGCTTGTCAGAAAGACAGGCCAGCGGCGCATCGATGCCCATAGCCGTGGGCTGCTCGGAGCCCGTCAGGGCCATGGGGGCAATGGAGAGCTTCAGATCCTCATAGGTATAGCCGAAGGCCTTCATCATTCTGGCCCGCTCATAGGGGGAATACTTGGGCACGGCGTGGTTGGGGATAGGCAGATCCGCCAGATATACCAGCTGATTGTCCAGCCACTGGCCGTAGGTGGCGGCATTGGCATAGTGCTCCTTCAGCTGATCGTCCTCGACCACCTGCCCCTTTACGGTGTCTACCAGCAGCATTTTGCCGGGGGTCAGCCGGGCCTTTTTTACGATCTTCTCGTTGGGGATGTCCAGTACGCCTACCTCAGAGGCGAGAATCAGGCGGCCGTCATCGGTGATATAGTATCGGGAGGGACGCAGGCCGTTTCGGTCGAGCACGGCGCCCATCTGGTCGCCATCGGAGAACAGAATGGAGGCGGGGCCGTCCCATGGCTCCATCATGGTGGCGTAGTATTGATAGAAATCCTTCCGCTTTTGGCTCATGGCACGGTTGTTGACCCAAGGCTCCGGAATGGTGATCATAACGGCCTTGGGCAGATCCATGCCGCTCATGACCAGAAATTCCAGCGTGTTGTCCAGCATGGCGGAGTCGGAGCCGGAGGCGTTGATCACCGGGAATACCTTGCCAAGATCGTCCTCGGAGAATACGGAGGTCTCCATGGTCTCCTCCCGGGCCAGCATGCGATCCGCATTGCCCTGAATGGTGTTGATCTCGCCGTTGTGGACGATGTAGCGGTTGGGGTGGGCCCGCTGCCATGAGGGATTGGTGTTGGTAGAAAAACGGGAGTGTACCATGGCAATGGCGGACTTTACCCGGGTATCCTGAAGATCCAGATAGAACTGCCGCAGCTGCTTGACCAGAAACATGCCCTTATAGACAATGGTGCGGCTGGACATGGAACATACATAGGTATCCTCGTGGCTCTGCTCAAACTCCCGGCGGAGGATATAGAGCCTCCGATCAAAGTCCAGGCCCTTTTCGCAGTCTGCGGGGCGGGCGAAGAATGCCTGCATGATGCAGGGCATACAGTCCAGCGCTTTTTTGCCAAGAACGCTGGGGTTCGTGGGGACTTCACGCCAAGCAAGGAGCTGTACCCCCTTCTTGACACAGATGGTTTCCAGCGTCTTTTTGGCCTGATTCCGGGGAAGCTCGTCCTGGGGAAGGAAAAACATACCAACGCCGTAATCCCGTGCGTCTCCGAGGTGGATGCCCCGTTCCATCATGATCTCACGGAAAAACTCATGAGGGATCTGGAGCATAATGCCAACGCCATCGCCGGTTTCACCGGCGGCGTCCTTGCCGGCGCGGTGTTCCAGACGCTCTACAATGGCAAGGGCGTTGTCTACGGTGGCATAGTCCTTGGTGCCGTCAATGTTGACGATGGCGCCGATGCCACAGTTGTCATGCTCAAAGGAGGGGTCATAAAGGGGTGGGGTCTGTTTTCTTTGCTCTAGCATGCGAAGCACCTCTTTGCTCTGATCTGGGAAATCGCATTTTTGGGGACGCCGTCTTTCATTTTGCGGCGCCGCCTCCATGGATTCTCTTGCAATTTAATGGGTTGTAATGAACATTATATAGAGGTAACTTGCATATGTCAACATAAAAATCAAATATAACGGCTCAGATTTACGTAAAAATGATGGAATACGATTCATGAGTTGCATTTAGAATTTTTAATGACGCAGGAAAATGAATCGTACATTTCAAATTTACACATTCCTATCAAAGAAATAGGCATTGAATCGATGGAAACAGGGCCAAAATGCAGAGCCACCTGCATCCGGCAGAACTGCACCATAAAATGCAGAAAAATCGGGCAGTTTTCCAAAAAAAACTGTCCGATTTTACCAGTTTCGTAGAATCCCTTATTTCAGCAGCCGTAGAATCCGCTCCACGGCTTCACGGGTGTCCTCTGCCCCGCCGAAGGCGGTGACACGGATATAGCCCTCGCCGCTGGGGCCAAAGCCGGCACCCGGGGTGGTGACCACATTGGCCTCTGTCAGCAGCCGGTCAAAGAAGCTCCAGGAATCCGTGGGGGTCTTGAACCAGACGTAGGGAGAGTTGACACCGCCGTAAACCTCCAGGCCTGCGGCCTTTAGGCCCTCCCGGATCACACGGGCATTCTCCTGATAGAAGGCGATGGTGTTCCGTACCTGCTGCTTCCCTTCCGGAGAATAGACTGCCTCTGCACCCCGCTGCACCACGTAGGGCACGCCGTTGAACTTGGTGGTCTGGCGGCGGTTCCACATGGCGTTGAGGCTCTGACCCTGACGGATCAGCTCCTTGGGCACTACGGTATAGGCGCAGCGGTTGCCGGTAAAGCCCGCAGTTTTGGAGAAGCTGTGGAACTCAATGGCGCAGGTTTTTGCCCCGGGGATCTCATAGATGGTGTGGGGCACATCCTCCTGCGTGATAAATGCCTCATAGGCTGCGTCAAAGAGGATCACGGCCCCGGTTTCATTGGCGTAATCCACCCACTTTTGAAGGGCGGCCCGATTCAGCGTGGTGCCGGTGGGGTTATTGGGAGAGCACAGATAGATCATGTCCACGGGAACCTTGGGCAGCTCCGGCAGGAAGCCGTTTTCCGCAGTGGTGGGCATGTAGTAGATGTTTGACCACATCTCCTTGTCTGCAAGGTACTCCCCTGCCCTGCCCGCCATGGCATTGGTATCCACATAAACCGGATACACCGGGTCGCAGACTGCCACCACATTGTCCCGCGAGAAGATATCCCCGATGTTGCCGCAGTCGCTCTTGGCTCCGTCCGATACAAAAATCTCGTCCATGGCGATATCCGCCCCCCGGGCCAGAAAATCATTCTGTCGAATGGCTTCCCGAAGAAAATCATAGCCCTGCTCCGGGCCATAGCCCCGGAAGGTCTCCTTACTGCCCATTTCGTCCACGGCCTTGTGCATGGCCTCGATTACAGCGGGGCAAAGGGGCTGGGTCACGTCACCGATGCCCAGCTTGATGAGCTTTTTGTCGGGATGGGCTGTGGTATAAGCCGCCACCCGCCGGGCAATCTCCGCAAAGAGATAGCTGCCCGGAAGCTTCTGATAATTTTCGTTGATGTTTGCCATATTGAATCACTCCTTGGTGGAAATGGGGTATTCGCCTTCGAATACAAATTCTGCGGGGCCGGTCATAAATACATGGCCCGTATCCGGATCCCAGCGAATAAACAGGTCGCCCCCCAGCAGCCGTAAGGTAGCCTCCCGGTCTGTTTTCCCGGTGATCACCGAAGCCACCAGACTGGCGCAGGCACCGGTGCCGCAGGCCAGAGTTTCCCCGGCGCCACGCTCCCATACCCGCATCCGAATGGTGTGCCGGTCGATGACCTGTAAAAACTCTGTATTGATGCGCTCCGGGAAGGCCGGATGATGCTCAAAGCCCGGGCCAATGGCCGGCAGATCCAGATGCTCGGTGTTATCCACATAGACGATGGCATGGGGGTTGCCCATGGAAACTGCCGTCACCAGCCACTCCGTTCCGTCTACCATCAAGGGCTGGTTTACGAAGGAATCACCCGCTCCCAGTGCGGGAATGTCCGAAGGACAGAGAATGGGTGCGCCCATGTCTACGGTGACAGAGCCAACGGTGCCGTCCTCCTGCAGATGCAGCGCAAGGGTTTTGACCCCGGCCAGTGTCTCCACTGTCACCGTAGTCTTGCTGGTCAGGCCCTTGTCATGGACGTATTTGCCCACGCAGCGGACACCGTTGCCGCACATCTGTGCCCGGCTCCCATCGGAGTTGTACATGACCATCTGAAAATCGGCGATCTCCGAGGGGCAGATCAGAATCAGTCCGTCAGAGCCAACCCCCAAATGCCGGTCAGAGATCCTGACAGCCAGATCTGAGGGGGCGGCGATTTTCTCCTGAAAGCAGTTGACATAGACGTAGTCATTGCCGATGCCCTGCATTTTTGTAAATTTCATAATACCTCCAAGCCGCTTTGCTGATTTTTTCCACCAAGGCGAAGGGTGATGCCCGCATTATACCATTTCATAGGAAAATATGCAACGTTTGATTGCAATATGCGGCGGGAGGTGCTACAATCATACAGAAATCATTTACAGTTTGGAGTTTTTACAATGGAGCATACATACATCATCCGTACCGCCTGTCCGGAGGACTTAGATGCCGTCTGCCGGGTGGAAAACCGCTGCTTCCCGCCGGCAGAGGCAGCCACACGAGCCGCCTTTGAGACCCGTCTTGCTCTGTTCCCGGAGCGATTTCTGGTGGCGGAGAATCAGGCAGGCACCATCATCGGTCTCATCAACGGCTGCTGCACCACAGAGCCCGTACTGGGGGACCAGCTCTATGAGCCGGACTGCCCCCACAGCCTGAAAAATCCATGGCAGACGGTGTTCGGCCTTGCCGTAGACCCGGACTACCAGCATCGGGGCATTGCCAGGGCACTGATGGAAGCGCTGGTACAGCGGGCCCGGAATGGCGGGCAGAAGGGCGTGATCCTCACCTGCAAAAAGGAGAAGATCGGGTTCTACGAATCCATGGGCTATGTGTGTCAGGGCCTGAGTGATTCGGAGCACGGGGGCGCAGAATGGTATGATATGCTGCTGACCTTTTTATAAATGTATCAGCGCTTCATTCGGCAGTCCCGAATGGAGCGCTGATTTTCCTTTATGCATTATGGCATTCTTTCTCTGCCGCTGCGACAAATCCAGCAAAGTCCTGCTGGAACTTCTGGGAGAGCTCGCTGGTGTAGCCCACCACAAATGGATTTCCCTGAGAGCGGATGGCCTCCAGCAGGGCCTTGCAGTCCTTCTGCTCCCGGAAGCAGACCTGAATCATGTTCTGCTCCCGGTCATAGAGGGCCACCGGCCAGCGGTATTTACTGACCACCAGCGGCTCCGGCATGGGATAGCCCCAGATGAGATCTGCGGTTTTTTCTGCCAGCGTATAGGCGCCCTTCTGATAGAACAGATATTCGCCCACCTTCACCCGTTCCAGCGGCGAAGCCTCGGCGTAAAGAGCTTCCGCTTCTTCCGTGGTATGGTCGTTCAGCACTACCGCCATGGCCTTCTTCTGGTAATGGCCCATCATGGCGGGAATCAGGAATGCCAGCATCAGGATCAGGAATACCAGCCCCACGCCTCCGAGCAGCAGCGTGATGGTAGTAGAGAACAGGCCAACATGATCCAGATTGATCTGAACGGGACGGATCAGCGCCAAGGTATCGCCGCCCTCTGTATAACCGGGCAGCTGATATTTTTCGATGCAGTCAGACATATACCCGGTCATATCATCATCCAGCGCTGCGGCGGTGCCGCTGAGACTGCCCAGCTTCGTCAGGGTCTCCAGATCGCCCAGATAGTATTCATGGCTCTGATCCATGGCCTTGTCCATGACATCGGCGTGATGCTCCTTCCGATCCATGACTGCAAGATATGTGCCGTCTCCCGCAGGCAGCAGATAGTAGGTTTTCAGGGTGCTGCTGGAGCTGTCGGACTTCGCCGTCAGGTTGGCAAATGCCACAATGACCTCGCTTGCGTCAAAGGACACATATTCTCCCGACAGCTCTGAAGGATCCACAGAGGACAGGGCCTTGGGGCCTCGTACCATGCAGATAAGACCCTTGCCGGACAGGCCCAGAAATACTGCCGCCAGCAGGGCAAATAAAATGATCCGTGGCAGTAAATGACGCATGGTCTCCCGCCGCAGTGCTTTTTTCATAGGGTATCACTCCGCTCTTTTTCATTTTGCGTGGGTTTATTATATCAGATAATCCGAAACATACAAGAAAAGACCCTTAATTTCGTTTAGAATGACGATTATCTTTTGGAAAAACCATCTGACCATTGACTTTCATGGTGGAAATCAGTAAAACTATAAAAAGGGCTCCGCCCAATTCCAATCCGAAAGGAACGACGCAGTATGAATGGCTATGTTCTGGCCGTGGATCAGGGTACCACCTCCTCCCGGGCCATCATCTTCGATAAATCCGGCAATATTGTCACCAAAGCCCAGTATCCCCTGCCCCAGCACTATCCCAAGCCCGGCTGGGTAGAGCACGATCCCATGGAGATCCTCTCCACGGAGATCCTTGCCATGTCCGAGGCATTTGAGCGCAGCGGACTGAGCCCCACGGATATTGCCGCCATTGGCATCACCAACCAGCGGGAGACCACCATCCTCTGGGAAAAAGCCACCGGACGGCCTGTGGCCAACGCCATTGTGTGGCAGTGCCGCCGGACGGCCCCCATCTGTGACCGGCTCACCGCCGATGGTGCGGCAAATCTGGTGCTCAGCCGCACGGGCCTTCTCATCGATCCCTATTTCTCCGGCACCAAGATCCGCTGGCTGCTGGATCAGGACCCCAGCCTTCAGGCCCGGGCGGAAAAGGGCGAGATCCTGTTCGGCAACGTGGATTCCTGGCTGATCTGGAACCTCACCGGCGGCAAGGCCCACGTGACGGACTATTCCAATGCCTCCCGCACCATGCTCTTTGATATCAACAAGCTCTGCTGGGACCCGGAGCTCTGTGGCCTTTTGAACATCCCAATGTGCATGCTGCCCCAGCCGGTGCCCTCCTCCATGGTCTATGGCCGGGTGGCCCGGGGCCTTGGGGGACTTGAAATGCTGGAGAATACCCCGATTTCCGGCTCAGCAGGCGATCAGGCGGCGGCTCTGTTTGGGCAGGGCTGCTTTGCGCCCGGACAGGCCAAAAACACCTATGGTACCGGCTGCTTCACCCTGCTGAACACCGGGGAAGAGAGCGTCCGTTCCAGCCGGGGGCTGCTTACATCGGTGGCCTGGAGCCTTGGCGGCAAGACCACCTATGCGCTGGAGGGCAGCGCTTTTCATGCAGGCTCGGCCATCCAATGGCTCCGGGATGAGTGCAAGGTGATCGCCACCGCCCACGAGTGTGATTTGCAGGCAGAGACGCTGAAAAGTAACGAGGGCGTCTATTTCGTTCCGGCCTTTACGGGTCTGGGCGCACCCTATTGGGATGTAGACGCCCGGGGCAGCTTCTTTGGCCTGACCCGGGGCTCCGGCAAGGCCCATATGTGCCGGGCGGTGCTGGAATCCATTGCCTATGAGGTGGGAGATCTGGTGGACACCATGGCCATGGAATCCCGGACGCCCATGGCGGAGCTCCGGGTAGACGGCGGTGCATCCGTCAGCGATTTTATGATGCAGTTCCAGTCTGACCTGCTGGAGATCCCCGTGATCCGGCCTCAGATGGTAGAGACCACGGCAGCAGGCGCTGCTTATCTTGCCGGCCTTGCCACCGGCGTATGGAGCGGTCTGGACGAGCTCTCCGGTCTCCAGAAGACAGACCGGGTATTCACCCCTGACATGGCCCCGGAGACACGAATGGAGCTGCGGAGCCTCTGGCGCACCGCTGTGGAGCTGTCCATGGCATGGGGCCACGCCGCAACCCGAAAGGAGAACCTGAAATGATCTCGGAAAAAATGAAGCGTCTGGCGGAGAATAACTCCGTGATCCGTGCCATGTTTGAAGAGGGCCAGCAGATGTCACGGGAATTTGGGGCGGAAAACGTCTATGACTTTTCTCTGGGCAATCCCTCGGTGCCGGCTCCGGCGGCGGTCAAGGAGGCCATCCGGGATATTCTTCAGGATGAGGACTCCCTGATGGTTCACGGCTATATGTCCAATGTGGGGTACAGCGATGTGCGGCAGGCGGTGGCAGAGCACCTGAATCGTCAGTTCGGCACGGATTTTCACGAGAATAATATCATTATGACCGTGGGTGCGGCGGGAGGTCTCAATGTGATCCTCAAAACTCTGCTGAATCCCGGGGATGAAGTGCTGACCTTTGCCCCCTACTTTACGGAGTATGGCAACTATGTAGCAAACTACGACGGCGAGCTTGTGGTGGTGTCCCCCAACACCGTGGATTTCCAGCCAAACCTGCGGGAATTTGCAGAGAAGATCACGGCCAAAACCAAGGCTGTTATCATCAACAATCCCAATAACCCCACCGGCGTAGTATACTCCCGTGAGACCTGCATGGAGCTTTCCCGCATTCTCAGGGAGAAGCAGCATGAATACGGTACGGACATTTATCTGATCTCCGATGAACCCTACCGGGAGCTGGCCTATGACGGGGTAGAGGTTCCCTATCTCACCGAATACTATGCCAATACCATCGTCTGCTACAGCTGGTCCAAGTCCCTGTCCCTGCCTGGGGAGCGCATCGGCTATCTGGTGATCCCCGGCGAGGCCGCAGACTATGACCTGCTCTATGCTGCGGCGGGCATCGCCACCCGGGTGTCGGGCTTTGTCAACGCCCCGTCTCTCATGCAGCGGGCCGTGGCCCGCTGTTTGGAGGAAAAGACGGATATTGCAGCCTATGACCGGAACCGGGAAGCCCTGTATGGCGGGCTCAAAGCCTGCGGCTTCCGGTGCATCAAGCCCCAGGGCGCCTTCTACCTCTTCGTCAAAGCGCCCACCGAGGACGAGAAAGAGTTTGTAGAGCGTGCGAAAAAGTACCATATCCTCATGGTGCCCGGTTCCAGCTTTGCCTGCCCCGGCTATGTGCGCATTGCCTACTGTGTGGCCTACGATACCATTGTCCGCAGCCTTCCCTATTTTGGGGAATTGGCGGCGGAATACGGCTTGAAGGGCGAATAATGATAGAAGATCCGGCGGAACGAGTGCTCCGCCGGATCTTTTACGCCGCAAAGAAAAGTACCATTATTGGTATGCTCTGTTTGCTATACTGAGGGCACAAAATGAAATGCACTCAGGAGGAATGAACCATGCGTACTACCAATGATGTCTATGTCAGTGATCTCTTTACCGTCCCCATGCCAAAGCGTGCTGCCTCGCAGGCAGACTTTCGCCGAAAGCTGGTGTTCCGGCGGCTGCTCTGGGCTGCCCTCCCCTATCTTGTGGAAGGGACGCTGTTCCTGCTGTGCGCCGGGGCCATTGTCTGGGGACTGCTGGCTCTGTTCTGCGGCCTTCGATAAAAGGAAAGGGTACAGGCGCTGTTCCTGTACCCTTTGAGATATTGTATTAGAAAATCTGTGTTTGCAGGTAGTCCTCGGTGGTCTCTCTCCGGCGCAGCGGCAAGATCTCCTGCTGATCCGTCAGCAGGTATTCCCCGCAGCGGAGCCTTCCGCCGTATTGGTAGCCCATGGAGTGGCCGTGGGCGCCTGCATCGTGGATCACCATCAGGTCTCCAAGCTCCGGCTCCGGCAGCATCCGCTTTTGGGCAAATTTATCGGTGTTCTCGCAGACCGCACCCACAACGTCCCACTGTCTGCGCTCTTTGGCGCCTTCCTTCCCAACAATTGAGATATGATGGTAGGCGCCGTACATCATGGGCCGCATCAGGTCGGAGGCCGAGGCGTCCACCCCGGCGTAGTTTCGCCCGGCATGTTTCAGCTCCGTGACCTTCGTTACCAGAACGCCGTGAGGGCCGGTAACATAGCGGCCCAGCTCCGTATAGATGGCCGGGGCAGTGCCGCCGGGATAATATGCTTCCAGCACCTGCCGGACAGCGGCGCCCAGCTCCATAAGATCCGGTGTCTGCTCCCCGGGCCGGTAGCCGATGCCGATGCCACCGGAGATGTTCAGGTAAGATACCGGAAGAATGTCCTCTACATTTTTTGCGGCTTTGCAGAGCAGGGCCGCAAGCTTCGGGTAATAGTCCTGCTCTAAGGTGTTGCCGGAGAGGTAGGCGTGGAGGCCCACCGCCTTGACACCCAGCCCTTTGAGCCGGGCTACGGTTTCCGGCAGCGCAGAGACCGGAACGCCGAACTTGATCCCCTCTGTCTGAACCTCTGTAAGCCCAAACCGGAAGATCTCCTCCGGGGTGGTCCGCAGCCCTACCGTATTTCCCAGCAGCCCCAGCGCCCCAAAGCGGTCGATGAGCTCCGGCCCGTCCAGCACCGGCATACAGCCCACCTCACGGGCCTTTTCCAGATCCTCCTGACGGGGGAAATTGGGCAGAAACAGGATCTCATCCCCGGTAAAGCCGCACCGGCGGCACAGCTCCAGCTCTGCTGCCGAGGAGCACACCACCCCCTGCCCCTGCTGCCGCAGGAGCTTCAGGATCCCGGCCGTGGGCGTTGCCTTCACCGGAAAGAACTGCCGGTGGCCTGGGTTCCATGCAAAGGCCGCCTGTACCGTCTGGCAGGCTTCTATGATTCCCTTCTGATCGTAGAGATAGTAGGGCGTACCCGCCTCCCGGGCCAGTGCCTGAAGCTGCGGGGCAGAGGCAAAGGTGGGATCCTTTTCTCCGGGGGCTCCGTCCTTTGGCGGAAGATTGGGGTAGCATTTTACCGGATGCTTCAGCACCACCGTTCGGATATACCGGAGAGTCTCCTTCTCCCCCTTTTCCGCCAGCATGTTGAGGATCTCCACCACCTGTGCCTGGGTCTGGGGGTGCATCATCCGGGAATCCCGGCTGTGCTCCAAGTAGTCCAGCGGATCCCGGTCCGTATAATTCTTTCCGTGATAGACCCGGCAGGCGGCAATCCGATCCAGACACAGCTCTACCATATAGCGGGTGGGCATGGGGTGGCCCATGAGCACCATGTCACGGCCGCCGTAGTCGATCCAGTATTCCAGATGGTGCTTGTTCCGGCCCTTGTGATGGAGCCATGCGGTAGAGTAGCCCAGCTCTTCCCGCTCAGCGGCATTGGGGCTTCGGGTGCCGGAATAATACTTGGCCCCCACACGGAACTCTGTGGGGGAATACTTGCTCATATCATGCATCAGCCCCTGCCGGATGAGCCCCACCCGGAAGCAGTACTGCATCACCAGAAGCTTATGGTGCGTAATGGTCTTAAAGTGCCCAAGGGCGTTCATGGAGATTCCTCCTGTGGCTTCGGCCTTGCCGAAAGCAGAATCCGGGGATATGAAAACTACCCCATCTCATTATACTCCGGAACGCCATTCTGTGCAACCGGGAAGCGTCGCTCCGGCGGCAGAGATATTTCCCCCGGTTTTCCGGGCCGCCTTGGTGAAAACTCACAATGATGCTCCAAATATCCGCAAGAGGACAGGGCCTGCGTGCATATGCTCCTATGAGGTGAATGCCATGATCACACTGCTGCTGACCGCCAACACCCTGCTCTACTCCCTGCGGCTCACCACCCCCGGGGGCTGTTTTCCCAAGCCCCTGAGTGCAAAGGAGGAGCAGTTTTATCTGGAACGCTGGGCCCAGGGGGATATGGAGGCCCGGAATATTCTGGTGGAACGGAACCTCCGTCTGGTGGCCCATATCCTGAAAAAATACTATGCCGCCGCCTCGGATCAGGATGACCTGATCTCCATCGGCACCATTGGCCTCATCAAGGCCATCTCTACCTTCGACAGTACCAAGGGCGCAAGGCTTGCCACCTATGCGGGCCGCTGCATCCAGAATGAAATTCTCATGTACTTCCGCTCCCAGCGAAAAAGTGCCGGAGATATCAGCCTCTCCGATGCCATCGAGACCGGACAGGACGGCACCAGCCTCAGCGTCATGGATGTCCTGTCCAGCGATGAAGACCTGTTTCAGCAGACCCATCTGCGCAGTGAGACCCAAAAGCTTCGCACCCTGCTGCCCAAGGTGCTAACGCCCCGGGAGCAGCAGATCATCTTCTGGCGCTATGGGCTGGGAGACGGCCATCCGCTTCAGCAGCGGCTGGTGGCGGAAAAGCTGGGGATCTCCCGGAGCTATGTGTCCCGGATCGAAAAAAAGGCCCTGCAAAAGCTGAAGGATGCCATGGAACAGCCCATAGAAGGCGGCATTTTGGAGGATCACCCCCAAAACCGATAGGTTGAACTGTCCCCCATTGGGTGATATACTAGGAGTACCAAAACGCCATCGGAGGGAATATCATGACCACAAAAGAGCGTCTTCAGGCGAAGCTGCCCGGAGAGGACACCGGCATTACCCTGCACAATACCTTCTGCGATATCTGTGCCCCGGGGCCTCACTGCGGCGTCACCTGCTATGTGAAGGACGGAAAAATCATAAAGCTCGAGGGCACAGATGCCCACCCTACCAACCATGGGAAGCTCTGCGCCCGGGGCCTTTCCGGCCGGGACTATGTGTATCGGAAGGACCGCATCCGTACCCCCCTGCGCCGGGTGGGCGAAAAAGGAGCAGGAGAATTTGAACCCATCTCATGGGACGAGGCCATGGAGGAGATCACGGAAAAGCTGCTGTCTATTCGGCGGGAGTCCGGGGCCTCCAGTACTGCCTTCTACTGCGGATACGAAAAGTGGTATCGCCCCTTTTTGCAGCGGCTGGCCTACAGCTATGGATCGGTGAACTACGGCAGTGAGTCTTCCTCCTGCTTTACCTCCACCATTATGTCATGGAAGTGCGCCACGGGTGCGGAGATGGTACAGCCGGATCTGGGCCACGCAGGGGTATTTCTGGGCTTTTGCGCCAACCCGGGCATCTCCTCTTATCTGATGAACGGGGGCCTTCAAGCCAACCACCGCCGGGGCATGAAGGTCATTATCATCGATCCCCGGATCACTCCGGCCTCCCAGAGTGCCGACCTGCACCTGCGGGTAAAGCCCGGTACAGACGGAGCATTGGCGCTGGGGCTTGGGCGGGAGCTGATCCGGCATGGTTGGATCGATCAGGACTATATCCGGGAAAATGTCCATGGCTTTGAAGCCTACCGGGACTATGTGGAGCAGTTTACCCCGGAGAAGACCGCCGAAATTACGGGACTTACCCCGGAGGAGATCTGTCTGGCGGCCCGAATGGTGGGGGAAAACCTGCCCCTTGCCATCAACCCTTCCAACGCCTCGTTGGTACACTTCAAAAACGGCATGCAGAACCACCGGGCCGTCATGGCGCTGTCCGCCATCACCGGCAGCTATGACCGGGTGGGCGGCATGATCCCCACCTATCTCACCTATGCCCACTCCATTGGCGGCTTTGAAACCATGGAGCCGGAGTTTTCCATAGAGAAGTATCCCAAGGACGGGCCAATTCCCATTGGCTGTGATCGATTCCCCCTGTGGCATAAGGTTATTGGGGAGATGCAGGCCTGCGACCTGCCCCGGGCTATTTTGACCGGAAAGCCCTATCCCCTCCGGGCCCTCTATGCCCATGGAATGAACTTTCGGATGTTCCCCGGGGCAGCGGAGATGGAACAGGCCCTGAAAAAAATCGAGTTCTTTGTAGATACGGATCTGTTCCTGACGGACTCCGCCAAATATGCAGATATTGTGCTGCCCGCCTGCTCCTCCTACGAACGTGGGGAATTCAAGGTCTTTGGCGGGGGCTTTGCCCAATATACAAGCCCGGTGATCCAGCCGCTGTATGAATCCCGCCGGGATGATGAGATCATATTGGAGCTGGCACGGCGGCTGGACGTGGAGGATGCGCTTCTGAAATCCGATCGGGATACCTGTATCCGGCATATGCTGCGGAATACGCCCATTGATTTGGACGCCCTGAAGCAGCACCCGGAGCTTCCTCAGAAGATCGCAGGACTCCATATGGTGGGCGTGGGCCAGCACGGCTTCCAGACCCCCACGGGAAAATTTGAGCTGGATTCGGAGATCATTCGGGAGCTGGGCGCACCGGGGCTGGATTCCCTGCCCACCTACCGGCCATCGGAGGATGACGCAGACCCGGAGCGCTACCCCATGATCCTCTCTACGGGCATTCGGATTCCCGGGGGTCTCCACTCCCGGCTTCACGACTGTCCCTCCGCCCGATCCCTGCGGCCGGATCCCATGGCGGATCTGAATCCCGTGGATGCCCAGCACCTTGGCATATGTCAGGGAGATTCCGTTGCAATCGAAACCGCCCATGGCAGGGTCACGGTGCTGGCGAACCTCACGGACATCATCCCTGCCGGAATGGTGAGCCTGTACCACGGCTACCGGGAGGCGGACGCCAACAGCCTTCTCAGCTATGACCATCGGGATCCCTATTCCGGGTTCCCGGGCTATCGCTGCATCCGGTGCAGTATCAGGAAGGAGGAAAAACCATGAAACGCATTGTCTTTGATCCGGAAAAGTGCACTGGCTGCTGTGCCTGCCAGCTGGCCTGCAACGATCAGCGGGATATCAAATGTGCCCTTGGGCAGAAGCCTCTGCGGCACATGGAGCGGCGGGAAAAGAACGGCAGGATCCTCAGCTACTCCGTGGGCTGTGTCCACTGCGGGGCCTGCATGAAGGTATGTCCCGCCGGGGCCATCACCCGGAACGAAGCCGGATTTGTGGTGCTCTCGGAGGATAAATGCCGAGGCTGCGGGGCCTGTGCTGCGGCCTGCCCCCTGTCGGTGATCTCGGTGGATCCCGAAAGCGGGCATGCGGTAAAATGTGACGGCTGCTGGGGACGGCTGGAGGCCGGGCTCCTGCCTGCCTGCGTCCATACCTGCCCCATTGGAGCCCTGACCATCAAGGAATGAAAACACCCGCAGACGGCTTGAACGATGCCGTCTGCGGGTGAGCTTTATACTGCTTGCAGTTTTAAGTACAGATTGGCGGTGGCCTCCGCATCGCACCATGCCCGATGGGCATCGTTTAGCGCAATGGAAAAATAGTCCGTCAAATAGCCAAGCTTGTAGCTGGGCAGTCCCTTGAGCTTCAATCGGGAAAGCTGAAGGGTGTCATCTACCGGATTTTCAATGCTTCGGCCCATTTGGGCAAGGTCTCGCTCCAAAAACTTGCAGTCAAACTTGGCATTGTGGCAAACCAGCGGAAGATTCCCCAGAAAGCTCAAAAATACAGGCAGCAGCTCATGGATTCTGGGATAGTCCTCCACCATGTCGTTGGAAATACCGGTCAGTGCCACCACCCGGGGCGGAATGGGGCGGCCCGGATTGACCAGAGTGGAGAACCGCTGTACCACGTCCCCGCCCTGTACCTTCACGGCGCCAATTTCCGTCACCTTATCCTTGGTGCCGGAAAGGCCGGTGGTCTCAAAATCCAGACAAACAAAGTCCTGAAAGCTTCCATTGCAAACGTAATTCATTGGTATTCCTTCCTTTTTGAGGCGGCAGCGCATCCATATGCCGCCCTATATGATCTTCCATGGGATTTCCCTGCCCTCTGCGAAAAGCTTGCAGGCCGCTACGCTGCAGCGGGCCATTTCCTCCACGGCCTCGCCGGTATAGAAGGCCATATGGGGGGTAAAGACCACGTTGGGCATATCCTTTAGAATGCTGAGGGCACGATTCCCAATCTGATCCGACATTTTATTGAAGTGGTACAGCCCCGCTTCCCCTTCTACCACATCCAGCGCTGCACCGCCGACTTTTCCGGTCTCCAATGCATCGATCAGCGCCTGCGTATCCACGAGGCCGCCCCGGGCGGTGTTGACGAGGATTACGCCGGGCTTCATTTTCTCCATGGCATCCCGGCTGATGATATGCTGTGTTTCCGGGGTCAGCGGCATGTGCAGGGAGATGATATCGCTTTCCCGGTACAGCGTTTCAAGGGAGACCTGCGCTCCGGCCAGACCGGGACGGCTGGTTCTGTTCCAGTAAATCACACGACAGCCAAAGCCCCGAAGCTCTTCCATAACTCTTGCGCCGATGCGGCCTGCCCCGAGAATGCCCACGGTGCAGCTGCGGAGCTGCCGCCCCATAAGCCCGGGCATGGAGAAATCGTGAAGGTCCGCCCGCTGTAGCACCCGCTTTGCATTCCGCAGGGCCATGAGCATCAGCATTACCGTATAGTCCGCCACGGCATCCGGCCCATAGCCGGCGTTGCAGACGGTGAAGCCCAGTGCCTTTGCCGCCGCCATGTCGATGTGGTCATAGCCGATGGTGCGGGTGCTGAGGAGCCGTACCCCGGCCTCATGCATGGCCTCCAGCAGCTCAAAATGAATGGGCGTTGCCACCACGGAGACCGCATCATAGCCCCGCAGCATGGGAATGTAATACTCCATGTTGTCCTTGGTCAGCTGCGCCGGCGTAAGGCCGATTTCCAAGTGGTATTCCAGTGCCAGCCGACGAAAGATCGCTTCCTCATCATAAGGGCGGCAGCCAAAGACGTATAAGCGCATTGTGATCCCTCCCGGAGCTGTTTTGGCTATTCTATCATAATCCACGGAAAACTGACAACACTTTTCTGCACCCAAAAAGTTTGCCGCCCCAAATGGGCGGCAAACGCAGCTTTGGATGGAATTACAGCACAGCCTTTTTGAGGTCCTCTGTCCGGTCCGTGCGCTCCCAGGGAAGGTTCAGCTCCGGACGGCCAAAGTGACCGTAGGCAGCGGTGGCGGAGTAGATGGGGCGGCGGAGATCCAGATAGCGGATGATCTCGGCGGGCCGCAGATCAAAGACCTTGCGCACCGCATCGGAGAGCTTTTCGTCGGCTACCACGCCGGTACCGTAGGTGTCCACCAGCACGGACACGGGCTGTGCCACACCGATGGCATAGGCCAGCTCGATCTGGCACTTCTTTGCAAGACCGGCAGCTACAATGTTCTTGGCGATGTGCCGGGCCATGTAGGCGGCAGAACGGTCTACCTTGGTTGGATCCTTGCCAGAGAAGCAGCCGCCGCCATGGGCCGCATAGCCGCCGTAGGTGTCAACGATGATCTTCCGTCCTGTGAGGCCGGAATCGCCCACAGGGCCGCCTACCACAAAGCGTCCGGTGGGGTTCACAAAGAACTTGGTGTCCTCGTCCAGCAGCTCGGAAGGAAGCGTGGTCTTGATGACCTTTTCGATGATCTCACGGCGAAGGGTCTCAATGTCGATGTCCGGGGCGTGCTGAGTGGAGACCACCACTGCGTCAATGCGCTCTACGCTGCCGTCCTCGCCATACTGGACGGAAACCTGACTCTTTCCATCGGGGCGCAGCCAAGGCAGCTCCCCGGACTTCCGGCACTCGGTGAGCTTGTGGGCCAGCTGATGGGCATAGGAAATGGGGGCGGGCATCAGCTCGGGGGTCTCGTCACAGGCGAAGCCGAACATCATGCCCTGATCGCCTGCACCGGTCTCGCCCTCGTCATCATAGGCGTGGTTGACGCCCTGAGCGATGTCGGGGCTCTGGCCGTCAATGGCGGTCATTACAGAGCAGGTGTTGCCGTCAAAGCCGTATTCGGGCTTGTCGTAGCCGATGCGGCAGATGACCTCCCGGGCAATGGCGGGAATGTCCACATAGCAGTCCGTGGTGATCTCGCCCATGACGAAGACCATGCCGGTGGTGGTAATGGTCTCGCAGGCCACCCGGGCCATGGGGTCTTTTTCAAGGATGGCGTCCAGTACGCCGTCAGAGATCTGGTCACAGATCTTATCGGGATGTCCTTCCGTTACCGATTCTGATGTAAAAATACGTTTTGCCATTCTATTGATCTTCCTTTCAAGTTATTATCTCATAAAACTTTCGTACAAAAAGCGTCCCGCCGGAATCGGCGGGACGCTGAAAGAGCGTAGAAAACCTCATCTTTCGATTTGCACCGCCGGATTTGGCACCTTGCATTTGCAGGTTGCCGGGCTTCATAGGGCCGATCCCTCCACCACTCTTAATAAGGGCCGTTATGAAATTACAGCAATGTTCATTGCCTATTGCATTATAACAGGAAAATATGCTTTGTCAACTGTTTTCGGACACTTTGTAGAAAGTGGGTAAAAACAGCGGTCTTATTCCTCAGATTGCGTGATTTTCACGGTGGTTCCATCGGAAATGGCGATGATGTTCCCCTTTCGGGTCAGATAGAGAGGGCCGGACACCGCATCCTCCAGATGCTTGTTCTCGGGTTCCTTCTTGGAGCTGGTGGCCACATAGGCCGTATGCTCCGTGCCGAAGGCATCAGAGAGCGCCTGAGCGGTAGACTTATCCCGTCCGTGATGGGGCAGCTTAATGAGGTCGAAGGTGCCGGAGAACTCGGTGAGCAGCTCTTCCGTCCGCTCTTCCATGGCATCGCCGGTAAAGAGCATCCGGGTATCCCCGTACCGTGCCGCCACGGCCACTGAGGCATTGTTGCTCATGTGGTCAGAATAGATGCCTTGCTCCGGCGGGCAGACCGTCAGGATCAGGTCATCTGAGACACAGAAGGTCTCAGGACTGCTCAGCAGCTCTTCCGTAAGCCCGGCATCCGCCAGAGCCTGCTGATATGCATCGTATTCCTCGGAATCCTTGGGATAGGCGGAACCGATGACACGCTCCGCGGGCATGGAGGCCAGCAGCTCGGCTGCGCCGCCCACATGGTCTTTATCGTAGTGAGAGATCACCAGAAGGTCGATGGATTCCCGGCCATATGCCTCCAGTACGTCCAAAATGGCCGCTCCATCCCCGGATTCCCCGGTGTCGATGACCACCGTGCAGCTTGTTTCCATCAAAATGGCGCAGTCTGCGGCGCCCAGCTTTGGGAACACCACGGTAAGGCCGTTTACGTCTTTTTTCCCGCAGCCTGTGAAGACCGCAGTCAACAGCACCGTCAGCAGAAAGAGTGCTGCTGCAATCCGTTTACTGAATGTGCGCATGGTTGTTGATATGATCCTGACAATAGCAGTAGAAGCCATTGCACTTGGAGCAGTAGCGGAATTCCAGCTCCGGATTGGAGACGTCGGTGCGGCCGCAGACGGTGCACTTGTGCCGATAGGCCGGTGCGTCTACTACCTTCTTAAAGTCGCCCTTTTGACCGGGACGGTGGCCGGAGGCACTGCGGTAATGATTGGCCCAGTTGGGATTCCCATGATTCTTCCGCCCAAACTGAATGTGCCGGGCCCCCACATGGTCGGCCCCGGGAAGCACATTCCGGCAGTCACGCCCGAAGAAAATAAAGTAGTTGAGCAGAGCGAATACGGAGAAGAAGTCGCCTCTTACCACATCCAGCACCGTAAAGGCCAGATACACCCACGCCAGATACTTCATTTTAATGGGGATGATATACATCAGCAGCACCTTGTTGTCCGGGTACATGGTGGCAAGGGCAAGAAACAGGCTGAGATTCAGGTAATAGGTGGTGGCGGTGCGCCCCAAAAGCAGTCCTGCAATGTCCATAATCACAACACCGCAGAGATAGAACAGGTTGAATTTCAGGGTGCCCCAGACGCTCTCCACCATCCGGCCAATGCCGTAATAGGCAAAGAGCAGCAGAAACAGCCAAATCCCCCGGGATGTGGGCACGAATACATAGGTGAAAAGCCGCCAAACTTGCCCGTGAAGGATGGCGTTTCGGTCAAAGCAGATAAATCGGTAGATCACGTTGCTGGGATCGATCATGGAAAAGAAATAGACGATCAAAGTACCGACGCTGATAAACAGCATCAGATTGGGGATCCCCTTGTCCCGGTTGTTATAAAGGAAACGGCTCCATTTCCGTCTTAATTCATTCACTTGGCATCCTCCTAACATTTGTAACGCTATTCTATTGCATCCCCATGGAAAAGTCCATGAAAAATGTGTAAACTTTCTTGTTCCTCTGTAAATAATATGATATACTGAGTCTGAATTTATGAAGAAAGAGGTCGAAAGGACTTGAATATTGTCAGAGATATGTCCCTGCAGGAGCATGGACGCATGAAGATCCAGTGGGTGCAGGACTTTATGCCGGCCCTGAGCGCCATCAAAAAGGAGTTTGAAGCAACAAAGCCCTTTGCCGGGAAAACCATTGCCATGTCCATCCACATGGAGGCAAAAACCGCTTATCTGGCAACGGTTTTGAAGGCGGCCGGTGCTGAGGTATATGCCACCGGCTGCAATCCCTTGTCCACCCAGGATGATGTGGCGGCGGGGCTTGCCTCGCTGGGGGTCCATGTGGCGGCGTGGCACGGCGCTACCCAGGAGGAATATCTTGACCATCTGAGCAAAACCCTCTCCTGCCATCCCGACCTGTTTATCGATGACGGCGGCGATCTTCTGGAGCTGCTGACCTCCACCTGCAAGGACTATGCGGACAAGGTCATGGGCGGCTGTGAGGAGACCACCACCGGCATCCACCGGCTGAGGGCCCGGGCCAAGGCCGGAGCGCTCCCCTTCCCCATGATGAACGTCAACGATGCCAAGTGCAAGCACTACTATGACAACAAGTACGGCACCGGTCAGAGTGTCTGGGATGCCATTATGCATACCACCAATCTGCTGGTAGCGGGCCGCACTGTGGTAGTTGCGGGCTACGGCTACTGCGGAAGAGGCATTGCCATGCGGGCCAAGGGCATGGGTGCTACGGTAATCGTAACGGAGATTGACCCCATTAAGGCGCTGGAGGCAACTATGGACGGCTACATGGTCATGACCATGGATGAGGCCGCACCCCTTGGCGATATTTTTGTTACCGCCACCGGCTGCCGGGACGTTATCACCAAGCGCCATTTTGAAAAGATGAAGAACAATGCCTTCCTCAGCAATGCCGGCCACTTTAATGTGGAGGTCAACGAGGTGGAGCTTCGGGAAATGGCAGATCGGGTCTATCTCCGCCGGGATGAGATCATGGGCTATGAGCTGCCCGATGGCCGCACTCTGAATCTGCTGGCAGAGGGACGGCTTGTGAATCTGGCCTCCGGCAACGGCCACCCTGCTGAGATTATGGACATGAGCTTTGCCATTCAGTCCATGAGCCTGAAATATCTCATGGAGCATCGCAGGGAAATGAAGAATGACGTCTATGAGGTTCCTGCGGAGATCGATGATCTGGTCTCCAAAATCAAGCTGGATGCCATGGGACTGAAGGTGGATACCCTGACGGATGCGCAGGTTAAATACTTAAACGGCTGGGAAGTCTAAATTATGGAGGCACGCTGCAAAGAAAAAGGCAGCGTGCCTCCATTGCGTATTGCCTTAGAAGCTCCTTCTATCGTATGCCAGAACGGATACCGCAAAGGAAACCGCCGTCAGCACGACACCAATTCCGACCGCACCGCCCAGCGTGATTATGGGAACATTCTGTAGCCGATCCTTTATCAGAAATGTCAGAGCGCAGTACACACCCATGGCGACCACATAGGCAGTACGTCCCCGTTCTACCCCATAGGCAAAGATAAAGGGAAGAAATACGCTGAGGCAGATGAGTCCCACCGCTATGATAAAGCAGATGCTCCGAAGGGCCTCCAATATAGGAAACTGAAAGAACAGGAAGGAGACGGCGTCTACCAGCGACACCAGCAGGATCATCCCTATGCCGTAGAGGTATTTCTCCCCCACAATGGTCTTTTTGGAAACCGGCATAACCATGCTGTAGCAGGCAAAGCCGCTCTGCTCATCGTAGCTTTGGAGCGTTACCATGGACAGTCCGGCAATCACTGCCGGATAAATCGAGAAAAACGCATTGTCGATGTTTTTGGCGGAAACTGCCGCAAAGACGATCACGATCAGCAGCAGCACCCGCTGATACTTCAGCATCTGATAGATGTCCTTCTGAATGAGTCCCAGCATTTTATGCCTCCTCCTTTATCATACCAACAAAAATTTCCTCCAGGGTGGCTGAGCGCAGCGCTAGGCTCTGAGGCACAAGCGCACGCCGAACCAGCGCCTCTACGCCGTAGGCGGATCGCTCCTGATGAAGCACTGCCTGCGGATCCAGCGCATCGATCTCAGAGGCCGACCCATGCAGAATGCCATACTGCTCCAGCACCCGATCCTTTTCTTCACACAGCAGCAGCGTTCCGTGATGGAGAAACGCTACATAGTCGCAGAGCTTTTCCAGATCACCGACAATGTGGGAGGAAATCAGGATGGAATGCTCCGGGTCTCTGGTAAAATCCGAAAGCAGCTCCAGCATTTCCTCTCGAACCAACGGGTCAAGGCCGGAGGTGGGTTCATCCAGTATAAGAAGCTTTGGGCAGTGTCCCAGTGCCGCTGCAATGGACAGCTTTGTTTTCATGCCCTTGGAGAACTCCGAAAAGGGCTTATTTTCCGGCAGCTGCAGCTGCCGGAGATACTGCGCATAGCGCTGGGGATCCCATGAATGGTAGATCCGACCCAGCACCTTTCCAAGCTGCACGGGCGTCAGGCATGCGGGAACCCCCGGCTCATCCAGTACCACGCCGACGTTTTCCATGATGGCCGGTTGTCCCGGCACCCCATCCAGCAGAGAGATCTCGCCGCTTTGAGGCCGCCGCAGGCCAAGGATCAACTTCATCAATGTTGTCTTTCCGGCACCGTTTTCTCCCAATAGCCCAAGAATTGCGCCCTTGGGCAGCTCCAGCGTCACAGGACCAAAGGAGAAATCCGGTTTCTTTCCCCCATGATAGGTAATCGTCAGGTCTTTTACCGAAATTGCGTTCATAATTCATCCTCCCACATAAGCGCCAGCATTTCCCGGATGTCCTCCCGGGTCAGGTGAATGGAGGCAGCCAGCCGCCGCACCTCGGACAGATGCCCCTCTATTTTTTTCAGTTGTTCCTCCCGGAGCAGCTCGGTATTCTTCTTTGCCACAAAGGACCCTTTCCCGGCGATGGTGTAGAGGAACCCCTCCTGCTCCAGCTCATCGTAGGCCCGCTTTGTGGTGATGACGCTGATGCGGAGATCCTTGGCCAGAGCGCGGATGGAGGGCAGCGGCTGATCCTCAGTAAGCGCACCGGAAATGATCTGCTCCTTCAGCTGCGTATAGATCTGCTCGTAGATCGGTGCGCCGCTCTTATTGTCGATGAGTAACTGCACCCCAGCACCTCCCTGCATACTGTGTATAAACAGTATATACAGTATGCACAGATATGTCAAGAGAAAGATAAAATAAATATCCGCAGCCCGAAGACTGCGGATATCAGGGAGCATCCTAAGGCAATACCGCGCAAATCGGCGAGAGAGTCTGACGAGAGATTTTTCTGTCAGAAAAAGGTGTAAAACCGCAGGAATACTTTGTGTATTTCAAGGTTTTACAGACGAATTTCTGGCGAAAAAGATCCGTCAAAATCCGAAGACGCATTTGCGCGGTGTTGCCCTAAAAATTTACTTTGCCAGAACAGCCTTATGGAAGACCTTCTTGCCCTTTTTGATGACAACACCGGCTTCCAGCTTTTCCTTTGCTACGGTTGCGGCGGAATCCGTGACCTTTTCATCGTCTACCAGTACGCCGCCCTGCTGTACCAGACGGCGGGCTTCGCCGTTGGACTTGCACAGACCGCACTTGACCATAAGGCTCAGGACGCCAATGGAATCCTCAGGCACATCCTCGGCGGTGAGAGTGGTGGTGGGCATATCGGCAGAAGCGCCGCCGGAAACAAAGATCGCCCGGGCAGCGGCCTGCGCCTTCTCGGCCTCTTCCTCACCATGCACCATCCGGGTGAGCTCGTAGGCAAGGATCTCCTTGGCCTGGTTGAGCTGACTGCCTTCCCACTTGTCCATTTCATCGATCTGCTCCAGCGGCAGGAAGGTCAGCATGCGGATGCACTTCATCACGTCCGCATCGCCCACGTTCCGCCAGTACTGGTAGAAGTCGTAGGGAGAGGTCTTGTTGGCATCCAGCCACACGGCATTGCCGGCTGTCTTGCCCATCTTCTTGCCCTGAGAGTCGGTGAGCAGGGTGATGGTCATGGAGTTGGCCTTGGTGCCGTCACCCAGCTTCCGGCGGATCAGCTCCCGGCCGCCCAGCATATTGCTCCACTGGTCATCGCCGCCGAACTGCATGTTGCAGCCGTAGTGCTGGAACAGGTAGTAGAAGTCGTAGGACTGCATGATCATGTAGTTGAACTCCAGGAAGGAAAGCCCCTTCTCCATTCTCTGCTTGTAGCACTCGGCACGGAGCATGTTGTTGACGGAGAAGCATGCGCCCACCTCACGGAGCAGCTCCACATAGTTGAGGTTCAGCAGCCAATCGGCGTTGTTGAGCATCAGGGCCTTGCCATCGGAGAAGTCGATAAACCGCTCCATCTGGCGCTTGAAGCACTCGGCATTGTGGTCAATGTCCTCCTTGGTGAGCATCTTCCGCATGTCGGTACGGCCCGAGGGGTCGCCGATCATGGTGGTGCCGCCGCCGATCAGGGCGATGGGCTTGTTGCCCGCCATCTGAAGGCGCTTCATCAGGGTCAGGGCCATAAAATGCCCTGCGGTAAGGCTGTCGGCGGTGCAGTCAAAGCCGATATAGAAGGTGGCCTTGCCGTTGTTGATCATGTCCCGGATCTCTTCCTCATTGGTGGTCTGGGCAATGAGGCCCCGGGCGGTGAGTTCTTCGTACAGTGTCATAGTGATTTCCTCCAGATAATATGATTTCCATGGCAGGAGGAGGATACAAAAAGCCCTCTGCCTGCATGGCTGCAAGCAGAGGGCGTAATTACGCGGTACCACCTCTGGTTCGCCGCTGCCTCACAGCAGACGGCCTCAGGGAGTCAGACAACTCCTGCGCAGTAACGGGCGCACCCGTGGGGGCCTACTTCATTCAGCCGGAAGCTCCGGAGTGTAATTTCGGAATTGGGGGCCGCTTCCTCGCACCAACCGGAAGCTCTCTGAGGGCCGGAGACGATCCCTACTGTTCTCCATCATTGCCTTTGTGTTATCGTGGCGGAGTATAGCATATTTCTCCGGGGCTTGTCAAGGGAAAACCGGAAAATTTCGCAGGATTCCATAGGCAACCAGCACCACGATCATAAAAACAGCCATGCCATTTTCAAAGCGTGACAGCTTTTTGGTGCCGGATCGGATATATCGAACGCTGCACCTTCCGGCCAGAATTCCGCCCAATGGGAGCAGGCAGAACACGGCCGGGTTTTCCCGAAATGCGCCGGGGATATCCCCGGCCATGAGCCGGAGGGCCATATGACTGACCCCGCAGCCGGGACATTTCAGGCCGGTCAGCAGCCGAAACATACAGGGAATTCCAAAACCCAACCGGGATATCACAAGCCCGTAGCATATCCCCATCACCAGCACACAGCCCCAGAGCAGCAAGACCTGCGCCAGCCGATGCTTACAGGCCGGCCACTTTGTTAAGCTCATTCTGAATCAGCGCCATAGCCACAATGCCAAGTCCGAAGAAATCCAGCAGCAGATAGAGGATTCCCAGATAGCTGTCTCTGGTACGGCCGTCATATTCCTGAATCTCACCGACTTTGTTGCCTGCGGTATAGTCCCAGAAGAGACCGTAGATATTGCATGTAATGATAGAGAACAGAATGACCATGCCGCCGCTGGTATCATTTTCATGTCCGCTGGCGGTATTCAGGTCGTTGACCATGCAATAGAGCCAGTAGATCCCGTAGATTCCACAGGTGACGATGGAAAGGATGATGGCCACCGGGATGCTGCGGGAGGTAATGGGAGCCTTGTAGCGTCCGCCGGCGGGGCGGTAACCTCCGGGCTGTCCGCCGCCATATTGGTAGCTGCCGCCGGCTTCCTGACTGCCAAAATCGGGCCGGGGCGGCTGGGGAGCTTTCGGTGGCTCGCCACCGAAGCCGTCTGCGTGCAGGGCCTCGCCGCAGACTGGGCAGAACTTTGCCTGATCGTCTACCTGTGTGCCGCACTTTTTACATTTCATAACAATTCCTCCTCTGATCTATTTTACTCCGCATTTGCAAAGTAATTACATTTTAGCGTGTCCCATGACATCTGTACCCAGGTCTTGGCCTCCTGGGTCCGCTGACGGATTTCATCGGTGATCTCCCCGCTGTAGTCGGCGGTGTAGTAGGTCTCCCCATCGTACCAGTTCATGTTCTTGAAGATCACGTACCCGCCTCCGTCACCAAAGGCGTCATCCCCGGTATAATAGGCGTAGTTCACGTCCAGATCAAATAGATTGGCAATGGTGGGCGCAATGTCCATGGAGGAGGTCACCTTGCTGACGGTCTGTGCCGGAGTGCCCTTGCTGTAGATAAAGAAGGGCGTCCTGTTGATCATGTCCATGTTTTCCGCACCCTTGAGATCCATGACCAGCTGGGTATTGGTCATATATTTGCAGTAGTGATCCGTAAAGAATATCAGTACGGTATTGTCCAGGGTTCCGTCCGACTCCATCTGTTCTACCAGCTGCCCGATGAAGGCATCCGTCTCCATGGCATGGGCCACCGCCCGCCGATACTCATCAAGATCTGCCCCCTGTGCAGGGATGGTGCCGGGGTCAACTGTCCGGGAAACGTCTTCCCAGTGCCCCTGACAGATGTTGTCCATCTCCTCGGTATATGGCCCGTGGCCGGAATAGGTCAGGATAAAGTCAAAATAGTGTTCCGGCGCCACCATGTCGGCATAGCCGTTCATCATCTGACTGTCCCGCTGGTAGTCCTCCATGCCCATGTCTACAAAGCTGTGGTACTTTTCGTAGCCCCAGTTGGCGTGGATCAGCACACGGCTGTATATTTTGGGACTGGAGGAGTGGAAGGAGTTTGCCGTATATCCGGCATTTTCGAAGAGGTGCGCCAGCGAATAGGGAAAGCTGTAGCTGCTGTACGCCTTGGAGCTGACGCCGTTGGTGGGCGGGATCAGCCCGGTATTGACGGTATACTCCGTGCCGAAGGTTCCGGCGGAAATAAACATGGGGGAAAAGTGATTCTCAAAATTGATGCTCTGCTGCTGAAGCCGGTAGAGATTGGGCATATAGTCCTCGGTGAGCAGCCATGTATCAATGGATTCCAGCAGGAACAGCATCACGTTCTTCCCCTGAAAGGCACCGGTCATTTCATTGTCCGAATGCACCGTTTCCTCCCGCTGGGCATAGTACGTATCCAGCTTGTCATAGGTCATGCCGTTTCGGAAGGCATCCTCGATGCCGAAGGTCACATTAAAGCTGCGGAACAGATACTGATAGCCGCCAGCCATATAAAAGCAGCGGTTTGTGTCAGAAAAGTTTGTATAAACAGCCTTGTCCGTATCCGCCTCGTAGGTGGTGTCCCATGTAAACGCACTGTTGTCAGATTCCCGCATGGTGCCGTTCAGGTACCAGATTCCCGCCACGGCGGCAGCGATCATCAGAAGCCCGACCATGGGACGATAAAACCGGTATCGTTTTTTGGGAAGCAGCACGGCCAGCAGTACCGCCAGCAAAATCCCCCCAGCCACCGCAAGCAGAAGTCCCTTCCGGTAGTGCAGACAGGAAAAGCTGAAAAATTTTGCGCCGTCTCCCGCATAGGCAAGGTCGGCAAAAGAAAAAACACTGCCGAAAATGGTGTACATGGCGCCGAACACCAGACACCAGATGCATTGGACGGTTACAAATAAAACCATCAGTATGCGCCGCCCCACCGTGGGCATGATATAGACAATACCGGTCAGGAGCAGCGACCAGAGCATGGTAAAAAACATGGCCGTGGGGTCGTTCCAAGGGTGCATCCCATCCATGGGATACATATACCGGTACCCCAGATCCAACCACACCAGCACCAGCCACAGCAGTGGGAGCCAGAGCCATCCGGCTGCTCTTCGGAGCCGATGGAGGTGCCGGGGCTTATGTTGCGAATTCTGGTTCATCTATGATCTCTCCTGCCGAAAAAACTGTAAAACAGCGTAAAAACACGCAAATCGCCATTCATTTATTATAGCGTATTTGCTCGCCGGAGTAAATGAAAAACAGTAAATTTCTACAAAAAATAATATAAAGTGAAACATTTTGCGAAAATCATGCGTCTATACTGGAAACAAAGGGAAAACCTCATAATAAAAATTTGCATTCGAAGCACGCTTTTTGTATAATAAAGACAAAAAACTGCTTTTCACCGCAGAAAGGAGCAGTCCATGTCTGTTGATCCCAATGAGAAAGCCATAGTCCCGGAGGATGCCTCCGGCTATGTTCCCAATATTCAGCTGGAAGATGACGAGCCGCTGGATGGTCCTGCCATGCAGCCCGAAGTCACAGCCCCAGTGACACCGGTGGAGGAGCCAACGGAGCAGGCACCTGTCCCCTGCCCTTCGGAACCGGAACCATCCCCGGTACCGGAAGCCCCGGAGCCAACGCCGGAGGAGGAACCGGAGCATGCAGCTCCGGCGCCGGAGGACGTCGATCCTCCTCCACCGGCGGAGCCCCCCCGACAGGAGCCGGACGCCAATGAGCCGGAAAAGCCCCACCGAAAGCTGTTTATCGCCTTGACGTGCGTATTTGCGGTACTGGCCCTCTGCGCCATTGCGGGCATCAGCTATGTGTATCTGGTCATCAAGCCCTACGAGAGCTATGACAAGATCATGCCCAACGTCTACTGCGCCGGGATTAATCTGGGCGGAATGACCCAGTCGGAGGCACAGGCGGCCATTGAAGAGGCCCTGCGTTCTCCCTCCAATTCCGTTACGGTAAAGCTTCCGGACGGCAGCTATGAGTTCTGCCCGGCACAGGAGGGTGTGACCCTCAATGGCGAGGCGGTGGCCCGGCGTGCCTACAGCTATATGCGCACGGACACCACAGCCTTTGGCATGTATAAGGCCTACCGGCAGGCCAAGGCCACAGAATACCACCTGACGGCGGAGACTGAGCTTAAATACAGCAGCGAGGATATTGCGAAGCAGGCCGAAACGATCAGCAAGGAGACCCGGATCGAGCCTACGGAGTCCACAGCCTCCTACGACGAAGGGAACCATACCGTCACCCTGACCCTTGGAGAACCGGGACGTGAGATCCTGCCGGAGAGCATCGAAAACGCAGTGGAGCAGGCATTTACAACGCTGGACTTTTCCGATATTTCGCTGGACTACGACAAAATCGAGATCGACACCAAGGCCCTTGCCCGCCTGACCCGTCAGTGCGTCCGGGACTATGGGGTGGACGTGGTGGAGCCCTATGTCTACGCCGACGCTGACTCCCATACCATCGATGTCTACATGGGCACCCCGGGCTATACCATGAAGGCAGAAGATCTGTACAAAAAGGCCGAGGAGGCTATGGCCTCCGGCACATACGGCAGCGTTACGCTGGAGCTGACCGAGGTGATCCCCACAGATGTGGACATCACCGATGCCTATCATGAGCTGGCCTGTGATCCCACGGAGCCGTACTATGCCAACGGCGACGTACAGGAGGGCTATGACGGTTATACGCTGGACTGGGAGTCCGCCGTCAATCAGATTGTAAATGCGAAGTGGGGCGAGCTGGTCAGCGTTCCCATGACTGCCGTTCCTCCGGAGAAAACTGCCGATGAGATCCGGGCAGTGCTGTTCCGGGATCAGCTTTCCACCTTCTCCTCTCCCCATACCGCCAACGCAGGACGAACCGCCAACCTGACCCTTGCCTGTAATGCCATCAACGGCACGGTCATCAATGCCGGAGAGACCTTCTCCTTTAACGGCGTGGTGGGTGAACGCACCGCCGCCAAGGGCTACCAGAAGGCTACGGTCTATGTGGGCAGCGATTCCAAGGAGGAAACCGGCGGCGGCATCTGCCAGGTGGCCTCCACCGTCTATGATGCTGCCCTGTACGCAGATCTGGAGATCACCGAGCGTGCCCCCCACACCTTCTTCGTGACCTATGTCAACGGCGGCCTTGATGCCACAGTTTACTGGGGCTCGCAGGACTTCTGCTTCCGCAACAATACCGAATATCCCATCCGTGTGGACGCATGGGTATCCGGGGGCTATGTGAATATCTCCATCTACGGCACCAAGATCAACGACAACTATGTGGTGCTGGACTATACCAAGCTCTCCACCACGCCCTACAGCACGGTGACCGAGTACAGCAGCTCCCTGCCCTCCGGCACCTCCAAGGAGACCACCTATCCCTATACGGGCTACACCTACGAGGCATACCAGTATGTCTACAGCGGTGACGGCACCCTGCTGGAGACCAACTATCTGGGGAAGAGCACCTATAAAAAACGTGACCGGGTCATCACCGTTGGAACCGGCTAAGGAGGAAGCGACCATATGACAAAGGAAGAACTTGCCCGGAAGGCCGTTGAGGCCATGGGGCATGCCTACGCCCCCTATTCCGGCTATCTGGTAGGGGCGGCGCTGCTGACCGCCGATGGCACCGTCTATCAGGGCTGCAACATCGAAAATGCGTCCTTTACCCCCACGGTCTGCGCTGAGCGAACTGCCTTCTTCAAGGCCATTTATGACGGAAAACGGGACTTTCGGGCCATCGCTGTGGTGGGCGGCAAGGGCGGAACCGTTACCGGCTTCTTCCCGCCCTGCGGCGTATGCCGTCAAGTGATGCGGGAGTTCTGCCGGGATGATTTTGAGGTTTATCTGGTGGGACGCGACAACGAGATCAAGGCACTGACCCTGAAGGATATCCTCCCCTACAGCTTCTCCGCCGGGGAATATATGCAGGACAACTGAAAATTGGGGCGCTGCCAAGGGCAATATTACACCTTTGGCAGCGTTTTTTGATACAAACTTTACAAAAAAACGTAAGAACCGAAAATACCGGTTGATTTTTTACGCTGTTTGTGCAAGAATAGGTTGGCGGTAAAAATGCCGCAATTTTTTTTGGAGGTTGAATCACATGAAGAGAATCACTGCGCTTGCTCTGGCTGCAGGCATGATGCTGGCAATGCTCTCCGGCTGTGGCTCCGACAAGGGAAGCTCTGCCGCTTCTGCTGCCGCACCCCAGACTGGTTCCACTGCTGCTGCTGAGGCCGGTTCCACCGCTGGTACCGAGACTGCGTCCGGCGCTGACAAGATTGCCCTTGTTACCGATGTCGGCAACATCGACGACGAGTCCTTTAACCAGACCTGCTACGAGGCCATGGTGGACTACGGCAAGGAGCACAACATCGAGACCACCTACTATAAGCCCACCGAGGACTCCACCGATGCCCGTGTTACTTCCATTACACAGGCTGTTAACGAGGGTGCAACCGTGATCATCATGCCCGGCTACCTGTTCGGTGAGGCCATCGGCCAGACTCAGGACCTGTATCCCAACGTAAAGTTCATCGCCGTTGACGTAGGCGAGAGCGATCTGGGCGACACCACTCTGGCAAAGAACACCCACACCATGGTGTTCCATGAGGAGCAGGCCGGTTATCTGGCTGGCTACGCTGCTGTTATGGAAGGCTATACCAAGCTGGGCTATCTGGGCGGCATGGCTGTTCCCGCTGTTCAGCGCTATGGCTACGGCTACATTCAGGGCATCAACGACGCTGCAAACGAGAAGGGCGTTGACGTTGAAATCAAGTACACCTATGGCGGCCAGTTCTTCGGCGATGCTACCATCACCGCAAAGATGGAGGGCTGGTACTCTGACGGCACCGAGGTCGTCTTCGCCTGCGGCGGCGGCATCTACACCTCTGCGGTTGAGGCTGCCAACAAGTACGAAGGCAAGGTCATCGGCGTTGACGTTGACCAGTCCAACATTGATCCCTGCATCATCACTTCCGCTATGAAGGGCCTGTACGCTGCTACCTACAACGCACTGGATACCTACTTCAACGGCCAGTGGGATACCGTTGGCGGCACCCTGTCCTCCCTGTCTCTGACAGACGGCGACTATGTTGGCCTGCCCACCGATACCTGGAGCATGAAGAACTTCACCGTGGACGACTACAACGCTCTGGTTGAGAAGATCAAGTCCGGCGAGGTTTCCATCTCCGACTCCATCGCTGACTATCCCGCAGTTGGTGATCACACCACTCTGACTGTCATCGAGTAATTTTTAAGCGATCCGCTCCGGATTTCTCCGGGGCGGATTTTTTATGCCCATTTTCCCGGGGGATGAAAAAACAAATGAGAATCCAAAGGATATCCTTGCTTTTTGGTGCAATACTCAATATAATATAACCTGCAATATGAAACGAGGGAGATGATGTGCATGAGCGATTACGTCATTGAAATGCTGAACATCACCAAGGAATTTCCCGGTATCAAGGCCAATGACAACATCACCCTGCAACTGAAAAAGGGCGAGGTACATGCGCTTCTGGGCGAAAATGGCGCTGGAAAGTCCACCCTGATGAGCGTACTCTTCGGCCTTTATCAGCCGGAATCCGGCACCATCAAAAAAGACGGACAGGTTGTAGAGATCAAGAACCCCAACGATGCCACTGCCCTGCATATCGGCATGGTGCATCAGCACTTCAAGCTGGTAGAATGCTTTACGGTTCTCGACAATATCATCCTTGGCTGTGAGCCCTGCAATCACGGGTTCATCAATCGGAAGGAAGCCCGGAAAAAGGTCGTGGAGCTGTCTGAGCGCTACGGCCTGAAGGTAGACCCTGACGCAAAGATCGAAGATATTTCTGTTGGCATGCAGCAGAGAGTGGAGATCCTGAAGATGCTCTACCGGGAAAATGAGATCCTGATCTTTGACGAGCCTACGGCAGTTCTGACGCCTCAGGAGATCGACGAGCTTATGGAGATCATGCGGAACTTTACCAAGGAAGGAAAAAGCATTCTGTTTATCACCCATAAGCTGGCGGAGATCATGGCGGTGGCCGATCGCTGCACCGTGCTCCGGAAGGGCAAATGCACGGGCACCGTCAACATCAAGGATACCAATGCTCAGGAGCTTTCCCGGATGATGGTGGGCCGTGATGTACAGCTGACGGTCTCCAAGCAGGAAACCCACTTGGGTGACGTGATCCTGAAGGTAGACGGACTTACCGTCCCCTCCAAGGTTCATAAGAATGATGCGGTAAAGAATGCCTCTCTGGAAGTCCGGGGCGGTGAGATCGTCTGTCTGGCAGGCATTGAGGGCAATGGGCAGACGGAATTTGTCTATGCAGTTACCGGCCTGGAAAAGTCCACTGCGGGCACCATTACCATGCTGGGGAAGGACATTACCCGTGCCCCCATCCGCAGCCGCAGCAAGCTGGGCATGAGCCATATTCCCGAGGATCGCCATAAGCACGGCCTTGTTCTCGACTATTCTCTGGAGGAGAATATGGTGCTCCAGCGCTATTGGGAGCCGGAGTTCCAGAATCACTCCGTGATCCGCAAAGATGCCGTGCGGCAGTACGCCAACCGGCTCATCGAGGAATACGATGTCCGCTCCGGTCAGGGCGCTACGACGACGGTTCGGGCTATGTCCGGCGGCAACCAGCAGAAGGCCATTATCGCCCGGGAGCTGGATAAGGATCCCGAGCTGCTGGTGGCGGTGCAGCCCACCCGTGGTCTGGACGTAGGCGCCATTGAAAACATTCACAAGCAGCTGGTGGCCCAGCGGGACGCCGGGAAGGCTGTGCTTCTGGTTTCGCTGGAATTGGACGAGGTCATGAACCTCTCTGACCGTATTCTGGTCATGTATGAGGGCGAAATCGTGGGCGAGTTCAATCCCAAGACCACAGATGTCCAGACGCTGGGCCTGTATATGTCCGGCGCAAAGCGGGGCCATAAATTTGAGGAGGTGTCCTGATGAAAAAACAAGCAAAATCTCCTCTGCTCCAGCGCAGCGGCTTCTCCACGGTCATGTCCTCTCTGCTGTGTATCGTGATCGGTCTGGCACTGGGCTTCCTGTTCCTTCTGGCACTGGATCCCGCAGGGGCGTGGTCTCTGGGCTTCCAGCGGATCTTAATGGGCGGCTTCTACATGAAGCCCATTGGCATAGGCCGTGAGATCGCACAGATCGCACCGCTGATCATGACCGGCCTTTCCGTGGGCTTTGCCTTTAAGACGGGCCTCTTTAACATCGGCGCTGCGGGTCAGTATACTGTGGGCGCTTTTGGGGCGCTGTTCTTTGCCATCGTGCTGAAAATGCCATGGTGGGTGTGCCTGCTGGCCTCTGCCCTGTTTGGGGCCATCTGGGGCGCAATTCCCGGCATTCTCAAGGCGTATCTCAACGTTAACGAAGTCATTACCGCCATTATGTTCAACTGGATCGGCCTCTATGCGGTCAATACCATCATCTATGGCGGCGGCACCGGCATTATGTATGACGCCACCAAGACCAAGTCCTACAGCCTTCGGGCAAACTTCCCGGATGCGGTGATCCCGGATCTGGGATTGGGTGACCTGTTCTCCAATAAGTCCACCACCATTGCCGTGTTCCTTGCCATTCTGGTGGCTGTCATCGTATGGTTCATCATTGATAAGACCACCTTCGGCTATGAGCTGAAGGCCTGCGGCCACAACAAGGATGCAGCCCGGTACGCCGGTATCAACGAAAAGCGGAACATCATCCTCTCCATGGTCATCGCCGGTGCACTGGCGGGCTTTGGCGCAGGGCTTTATTATCTCTCCGGTGTGGCCGAGTGGAATCCCCAGGATTCTACGGCACTGCCCGGCATCGGCTTTGACGGCATTTCCGTTGCCCTCCTTGCCTCCTCCAACCCCATCGGCACCATTTTCTCCGCTGCCTTTATCTCTCACATTACCACCGGCGGCGGCTTTATGGACACCAACGTATTCCCACCGGAAATTGCGGATGTAATCTCCGGTGTGGTCATTTACCTCTGCGCCTTCTCCCTGCTGTTTAAGAACTGGTTTACCAAGAAGCTGGGCCGCCGGAAGGAAGAGACTGCGGCCGCTGCCTCGGCTGCTTCTCTCGGAGAAGAAGCGGATACCGGAAAGGAGGATGACGCACAATGATGCTGCTGCTGAAATACACCCTCATGTATATGATGGTGCTGATGCTGGTTGCCCTTGGCGGCATGTTCTCCGAGCGTTCCGGTATCATTAACATTGCACTGGAGGGCATTATGGTCATTGGCGGTCTTGTGGGTGTCCTTATGACCCGGATGCTTCCCACAGATATGCCCGCATGGGCCATGGTGACCCTGAGTATTCTTGGCTCTGCCATTTCCGGCGCCATTTACTCCGCCCTTTTGGCCTTTGCTTCGGTCAATCTGAAGGCAGACCAGACCATTGGCGGTACGGCCCTGAACCTGCTGGCAACAGCCCTTGCGCTGGTTGCTGCCAAGCGGTTTAACGGCAGTCAGTCCGGTAAGGTGGATTTCGACAACTCTGCGTTCTCCTTCAACATCGGGCCTCTGACCCTGAACGTGTTCTTCTTCATTGGCATTGTGATCCTGATCGCCGCCTTTGTGGTGCTCTATAAGACCCGGTTCGGCCTTCGGCTCTCCGCCTGCGGCGAGCATCCTCAGGCTGCGGATTCCGTGGGAATCAATGTCTATAAGATGCGCTGGTGCGGCGTGCTGATCTCCGGCGTACTGGGCGGCATTGGCGGCTTTGCCTATATTGTCCCCTCGGTTTCCTCCTGGAACTTTGAGGTCGGCGTAGCGGGCATGGGCTTCCTTGCGCTGGCCGTTATGATCTTTGGTCAGTGGAAGCCTCTGCAAATTGCCGGTGCGGCGCTGTTCTTTGCGGTGTTTAAGGCGCTGGCCAACATTGCCGATTCCACGGTGCTCTCCACCCTCCATTGGAGCAAGGAGATCTACAACATGATGCCCTTTATCGCATCCATGGTGATCCTGATCTTCACCTCCAAGAAATCCCGTGCCCCCAAGGCTGAGGGCGTTCCCTACGACAAGGGAAGCAGATAAATGCTTTGTGGCCGCTGCGAAATGCAGCGGCCACTTTTCGTGCAAAATCCCCCTGCGGAGGAACCCAGTCTCCGCAGGGGGATTCCCTTTATTTCAAGAGCAGATAGACATATGTCTGGTCCGAATTTCCTTTGCTTTCCATTACGGCGCCGCCCATGCTGGGCAGCTGATCCATGACAGAATCATACGCCGTCTGGGACACCTGATAGACCGTATCTCCGTTTTCCAGTTCAATGGGCTGGGCATCGGGCAGCAGCGCATAGAGTGTTTCCTCCGTGGCGGAGACCTCCAGCAGAGTTCCCTGATATCCAAGGGCCTCCAAAGCGGCCACAGCCGTTTCCGGTGCGGTGCCGGCTGCGCCGGATTCCACCGTGTCCTCCATGGCGGAATCGAAGGATCTCCCTTCTGCCTCCGGGGCTGCATCGGCCGCATATTCTTCCGCTCCGGCGTCCTGAGTATCGACTTCGGTTTCCGCTTCCGGCTGCTCTGCCGTGGCTCCGACTTTTGGCGGTGCTGCAAGAGCGGCCTCGCCTGCGGAAGGCTCAGCGGGAGCTTCTGCTGCCTCCGCCACCGCAGCGGATTCCGCTTGCGCCGCAGCACTGATATTGTCCCGGGGATGGCCCAGATAGGTTCCGGCGGCCACCACCACCAGTGCGATCACGGCCGCAGCCAGCGTAAACCGCATCCGGCTCAAAATGGCCTTTGGCTTGTTCCTTGTCTTTTCCTGATGGATTTGCGTCATGACGCTGTGGGTCAGCCCCTTGGGCGGCTCCACCTCGGCTTCCAGAATGGCGGCGTTGATGTCCTGATAGGACTGATACAGGCTCCGGCATTTGGGGCAGACGGCCAGATGGGCCTGAAGTGCCTGCTCTTCGGCTTCGTCCAGAAGTCCGTCAATGCTGAGATTCATGTCCGCAATATAGGATTCGCAGGTTCTCACGATCTTCTGCCCCCTTTCTTCTGATCAGACGCAGAAAACGAAAAAAGGTTCCCGTCCAGCTGGCGTCTGATTTTTTCTCTCGCCCGGGAGATCCGGGATTTTACCGTGCCGGCTGGAAGCTCCAAAGCCGTTCCGATCTCCTGATAGCTCATATCCTCCACGGCCCGCAGGGAGAGAATCAGTCGATCCTGCTCCGGCAGACGATCCATGGCCGCCCGAACCGCTTCATGATCCTGTGCCTTTTCCGCCAGCAGGGCCGGGTCGGTGCTGTAGTCGGCGATCTGCCGTTCCAGCGGCTGATTCTCATCGTCCAGCTCCGTCAGAGACACGGCTTTTCTGCGCTTTTTCTTCCGCAGATGATCGATGCAGGTGTTGGAGGCAATGCGCAAAAGCCATGTCTGGAATTTGCTGTCCCCCTGAAATAAGGCGATGGCATGCCATGCCTTGATAAAGGTATCCTGTGACAGGTCAAAGGCCTCGTCTCGGTCTCCGCACATGCGGAGGCACAGGCTGTAGACGGGCTTTTCGTAGGCTTTTACCAGCGCTTCAAAGGCCGACTCGTCCCCCTGCCCTGCCTGTCGGATCAGTTCCTGTTCTTCCACATCGTCACCTCAAATCCCGCTTCATAAGCTTGATGAGCGTATATACCTCTTCGGAGGTGGATACCTGAGAGATATCCTTCTTATAGTACCCTGCGTGGGGCACCCCGTGGAGATACCAGCACAGGTGCTTGCGTGCCTCCAGACAGGCGATGTGCTCTCCCTTGTCTTCCTTCGCCAGCTCAAACTGACGAAGGGCCGTATCCAATCGCTGGGCCAGCGGCGGAAGCGCCGGCACGGGCTTTTCCTCCATGGCGGCCCGGATCTGGGCAACCAGGTATGGATCTCCGAAGGCAGCACGGCCCACCATGACGCCATCCGCCCCGGTGTACCGGAGAATGTGCAGGGCAGCTTCCGGGGAGTCCACGTCGCCGTTGGCATAGACGGGGATGGATACCGCCTGCTTTACATTGCGGATGCAGTCCCAGTCGGCCCGGCCCGTATAGAGCTGCACCCGGGTCCGGCCATGGACGGCGACCGCAGCGGCCCCTGCGTCCTCCACCAGCTTGGCCAGCTCCACGCAGTTTTCATGGCTCTTGTCCCAGCCCTTCCGCATTTTTACCGTGACGGGCACATCCACCGCTTCCACCACGGCTCGGACGATATTCGCTGCCAGCTCCGGGGTCTTCATAAGGCCGCAGCCGTCACCGGCTCCGGAAATTTTGGGCATGGGACAGCCCATGTTGATGTCGATGAAGTCACAGCCGGAGATATCCAGCGCCAGCTTTGCAGCTTTTGCCATAAACTCCGGGTCATTGCCAAAAATCTGTGCGCCGCAGCAGCCTGTGGGGGTCTTCCCAAGCAGCTTTGCGGTCTTTTTATCGCCGTAGCACAGGGCCCGGGAGGATACCATCTCTGTTACGGTAACGTCAGCTCCCATTTCCGCCGCAATGGTACGGTAGGCAAGATCCGTCACGCCGGCCATGGGGGCGAGGATCAGTTTTTTTGTTGTCATGGGTCAGTTCCCCTTTCTGCGGGCTATGATACCATACCTGCGGGAAAAATGCTATGCCAGCGATACAGGCGCATTGGAATTTTCCCGTTCCAGCAGGGGGATCACGTCCAAAAGGCTGGTCCCTCTGGCATAGAGCAGCGCCAGTGTGTCCGCATCCGGCGCCTTGAGATCCGGGATCATCATGGGTCTGCACCCGGCCCGATGGGCCGCAAGAATCCCATGGGGCGAATCCTCCAAAACCAGACAGGCTTCCGGGGGCAGCTCCAGCAGTTGGGCCGCTTTCAGGAAAATCTCCGGCTGGGGCTTCCCGGCGGTGACCATATCCCCGGTCACGAGGCCTTGGAGCCGGGACAGTACGCCGATGTTCTTGAGACGGAACCGGGCATTGTCCGACTTGGTGGAGGTGGCCACCGCATAGGGGATCTTGTGGCTGTCCAGATAGTCAAGAAGATCATAGAGCCCCGGCTTTACCGGAACTCCGTGGGCCAGGCAATAGGCCCGGGAGCGCTGCGCAATCTGCTGAAATACCGGCATATAGTCAAAATCCGGCCCCAGGGCTTCTTCCAGATAGGCATGGGTCTTTTCGTGGTCGAGGCCGATGCAGTGCTCCATAACCTCCCGGTATTCCGGCTGTCCCTGCTCCCTGCGGATCTGACACCACAGGTCAATAAACAGCCGCTCGGTGTCGGTCATCAGGCCGTCCATATCAAAAATCACACCGGATATCATAGTACAATCTCCTTTCCCGGCTTCAGGAAGTACAGTACGGTCTTCCGCACCGGCTTTTCAAAAATCCGTTCCAGCGCCTCTTTGTAGGTGGCAAGCTGGGGGCGGTAGTGCTCTGCCCGCTGCATGGCACCGGCCTCCGAGACCCGGTCCGTCTTAAAGTCAATGACCGTGATCCCATCCGGCTCTACCATGGCGGCATCCACCACGCCCTGCATGAGTACCTGCTCCCCGGCGATGGCAGGGTAAAATTCCGAAGCATCGGTCAGCAGCGAGAACTTAAACTCCCGGATCAGATGCTCCCCATGGAGCATGGACTGCCCCAGCGGGGACCGGAACAGCCGAAGGATTTCCCGGGGCTCCACGGCCTCCGCCTGCTGCTCCGTCAGATATTCCTCGTCCACCATTCGATCCAGCTCCGCCTGCACCCCGTCCATGGTGTCAAGGCCCGGAAAATCGGCATATTGCAGGAACAGATGGGTGGCGGTGCCCTTTTCCGTGGGGCTCAGTGCCCCGGAGGCCAGCATAAAGTCCGGCCGCAGCAGCTGGGGGGCACGGACAGGGGCCGCAGCCTCCTCCTGTGCCTCCTGATCCTTAAAGCGGCCCTTGAGCTCCGTGGCGGTGACCTTAGAGGGAGTTCGGGCCGCCTCCATATGGGGGTAGCGCCAGCACAGGGCCCGGCTCAGCTGCTCCGGGCTGGGAACGGCGGTATTCTCCCGTTCCTTCTCCTGTGCTTCCGGGGCATACTGTGCCTCCGGCACCGTATCGATGGTATGTATCGCCACATGCCAAGGCGTATCCGAAACCTTCAGCTGACACTGGGGACGGCCCCAGAGCTGAAACAGTGCCCCGGATTCCACCCGGCTCATGGCCGACAGCAGCACCCAGTCTCCAAGGCTACCGGCACTCTCCACCGCCCATGACTCGGCGGGACAGCCTGCCCCGGGCCGCAGCTTTGTGCCCATGGAGGTTCCCTCCTGGGCGCCGTAGGTCATGAACAGATAATCCTTGGGACGGGTCATGGCTACATAGAGAATGCGCATTTCCTCCGCCAGAAAGGCCCTGCGCTTTTTGACGCTGAGTGCCTCATAGGCAAGGCCCGGGTAGCGGATCCGTGCCTCCGTATCCGTGATCTTGGCACCGATGCCAAGGTCGCCATCCAGCAGAACGGGATCCATGAGCTCCCGGAAGTTGAGCTTCCGGGACAGATCGCAGAGAAACACAATGGGGTATTCCAGCCCCTTGGAGCGGTGAATGGTGGTCAGCGTTACGCCGCCTGTGCCCTGGGCGCCGCCGCTCTGTCCGGCGGCCTCCAACCGGCTGAGATTCCGCAGCAGCTCAAAGAGATAGAGATAGCTGCCCCCGGCATAGCTCTGGGCCAGTTCATAGATCTTCAGCAGATTGTCCCGGCGCTGGGCGCCGCCCTCCATGGCACTGTAGGCCCCCAGAAGCCCCTCCTGCTCCAGAAGCATCCAGACCAGCTGATCGGCGGACATGGTTTCCGCCTTCCGGCGGAGCGCTTCCAGCGATGCCAGCGTCTCCCGGCAGAAGTCCTCGGGGCACTCCCCCATGGCGTCATAAAACCGGGTCGTTTTGCTGCATGCACGGATCTTTGCCAGCTGATCGTTGGACAGCCGGTACAGGGGGCTGCACAGCACCGCCAGCAGCGGCACATCCTGATGGGGATTATCCAGTACCCGCAGAAGGCTCATGAGCACCTGTACCTCCGGGGCGGAAAACAGGTCTCCCCCGCTGTCGGCAGATACCGGGATCCCGGCCCGGGTCAAAGCCCGCTGGTAGATGGTCATGGGGTCCCGGGAGCGGAATAAAATGGCAAAATCCTCGGGACGTGCGGGCCGGGTACCATCGCCGTCCCGCACCGGAAGCCCCGCCTTCAGCAGCCCGGCAATGCGCTGGGCCACCCATGCGGCCTCCTTCTGATATTTGCTGAGGTCATCAGGGCCGCTTCCGGCGGCGGACTTTGGAAACAGCAGCATATCCAGATAGACATGGGCGTTATGATCCTCCGGGTATTCGGGAAGACCGGGATAGAGGCTCTCATCGGGCCCATAGGACAGGCCGCCGATCTCCGGACGCATAATGGTGGTAAAGGTATGGTTCACCGCTTCGAGGATTTCGGGCCGGGAGCGGAAGTTCTTTGAAAGGATCAGCTTTCGGGGCGATCCCGTTTCGGCCTCCGCCGCCGGAGGATAAGCCTGATACTTTTCGAGAAACAGCTCCGGCTGGGCCTGACGGAAGCCATAGATGGACTGCTTTACATCCCCCACCAGAAAACGGTTTTCGTCCCGTCCACGGACGATGGAGCAGTAAATCAGCTCCTGAATCCGGTTGGAATCCTGATACTCGTCCACCATGATCTCCGTAAACCGCTGGGCAACGTCTTTGGCTACCGCAGAGGGCTGCCCGGCGCCGTCTGTCAGAAGCTGTATGGCCAGATGCTCCTGATCGGAGAAATCCATGAGGTTTTTCCGGCGTTTTTCCGCAGAAAAGCGCCGGTCAAGGGCTTCGGCAAGGCCGCAGAGGGCCTCCAATGCCGGGGCCATGTCATTTTGCTCCTGAATCAGCTGGGCCTCCGTCCGGGAAAACCGGCGGCGCAGATCCTCCAAAAGCGACTTAAAGTCCGCCCGCACCTGTTTGATGGCATCCAGCTTTTCGGGGTCGGGGTATTTCATGACCACAACCTTCGGAAATTCCAGAGACAGTGCGCCGCTGATCTGATCCCATGGGCCGTCCAGCGCTGCAAGCATCCCGTCAATGGCCTTTTTCTGATTTTCATAGGCAGGCAGATACTTGGGGATCAGCTTTTCATCCCCCTGCATCTGAGAAATGGCCCAGCTGTGCCGCTGCTGCATCCATAAGAGCCTTTGCCGGGCGTCCTCCAACAGAAGCCCTCCAAAGGTGCTCTCTCCAAGGGGCACATTCTCCGGCAGGGTCAGCGTCAGGCTGCGGAGCCACTTACCCGGATTCGGCTGGCTGAGCATCTTTTCAAAGAGGCTCCGGATCAGGGTCTCCAATGACTGATCGCTGCGGCCTGCCCCAAGGGTATCGGCCAAAAGCCGGAATCCCGGGGTCATGGTCTCATATGCTTCTTCCAAAATGTCGGAGATCAGCTTGGAGAGGATTTCCTCCCGTCTGGGATCCTCCAGCATGGCGCAGTCCGAGGGCACCTCCAGTAGATACCCGTACTGGCGGATCAGCGCCCCGCAGAAGGCGTGTACCGTGGAGATCTGGGCAAGATGCATCAGATTCATCTGCCGTTGAAGATGGCGATTCTCGGGCTGGGCTGCAAGAGCCTTGCCGATGGCGGAGGCGATCTTGCCACGAAGCTCTGCGGCGGCGGCGTTGGTGAAGGTGATGATCAGAAATTCGTTGATATTCTGCCCCTCCTGTTGGATCCGGGCCATGACCCGATCCACCAGCACCTTTGTTTTGCCGGAACCGGCAGCAGCGGACACCAGCAGGGTGCCGCCGCGATTGTCTACCACAGCCTGCTGCTGGGGCGTCAATTTCATATCAGCCATTTTCCGCTCCTCCTTCCGTTCCGCCTTCCGTCAGCAGCTGCCAAAATGCCTTGGCGCTGACCGGCGGGTGATAGCAGCTCTTGCGGAACTGCGGATCCTTCTGACACACGGGGCCAAAATCGCAATAGCGGCAGGGATCGTGACTGATTCCCCGGTAGAAGGGTGCCGGGGCAAACCCACCCCCCAGAATCTGATCGGTCATCCGAATCATCTGATTATTTACATAGTCCTCCAGCAGGCGAAGCTGCTGCCGGGATACCGCATAGTCTCCCAAGCCGCTTTTGGTCTTCCGCAGGGGCATATACTGGTACTGGTCGCCGTGCTCCATGGCCTCCAATACCTCCGGCTCCCCCAAAAGAAGGCCGCTGCGGCGGTTTGGCGTATGGGCCGCATCTATGGTGCCCGGGCCCTCGGCGCTCTGGTAGCTGTGCCGGGCCGGAAGATACAGCACCCCGGCGGGCTGCAGGGCGGCATCCAGTCCCGGCAGTCCGGAGCGCTCCAAGGCAAAGAGATACAGCAGCATCTGCATGCCCGAACCGGCAAGAAGATCCGTATAGTCAAATTTCTTGCTGCCGGTTTTATAGTCTATGATCCGAAGATAGTCTCCGTCGGGGCCGTGCCAGAGATCCGCCCGATCCACAAAGCCGCTGAGACTGCCCCGGCCCAGCTGTCCCTGCACCGTCAGGGGCGGAAGGCCCTGCCTGCCGCCGATGGCGACCTCGTAGCCCACGGGCGTAAATGCCGTGGTGACAAGCTCTTTGGAGATCTCCTCCACCAGAAGCGCCGCCTCCTTCCGGTTACGGGTCAGAAGATAGCGCTGTCGGCTGGTCTGTTCCAGCTGGGAAAGCCTTTCCTCCGTATATTCCCCCATGTGGGATGCCACCAGCGCCATGCTCTCCTCCCCGGTGCAGGGGGCCTGCCGCCCCAGCAGCTCCGGGACGGTTTTTTCAAGGATAAAATGGACGAAGGTGCCAAATTCCGCCGCATCAAAGGTGGCCTCCTTCCGAAGCCTTGCTTTCAGGCCGTAGTACAGGAAGAAATCCAGCGGACAGGAGGCCAGCTTGTCCATCCGGGAGGCCGTAAGCCCTACGGGATTGCCAAAGAGGGCCTTGGCGGTCTCCGGGGACACCTGCATCTCCCGGGGCTGGGAGAGCTGCTTTCCCAGCGAAATGGCCTGTTCCAGCTCCGGCACCTGTTCGGCGGCCCGGGATATGGCGGCACGAAGGGGAAGCAGCCCGTTTTCCTCCGAGGCCATCAGATACTGCTCCGCAGCGCTCCGGGCCGAAAGCCCCGCATAGGGGGATACAGGCCCTCCGCAATTGGGCATCAGCTCCATGACCCGGCGAACCGGGAAGGCGGGCTGGGCCTCCTCCCCGGTGAGGTAGGAGAGATACAGCCGCTCCGTGGGGGCGGTGAAGGCTCCATAGATCTCCAATAGCTGCCGCTGGAGATTCCCCTCGGTATCCGGGGCCAGCGGAATGCCAAACCGATCCCGGAGGGTCTGGCGCTCCTGCTCCGTCAGCAGGCTGCCCCCGGCAGCCACCGATGGAATGACCCCTTCGTTGACCCCCAGTACATACAAAAGCTTCGGCTCCTTCCCACGCATGGAGCCAAGGGTGCCAAAGCTGGCGGCGTCCAGCGCTGCGGGAATGGTGCCCACCTGATATTCTTTTAGTGCAAGCTCCAAAATCCGGGGCAGCTCCGAGCTTTTCAGGCTCAGAGAGCCAAGTACCCCGCAGACCTGCTGAAGGCAGGACAGCAGGATGGACCAGATCTGTGCCGTCTCCTGCGCCGCCTCCAGATTTCCCTGTGCTGTCTCCCGGGATACCTGTTCCTCCAGCGATTCATAGAGCCGGGTCTCCTGCATAAAGTCAAAGAGCGCCTCCATCTGCCCCTTGACGTTCAGGGCAGATTTCAGCTTGGCAGAGAGATGCAGCAGAGGCGCCATGGCCTGCTGGCGGCAGTCGTTGATCCGCTGCAGCCGGGCCTCGGTCTCCCCGGTGAAGAAGCCGTCATAGCCCTCCGGGTGCATGGTCCATTTGGAGAAGAATTTTGAGCCGCTGATGGCCCATGTGACCACGTAGTTTTCGATCCGATCCACGTCATTCCGGTCAAGGCCGCAGTAGCTGGTTTTGAGATAGGCCAGCACTGCCTCCTGCTCCATGGACTCCCCGGCGCATTCCATCGCCAGCAGCAGGAACCGGGCTGCCGGATGAGTCAGCACCGGACGTTTTTCGTTCCGATAAAGGGGCAGTCCCATTTCCTCCATCACCGAGGACAGCAGGGCGCCATAGCTCTTTTCATCTCCGCAGGCAATGGCCATATCCCGGAGCCGCATGCCCTCCATGGCATGACGGCGCAGGACTGCGGCGCAGGCACGGCATTCCTCCAGCCGGGTCTCCCACTGGGTAACGGTAATATGATCCGCTTCGCCGGGAAAGGGCGAGGCACCATAGGAAAAGAGGTTTTGCTCCAAACAGGCAAGCTCCGGCGGCAGCGTCCGCCGGAACGTGGTATGTATGATCTCTACCTGCACCCCGGCGGCCTCCGCCATATGGCAAAGGGCACTGAGGGTCTCACGGCCCGGGGCAAAGAGCGCCTGAGGGTCCTCCGGGTTCCCGGCGGGCACCGTAACGGTCATGCTCTCCCCACGGCGCAGCAGTGCCTCCAGCACCCGAAGCTCCTGCTCCGAGTAGTCGGTAAAGCCGTCCACAAAGAAATGACGCCCGGGGGCATACGCCCCCTCCATGAGCTTTTTCCGCAGCAGGGTCAGCTTGTCCCGGGGGTCTCTGGCCCCTTGGGCCGAGGCCGCTTCATAGGCACCGAGGATCATCGAAAGCTCTGAGAGCTTCTGGGCAAACAGCCCCTGGGCCTGCGCCGCCGCCCCCATGAGGGTCTGGGGCGTTACCCCGTAGGATTTCAGCTCATCGATCATGCTGACCATGCCGGACAGAAATTCCGGCTTTCCCGCTGCCGCTCCGAAGACCTTCAGCTGGGGCCGCAGGCTGGACAGGGCCAGCTGTGCCGTCAGAATCCGGCCGCCCTGATCCAGCGTAGGGCGAGCGCCGCCTCCGGAGACTGCACAGACCCGGTCAAAGAGCCGGGTCATGCTGAGTACCTCCGACACATAGCTGATGGAGTCCCCGCAGAGCCGGGACAAAAGCCGCTCGGTCTCATGGCTCAGCTGCTCCGGCACGATGACGATGCGGCTGCCCATGGCCTCCCCCGGGCATGCCCGCACCGCCTCCAAAAGCCGGGTGGTCTTTCCGGACTTGCCCCGTCCGGTGATAATGGTCAGCATAGGGTCACTTCCTTCGTTGTTGCTGCTGACAGTATACCATATTTTCCGTTTATTCGGAAGTGGGGATTCCTTCCCCCCTGGCCCGAAAATAACCCAGCAGATCCTCCAGCAGCTCCAGACACCGGAACCGGAAGCTGATTTCCCCCTGGGAGATCAGCCGGGCGTCCTCCGGGGCCATGCCGCCCATGGCGGGCACCGCCTCCGGCGCTGCTGCGGCGGACATGCAAAGCTGGGGGTACACCACACACCACCAGTTTTTCCCCTCCGCTGCACCGATCTTGACCCGCAGGGCCTCATAATAGCCTCCGGGCAGGGTGAAGGTATCATAAAATCGTGTTCCAAACAGCTCCCGCCGGAGGGTCACCTGTGCACGATCCCCTGTGCCCTGCTCCCGAAGGACATCATTGGCCACGGCCTCCAGCCGGGGGAGATTTTCCCCCAGCAGAGCCATGGCATCGGCTCTGTCCCCTGCACCGGCAAGGATCTCCCCGCTCTCCTGAAGCACCGCATCCCGCACAAGGAGCTTTATGTCCTGATCCCGCCGGTCGTTGGAGCTGCCCACCACATGGAGCCGCACCAGACTGTCGGAGATCCGCTGCTGCTGCCGTTCCAGACCTGTGGCCAGCGAAAATGCCAGCGCCAGCAGTAGCAGCAGCCCCAATTTTACCATACAAGCTGATTTCTTCATAAAAACACCGTCCATCTTGGAAGATACCCAAATGATGGACGGTATTTCTGATTTTTATACAGGATGCGCCAAAAAGGTCTCCGGGAACCGCTGACGCAGGACACCATAGCAGGTCCCGGCGGCGGTCTTATCCGTAAAAATGCCGAAGACCGTAGGCCCGGAGCCGGTCATTTCCGCCCCCAGTGCCCCATGGGACACCATGATATCCTGAATGACGCCGATCTCCGGGTGCTCCCGGGCTACCACCGGGGTAAAGACATTAAACAGCTTCCCGGCGATGCCGGAAAGATCCCCCTGCTCCAGCGCCCGGAGCATGCCGGGGGTATCGGGACGAGCCACGATCTCAGCGTCATCAATGGCGTGGAACAGCGCCGGGGTAGAGATGGGGAAATCAGGCTTGCAGATCACAAGGGTGCACTGGGGCATGGGAGAAAGGGGCGTTAAGATCTGACCCTTTTCCTCCGCCAGCGCCGTACCGCCCAGCAGGGTGAAGGGCACGTCAGAGCCAACCTGCTCGGCAATGGAAAAGAGTGCTTCCCGGGAGATGGGGCGGTCATAGTGCTCCCATAAGAGCCGCAGCACAGCGGCCCCATCGGCACTGCCGCCGCCCATGCCTGCGCAGGAGGGGGTGTACTTGGTCAGACGCACCGTAAGCCCATGGCAGTCGATGCCGGTGGCTCCAAAGAACAGCCTTGCGGCCTTGATGCAGAGATTGGTGTCGTCGCAGGGAATCCCGGCGCTGCCGCACTCCATGGCCCATGGAGCGCCGGTTTCCAAGTCCAGCTCCAAGGCGTCTCCCAGCGAAATCTCCTGCATGACCATTTTCAGGTCGTGATAGCCGTCCCCACGACGCCCCAGAACGTCAAGGGTCAGATTCAGTTTGGCATGGGCCATGGAAGACAAATGGATCATGCTCGCTTCTTCCCTTCCAGATAATAGCGCTTCTCGTTGGCCTGCCCCATGGAGAAGGTCTTTCGAGGCAGCACGCCCCCTGCGAGAACCCCAGGGAACAGGGAGGACTTTTCCATGCCCGGAACGATAATGGCAAGGGTATCCTCTGCCTGCGCCAGCTGCCGGGCTACATCCTCCCCGTGGATATAGTCGATGGCATCGCCGGTCTCGGCCACAAAGTCATCCAGAATGGGCTGGAGAATCGACAGGGCCAGCGGGCTTTCGTCTCTGGAAAAATGAATGGTCTCCTCCCCGTCCTTTGTGATCAGGGTAATGGGGTAGCCCTCGGACACGGACTTTGCCCGGAGGATATCCATGAGACGGGGCAGCGCCCCGCCCTTCAGCACCCGGTGGATGGGCTCAAATTCGATGGCCTCGTCATGGACATTTTCCAGCTCCACCAGCGCATACCGGGCGGGGTGGGAGATCCGCTCCTCTTCGGTGAGGGTGGGCTTGATCTCCTCCCAGCAGCCCTTGGCGGAGGCCAGAGAGTGGTTGCCGTCACCTACCGCAAAGCTCATGGCCTTTCCGGCGGGCTGGGCGGCCTCGGTGGCGGCGATATAGGCGGAAATGGCGCTGTTGACCACGCCCACGCCCATGCCGGAGATCAGATAGCCCCGGATCCGTCCACCGTTTTCCATCAGGTCGAAGTCATAGACCTTTTCCCCGGCGTTTTCCTTTGCGGTTTTCAGGATTTCATCCTTCTTGTCATCGCAGAGCAGCAGCACATGGGGGAATTCCAGCTTGGCCCCACGGAGCAGCTCCATTCTGGGGGGAATGCGCTCCTGCACGGTGCCCTCGGTGGCACGGATGTGGGCAGCGGAGCCGGGTGTAAAGTCGTATTCCTCCAGATCCACCTGACCCATGAGGCCCCGGCGGCACGCCCCGGAGGCCATGGTGCGCTCCACATAAATAAAGCTCCGGCGCAGCTCCCGGAACAGGCCGGAGGACAGATATTCCTCCATATGCCGGTGGCCGGATTCGATGCGCTCCTTCCCTGCTCCCTGCCGCAGCAGGGCCTCCGGGAAGATCATATGGTAGGTAGAGGGGGCATCCCCCACAAAGTCCCGGACACGCTCCCAGTATTCCGGCTGGGAGGAATACTGATCGCAGGCCACGCAGGCCCATTTGGTCATGGAAATTTTGCCGGGAATCAGAATATCAGCAGCCTGAAAGCAGTTATGCATTTATCTCGCTCCTTTTCGTGCCGTGCACGGTATAAAAATGAAGGGGTATGGGATCCGCCCATACCCCTATTAGAGTATCATTTTTGCTTTAACGTGTCAAGGAAAAGCCCAATGCGCCGGAGGGCCTCCTGCAGATCATGCATGCTGGCGGCATAGCACATGCGCACATATCCCTCGCCGCTCTCTCCAAAGGCGTTGCCCGCAATGCAGGCCACCTTCTGGGAGATCAGAAGCTGCTCACAGAACTCCTCGGAGGAAAGCCCCGTGGAGCGGATACAGGGGAACACGTAAAAAGCGCCTCTGGGCTCAAAGCAGTCAAGGCCCAGCTCCCGGAGCCCCTGCACCAGAAACCGGCGGCGGCCGTCATACTCTTCCTTCATGGCCTCAATGTCCCCGTCCCCGTTGCGCAGGGCCTCCACCGCCGCATACTGGCTGGTGGTGGGGGCGGACATGATGGCGTACTGATGGATTTTGGTCATCTGGGCAATGATCTCCTTGGGGCCGCAGGCATAGCCCAGACGCCAGCCGGTCATGGAATAGCACTTGCTCATGCCGTTGACCACGATGGTCTGGTCGTACATCTCCGGGATATTGGCCATGGAGACATGGCGGGGGCCGTATGTAAGCTCCGCATAGATCTCATCGGACAAAACCATAATGCCCCGTTCCTTCAGGATGGGCACCAGCGCCTTGAGATCCTCCAGCTCCATAATGCCTCCGGTGGGGTTGGAGGGATAGGGCAGAACAAGGATCTTGGTCTTGTCCGTGACCTTGGACAGAAGCTGCTCGGGGCTGAGACGGAACTCATTGTCGGCGGTGAGCTCAATGGGCACCGGCACACCGGAGGCCAGCGATACCATGGGCCCGTAGCACACAAAGCTTGGCTCCGGGATCAGCACCTCGTCCCCGGGGTTCACAAGACACCGGATGGCACAGTCAATGCCCTCGCTGCCGCCTACGGTCACAAGAATCTGGTCGTTATAGTCATAGTGGAGATCAAAACGCCGGGAGAGATAGTTGGAGATCTCCCGGCGAACATCGGTCATACCGGCGTTGGAGGTGTACTTGGTAAAGCCCTGCTCCAGGGAGTAGATGCCCGCATCCCGGATATGCCATGGGGTCTGGAAATCCGGCTCGCCAACGCCAAGAGAGATGGCATCGGTCATATTTTCAAGAATATCAAAGAATTTGCGAATGCCGGAGGGCTTGATATCCTGCACCCGCTGAGAAATCATACGGCTGTAGTCGATCATACGAAAATCAGCCTTTCTTTCTGTTCCTCCTTGGGAATGAACACCACGTTGCTCTGCTTATATTTTTTGAGAATGAAATGGGTGGCAGTGCTGGTGACGCCCTCAATGGTGGAGAGCTTCTGGGATACGAACAGCGCCACCTCCCGCAGGGTCCGGCCGGTGAGGATCACCGTCAGGTCATAGCCCCCGGACATAAGGTAGCAGCTTTCCACCTCCTCATACTGATAGATCCGCTGGGCGATGCGGTCAAAGCCCTTGTCCCGCTGAGGGGTGATCTTGACCTCAATCAGAGCCTCTACGGCCTCTACGGAAGTCTTTTCCCAGTTGATCATGGCCTTATAGCCCAGAATGACGCCCTCCTCCGTGAGGCTCTTGATCCGAAGGTCGATGTCCTCTACGGTGGTGTCGCACATGGCGGCCAGCTCTGTATGATTCAGTGTACAGTCATTCTCCAGAAGCGTCAAAAGCTTTTTAGAACGCTGATCCATATGAAATCCTCCTGTCATAATGTGATGGTTTTGCCGGGAAGCGGCGCTGCCGCCTCCGTTGTTTAGGAATATTATACAGGAGTGTATCCCGAAATGGAAGTGATTTTTACAAATCAATTTTCCCGCAAAATGATGGAATATCTTCCTTCAAAACAGTGAGAAAATAATGTTTTTTCATCAAAAAAGTTTGTAAAATCTTCGCCGTGAAGGGGCCGGAACGGCAGCCGGACTGCGGCGATTGCCGGGAGGCGGATACAATTTGCGGCCAAATACTTGCAATTTATAAGAATCGGTTTATAATGGTTTGTGAAGATTATTTCATCTTCGCAAAATCGAAACTCAAACAATAATATTCACTCCGGACATCTGGCACATTCCCACCACCTGCCCGGAGCTTTTGCAAAAAGGGGGACTTTCTGTGAATCAGGCAGAACTCATTGGCCGTGTTCTGGCCACCGACCAGCAGGCGCAGGCACTGACCCGGGACGCCAAGGCGGCGGAGGCCACGCTGGAGGAAGGTATCCAGCGGGAGATCGAGACCATTACTGCCCAGTATGAGGCCGAGGCCCAAAAGACGCTGGACGAGCTTCGTCAAAAAGAGCAGGCCGCCTGTCAGGAGCAGCTTCAGGCACTGGATGACCGCCTTCAGCAAAAGCTGGGGCAGGTGGAAGCCCTGTATGCAGCCAAAAAGGATCAATGGGTGGACACCATTGTAGCCCGGATCGTAGGAAAGGCAGGCGACGGCCATGGCCGGTAACGCCTATCTGGCGGTGGCCGCCAAGGTTCGGGCCATGTATGGGGGCCGGATGACCGGCGAGGACTACCGGCAGCTCATGGGCAAAACCACCATCCCTCAGGCGGCGGCCTTTTTGCAGTCCCATCGGGGCTACCGAAGGGAGCTTGCGGGGCTGCATCCCGAGGGACTGCACCGGGAGCAGCTGGAAAATGCCCTGCGCACCACCTACCGCAATGAATATCACCGGATTTTCAGCTTTTTATCCCTACAGGATCAGGCGCTGATGCGGTTTCCCATCTATCAGGCGGAAAAGGAGGCCATTCTGACCTCCATGCGGCGGCTCTCCTCCCGGCATATGCTGGAGCCGGAGGCCACATGGGCGCCCCTGCTCCGCAGGCACAGCCATCTGGATCTTCAGGCCCTGAGTCAGGCGGAGACCTACCGGCAGATTGCGGATGCCGCCCGGGACACCATCTACGGCTCCGCCATGGCCCGAAGCGCCGCCTCCGAATCCCCGCCCACCATGGCCTTTGTAGACAACATCCTGCTGGTGACCTATTACGCCCATTTATATAAGGTGCTGGGCCGCTATGGAAGGCCCGACGGTCAGAAGATCACCCGGAAGGCGCTGGATCAGGAGACGGATCTCTTAAATCTGGTGATGTTTCTCCGGCTCCGGCAGCACTTCTCCGAAGAGGATGTGCGGTCCTTCAGCTTTCCCCTGCCCTGCTCCGGCAAGCTGGGGAAGGACTATGTACAGCAGCTTCTCTCCGCCCCGGACTATGCCGCCGCCAGAGAGCTGGTTCTAAACGGGCCCTACGGGCCCCTGTTCCGGTCCATTTCACCCTCGGGGCCGGAGGCCTATCTCTATACCATGCAGTACCGGTTCAATCAGCGACAGCTCCGGGCCGCCGTGCCCACCATCTATACGCCCATGGCCTATCTGGGCCTGAAGGAGATCGAGCTGCGCAATATCATCAGCATCATTGAGTGCATCCGCTACGGGGTGGAGCCCCGGAGCTATGTGCCCCTCATTGGTGCGGAAGCAAAGAGGTGATGAAATGTCTGTCGTTCCCATGAAAATGCTGACGCTGGCGGGGCCCGGCGATGCCATTGACCATGTCATCTGCACCAGTCTTGTGAACCAGCAGTTCCATCCCGTGGAGGCCGAAGGCATTCTCAGCAAGAATACCCATATGGTTCCCCTGTCATGGAACAACTCGTGGCAGGAGCCCCTTTCCATGGTGCAGAAGCTCATGGAGGAGATGGAGATTCCGTTTGCATTTGCGGATTTCCGTCAGGAAGCGCTGGATCTGGACACGGCCAGAGAGCGGCTTGGGGCCCTGAACGGGCAGTTCCGGCAGTTTACGGATACACGCCAGCAGCTGGAGCGCCGGATCTCCGAGAATACCCATGAGGTGGAGGATCTCCAGCGGTTTGCGGGACTTCCAAGCAATCTATCCGAGATCTATCATCTGGGCTATGTGCGGTTCCGGTTTGGCCGGATGCTCCGGGAGGCATTTGACTCCCTCAGCGTAAAAATCGAGGATAACCCGGAGATCATCCTCTACCCCACCCAGCTGGGGCAGGACTATGTGTATCTCTGCTATGTGACCCCCAAGAGCTGCGCCGGGAAATCCGACCGGCTCATGGATTCCCTTGGCTTCGAGCGGATGCGCCTGACGGAGCATGTGGCGGGCACCCCGGAGGATACCGCCGTAATGCTGGAGGCGGACACCAATACCAGCCGGGAAAAGCTCTCCCGGAATCAGGCGGCCTATGACAGCTGGAAGCAGCAGGCCACCGGAGAGCTTCTGCTGCTCTACAGCTACCTGAAATTCATGTACGGCGCCGGAGAGATCAAGAAATATGCGGTGATGACCGAGGATCAGACCTTCCTGCTCTGCGGCTGGGCTCCGGTCAGTGCCGTGGCGGAGATCCAGAAGTCTCTGGAGCCCTTCCCGGACGTGATGCTGGCCCAGGATGACCCCGCATCGGTGAAGGAGCAGACGCCGCCGGTGCTGCTGAAAAACAACTTCTGGGCAAGGCTCTTCCAGCCCTTTACGGAGATGTACGGCCTTCCCGCCTACAATGAATTTGACCCCACATTCCTGATGGCCGTGACCTATTCCATTCTCTTCGGCCTCATGTACGGGGATGTGGGACAGGGGCTTGTGCTGGTTGGACTGGGCATTTTCCTCTACAAGGTAAAGGGCATGTGGCTGGGCGGCATTCTGGGCAGCGTGGGCGTGTTCTCTACCCTCTTCGGCTTTGTGTTCGGCAGCTTCTTTGGCTATGAACACCTGATCCCGGGCTTTCATGTGCTGGAATCCGGGGCCAACGCCACAAGGATCCTGATCGTCTCCGCCGCCATGGGCGCCGTGATCATTACGATGATGATGGTCATCAACATCACCAACGGCATCCGTCAGAAGGACATCAAAAAGATCTTCTTTACCAACAACTCTCTGGCGGGGATCATCTTCTATCTGGCGGTGGTCATCGGGGCCGTGGTGATGCTCACCACCGGCGCAAAGGTCTTCCGCCCTGCCTATATCCTTGTATTTATCGTGCTTCCCCTGCTGGTGATGTTTTGTCAGGAGCCGTTGGGGAAGCTGGCGGCAAAGAAAAAGGACTGGAAGCCCGAATCCATCGGGGGCTTCATTGCCGAGAACCTCTTTGAAATGTTTGAGGTGATCCTCTCCTTTGTCACCAACACCGTATCCTTCCTGCGGGTGGGGGCCTATGCCATCTGCCATGCGGGCATGATGCTGGTGGTCTATACCTTGGCGGGCAGCCCCGCCTCCCCGGTGGTGCTGGTCATCGGCAACATTCTGGTCATGGGCATCGAGGGCCTGATGGTCTGCATTCAGGTGCTCCGTCTGGAATTCTATGAGATGTTTGGCCGGTTCTATGAATCCGGCAGCCGTCCCTTCTCCCCCGCAGTCATCGATTATACAAAAAAGACTGATTTCTAATTCTTTGCGTAAATGGAGGATCTACCATGATAAAGACAATCTTGATTATGCTCGTGATGGCATTGGCCATCGTCCTGCCCCTTGTGTACATTTCCCGCCGCCATAAGGACGGCAAAACCGTGAAAAAGCCCCTGATTGCCCACTGCTTCGGCTTCTTCGGACTGGTGGCAATGGCCACCGTATTCGGCTTTGCCTGCTCGGGCACCGCATTTGCCGCCGATGCGGCAGCGAATGCCGCAAATGCCTCCGGCATTGCCGATGGCCTCAAATATGTGGGTGCGGCGCTGGCCGTGGGCCTGTCCGGCGTAGGCGGCGGCATCGCCGTTTCCTCTGCGGCGGCAGCGGCACTGGGCGCCATGAGCGAAAACGACAGCATTTTCGGCAAGGCACTGATCTTTGTAGGTCTGGCCGAGGGCGTGGCCCTCTACGGCCTGCTGGTGGCTCTGCTGATGCTCTTTATGTAAGATCATGCGGTACTTTGTGATCTCCGATAATTCCGACACCCTCACAGGACTTCGGCTGGCCGGAATGGAGGGGGTTCTCTGCAAAACCAAGGAGGAGACCCTTCGGGCCATAGACATGGCGGAGAAGGATCCGGACATCGGCATCCTTCTCATCAATGAAAAGCTCTCGGCCCTGTGCCCGGAACGGGTAAAGGCCCTGAAGCTCACCTCGGTGCGGCCCCTGCTGGTGGAGATCCCGGATCGCCACCATACGGAGCGCCCGCCGGACTCCATCACCCGGTATATCCGGGAGGCCATCGGAATCAAGGTATAACGAAGGAGTGATGGGCGAATGCCTGATATCAATCATAAACTGAACCGGTTCCGGCAGCTGGTGCTGGAAGATGCCCAGCAGGAACGGGACGGGATCCTCAGCCGGGTGGAGGCCCAGCGCCGGGCCCGGGTGGAGACGGCTGCGGCGGAAATACGCCGCCGGGTGGATACGGAGACCCAGCAGAAGTCTGAGGCCATCACCGCAGAGACCGGCCGGGAGATCTCCCGGCGCATGATGGCCGACAAGCGGATCATTGCCACCCGACGGGAGAAGATCGGCCATGAGGTCTTTGACGCAGTCCGGGAAAAGCTGCTGGCCTTTACCAAAACCGAGGACTATCTCCCCCACCTGAAGCAGCTCTACATCGAGGCCTTTGCGGCCCTTGGCAACCCCTATGACGGCCTGATCTGGCTCCGCCCCGAGGACATGCAGTATCAGCGGGAGCTGGCCGGGTGCCTGCCCGGGCGGCATGTGACCTTTCAGGCCGGTTCCTTCCGGCTGGGCGGACTGATCGTGGACTGCCATTCCAAGCTGCTCCGGGCCGATCAGAGCTATGATACGGCCCTTGGGGATCTGGACGGACACTTTGCCGAGCTGTTTGGTCTGGATCTTGCGGACGACTGAGGAGGCGAGGCAATGTCAAATTACTACATTCACGGGGTCAACGGCCCCGTTGTCACCGTAAAGGGCGGCAAGGGCCTTGCCATTATGGACATGGTCAGCGTGGGCCCGGAGGGGCTGCTGGGTGAGGTGGTATCCGTCATTGGAGACGAGACCACCGTGCAGGTCTATGAGGACACCACGGGACTGGTGTCCGGGATGCCTGTGGAGCCGCAGAATGCCCCCATGTCCATTACCCTTGGGCCGGGACTGCTGAACAACATCTTTGACGGCATCTGCCGCCCCCTCCGGGGCATTGCAGAGGAGACCGGGGCATTTATCGGCAGGGGCATCCATATCCCGCCCCTGGACACGGAGAAAAAATGGGACGTGACCATGCTGGTCAAGGCCGGGGATGCCCTTGCACCCGGGCAGGTCTACGCCGAGTGTGACGAGACCCCGGTGATCCGTCACCGGAGCATGCTGCGGCCCAACCTCTCCGGCAGGGTCGTCTCCGCCGTGGAAAGCGGCAGCTATACCGTAGAGGACGTTCTGGCGGTATTGGAGACCCCGGAGGGACAGCAGGTGGAGCTGAAGCTGGCCCAGCGGTGGCCCATTCGGCAGGCCCGGCCGGTCAAGGCCCGGCGCGCCATCACAAGGCCGCTGGTCACCGGTCAGCGAATCATTGACGCACTGTTCCCGCTGGGAAAGGGCGGCTGTGCCGCCATCCCCGGGCCCTTTGGGGCGGGAAAGACCGTTACCCAGCACCAGCTGGCAAAGTGGTCCGATGCGGATCTGATCGTGTATCTTGGCTGCGGCGAGCGGGGCAATGAGATGACCCAGGTGCTGGACGAATTTTCGGAGCTTATCGATCCCCACACGGGGCAGCCGCTGATGTACCGGACGGTACTGCTGGCCAACACCTCCAATATGCCCGTGGCGGCCCGTGAGGCCTCTATCTATACCGGCATGACCATTGCGGAATACTACCGGGATATGGGCTATCATGTGGCCATGATGGCGGACTCCACCTCCCGCTGGGCGGAGGCTCTTCGTGAGATCTCCGGCCGATTGGAGGAAATGCCCGCAGAGGAGGGCTTCCCTGCCTATCTCTCCTCCCGGCTGGCGGAGTTCTATGAACGGGCCGGATACATGGACGCCCTTTCCGGCAGAGAGGGCAGCATTACGGTCATCGGAGCCGTATCCCCTCAGGGCGGCGATTTTTCGGAGCCTGTGACTCAGAACACCAAGCGGTTTATCCGTACCTTCTGGGCGCTGGATCGGAGCCTTGCCTATGCCCGGCACTTCCCTGCCATCAACTGGAACACCAGCTATTCGGAGTATCTTGGGGATTTGACCCCGTGGTATGTTGCAAACTATGGGGAGGAGTTTATGACGCTCCGCAGCCGCCTGCAGGGGGTCATGAAGGAGGAGACCAGCCTCAATGAGATCGTAAAGCTCATTGGCTCGGACATTCTCCCGGAGGATCAGAAGCTCACCATTGAGATCGCCCGGGTGATCCGGCTGGGCTTCCTGCAGCAGAACTCCTTCAACGCCATCGACACCTATGTGCCCATGGAGAAGATGAAGCGGATGATGGCAGTGATCTTCCGGCTCTATGACGGGGCAAGAGGGCTGATTGCAAAGAGCATCCCCCTGTCCCAGATCCGTGCCACCGGGATCTTTGACAAGCTCATCCGCATGAAATATGAAATTCCCAACGACGATATTTCTCAGTTTGACGACTACGATGCCGCAGTGGACGAGGCCATTTCCTCTGTTGCGGCAGCCTATCAGTAAGGAGGGCCGCACATGAAACTGGAATACATCGGCCTTTCTCAGATGGAGGGCAGTCTGGTCTATCTGGACGGCGTCAGCGGCATTGGCTATGACGAGGTGGCCGAGATCACGCTGGAAAACGGACAGAAGCGCTATGGCCGGGTCATTATGCTGGAGGGAAGCCGGGCGGTGCTGCAGGTGTTTGAGGGCACCCGGGGCATTTCGCTGGAAAACGCCCGCACCAATTTTACCGGCCACCCCATGGAGCTGGCCCTTTCCACGGAAATGCTGGGCCGCATTTTCGATGGGGCGGGACGGCCCATTGACGGGCTTGGAGAGCTTTACCCGGAGGAGCGCCGGAACATCAACGGCAGCGCCATCAATCCCGTTTCCCGGATCTATCCCCGGAACTGCATCTATACGGGCATTTCCGCCATTGACGGCATGTCCACCCTGATCCGTGGGCAGAAGCTGCCCATATTCTCCGGGGCGGGCATGCGCCACAACGATGTGGCGGCCCAGATCGTCCGGCAGGCCAAGGTCGCCGCCGATGACGGGGAGTTTGCCATTGTCTTTGCGGCCATGGGCGTCAAAAACGATGTGGCGGACTTCTTCAAAAAGGATTTTGAGGAGGCCGGAGCCCTGCAGCGGGTGGTCATGTTTGTGAATCTGGCCTCAGACCCCATCATTGAACGGATGCTGACCCCCCACTGTGCCCTGACCGCTGCGGAATATCTGGCCTTCCAGCACGGGTATCACGTGCTGGTGATCCTGACGGATATGACCTCCTACTGTGAGGCCCTGCGGGAATTCTCCTCCTCCAAGGGCGAGATTCCCTCCCGGAAGGGCTTCCCCTCCTACCTCTACTCCGACCTGGCCTCCATCTATGAGCGGGCGGGCATTATCAAGGGGAAAAGTGGCTCGGTGACGCAGGTGCCCATTCTCACCATGCCCAATGACGATATCACCCATCCCATCCCGGATCTCACCGGCTATATCACCGAGGGGCAGATCGTATTGTCCCGGGAGCTGGAGCAGAAGGGGATCTATCCGCCCATTTCCGTGCTCCCCTCCCTGTCCCGGCTCATGAAGGACGGCATCGGCGAGGGCTACACCCGGAAGGATCATGCAGACGTATCCAACCAGCTCTTTGCATCCTATTCCAAGGTGCAGGATGCCCGGAGCCTTGCCTCTGTCATCGGTGAGGATGAGCTCAGCGATACGGATCAGCTGTATCTGAAATTCGGCAATGCCTTTGAGCAGCAGTTTGTCTCACAGGGCAGCCGGGAAAACCGCACCATGGACGAGACGCTGGACCTTGGCTGGCGGCTGCTGTCCATTCTCCCCCGGTCGGAGCTGGACCGCCTCAGCGATGAGGAAATTGCCCTGCACTACCGGCCGGAACCACAGGCATAAGGGGGCGCTGCCATGGCTGTACTGCCCACAAAAGGCAATCTCATTGCCGCAAAGCATTCCCTTGAGCTGGCCGGGACGGGCTTTGAGCTTATGGACCGGAAGCGGAACATCCTCACCCGGGAAATGATGAGCCTGATCTCCCGGGCCGAGGAAATCCAGTCCCGGATCGACTCTACCTTTTCCGAAGCCTATGACGCCCTGATGCTGGCGAACATCACCATGGGAAAGACCATCCATCTTGCAGAGCAGGTTCCCGTAGACGATTCCGTTGAAATCCGCTACCGCTCGGTTATGGGCGTGGAGATCCCAACGGTGTCGGCAAAGCCTGCCCAGCAGCCCCTGCCCTATGGCCTTTCCATCACCAACTCCGCCTTTGACGATGCCCTGATTAAGTTTGGCCGGGTCAAGGAGCTGGTGCGGGAGCTTTCGGAGCTGGAAAATACCATCTATCGGCTGGCCTTTACCATCGGCAAGACCCAGAAGCGGGCCAATGCCCTGAAAAATATCGTGATCCCCGGCTACAATGAGACCATCCGGCTCATCACCGAGGCTCTGGAGGAGAAGGAACGGGAGGAATTCGCCCGGCTGAAGGTCATCAAAAAGCAGAAAAATGCCTGAAACTGCATATTTTTCTCCGGTTCCGTCCATGCTATGGGCGGAACCATTTTTGCTAGGAGGAATGACAATGGACACCACTGCATTGGTACTCACCATCGTAGGGGCCCTGAACTGGGCGCTGGTGGGAATCTTCCAGTTTGATCTGGTGGCATGGATCTTCGGCGGTCAGGGGGCACTGCTCAGCCGGATCATCTATACCGTCATCGGTCTGGCCGGAATCTGGTGCATCAGCCTGCTCTTTAAGGATCATCCGCTGGACGCAGGCGAGACCCATCAGCAGGCCGGATGAGGACACGGCGGCCCACTGATCTGCACTTGCAGGTTGGCGGGCCGCTATTTCGGCAAGATTTTCTATTATTCTGCTTGTTTCTTCCTCTGTTTTGGTGTATAGTGGTTCATGGAAAAATGGAGGTTTTATGAACATGAATGATACAGAAATGACCCCGGAGCAGCGTTCCGGCGCTCCGGTTCCACCTCAGACGGACAATGTTGCAGCCGCTGTACCACCGGCGCCCGAGGCAGTGCCCGGGGCAGCCGGTACCGGCAGGCCCCCCAAGCCCCCCAGACCAAAGAAAAGGCTCACCAGGGAGCAGCGCTGGTGGCGGTTCCACGGGATGCAGGCGGGACTGTTTGCAGGCCTTGGCGTGGTGGCCTCACTGATCGTCATTGCACTGATCTGCCTGATTACCCTGCCCTTCCGTGGGGCACTGAACAAAGCACCCGAGGCTCCGGCGGTGTCCGCAGCGCCGGAATCCCAGCAGGAGGACTCCCTGCTGGAAGCGGAGCCGACCCCCAGTCCCACCCCGGAGGTACATACGGTCAATCTCATGGCAGTAGGCGACAACCTGATCCACAGCACTGTCTATGAGTTTGCGGAGCAGGATGACGGTACATACGACTTTACGGACATCTATAAATACATTGCCGACGATATCAAGGAGGCGGATCTGGCCTGCATCCAGCAGGAGACCATTCTGGTGTCCGATCCCGCCAACTACAGCAACTATCCCATGTTCGGCACCCCGGCGGAAATGGCGGATTCCCTCAGCAAGGTGGGCTTCAATGTCATCTGTCAGGCATCCAACCATACCTGCGACATGGGCGAAACGGGCATTTCCGATACCCTTGCCGCATGGGCTGGGCACCCGGAGGTGACGGTTCTGGGGCTCCACGGCTCCAAGGAGGATGCGGACACCATTCGTGTGGTGGAGAAGAACGGCATCAAAATTGCCCTGCTGGACTACACCTACGGCCTCAACGGCATGACCCCGGAGAACGACTATGAAATTGATTTGATGGACGAAAGCCACAAGGCACGGGTCGAGAGCCAGCTGGAGCAGGCAAAGACCATGGCGGACATCACCGTGGTCTTCATGCACGACGGCACCGAGGACAGCTTTAAGCCCGATGAGGATCAGAAGACGTGGGCCCAGCTGTTTGCGGATCACGGCGTGGGTCTGGTCATCGGCACCCATCCCCATGTGGTGGAGCCGGTGGATGTGATCACCGGCAAGGACGGCAACAAAATGCCCATTTTCTACTCGCTGGGCAATTTTGTTTCCAGCCAGCGGGAGACCATGAACATGCTGGGGGGCATGGCCAAGGTCACCATCACCAAGGATGAAACCGGCACCTATGTGTCAAAGTACAACATCAGCCCCATGGTGAACCTGATCCAGTCCGGGGGCACCCACGGCCTTGGCTACCAGTTCCACGTGCTCCATATGGACGAGTACACCGATGAACTGGCCGCCACCCACATCCGGGAAAACTGCTCCAAGGCGGATATTCAGGCGGTGTGGGATGAGATTTTTGCGGATGCCTCCACGGGTTCCGACGACCCCAAGCGGCCGCTGGCGGCCGGTACTCCGGCAGAAAACACCCCTGCGGCTACCCCGGAGGCCAGTCCCTCCCCTTCCCCGAAGACCGGCGCTGCCGCAGGCGTGCCTGAGACCCCGGCGGCGGAGATCAGCCCCATGGAATCCCCGGCGGCAGAGGCATCGCCCAGCCCCAGCCAGCAGGCCGCTTAAACAGAACACTTGCGCAACAATCCCCGGCAGCTTTGGGCTGCCGGGGATTGTTCTATATTGACATCGCATTAGGAATGGGCGGCGTTCTTCTTTTCCTCCATCATCCGTTTCTTCTGGGCATTGGCCAGCATGAGCTTGATGCGGTTTTCCTGATTGATCCGGGTGGCGCCGGGGTCATAGTCGATGGCCACGATGTTGGAATCCGGATAGTCCTCCTTGATCCGGCGGATCATGCCCTTGCCCACAATGTGGTTGGGCAGGCAGCCGAAGGGCTGGGTGCAGACGATATTGGGCACCCCGGAATGGATCAGCTCCAGCATCTCCGCCGTCAGCAGCCACCCCTCGCCCATCTTATTGCCGTCTCCCAGATAGCCGTGGATCATGCTGTGGAGGTCGTTGAAATCTCCCGGGGCACGGAACCGGTCAGAGCGCTTCAGGGCGTCGATCAGTGCATGCTGATACTTCATCAGGTATTTTTCAAGGAACCGGCAGAGCTTCTTCTTGGCGATGTGGCCGCCGTAGAGATCCACATCCACGTCCCGGTTGTAGACCTTGAAGATGATAAAGTCCATAAGGCCCGGGATCACCGGCTCCACGCCCTCGGACAAGAGGAAATTGGCAAGGTCGTTGTTGCCCAAGGGGGCGTATTTTACATAGATCTCGCCTACGACACCCACACGGACCTTCTGCGCTCCCTGCACGGGCACGGCCTTGAACTGGTCGATGATATAGTCGAAGTGCTTCACCATGCTCTTGTAGGTCATGCCCTTGCCCTGCCGCATTTCGCCCAGCAGGTATGCCCGGCATTGTTGCAGGCAGCGGTCGGTGTCGCCTCTGGTGACCTCATAGGGGCGCACCTGCCAGCCCACATTCATCATCAGGTCGCCGTAGATGACCGCAAAGACCGCCTTCCGGAGAATGGGAAGGGTCAGCTTGAAGCCCGGGTTTTTCTCCATGCCGGAGAGGTTCAGGGACACCACGGGCACATAGTCAAGGCCCGCCCGGGCCAGTGCCTTCCGGAGCAGGTAGAGATAGTTGGAGGCACGGCAGCCGCCGCCGGTCTGGGTGATGAACAGGGCCACCTTATGGGGATCATAGCCGCCACGATGGATGGCATCGATGAGCTGGCCGATGACCAGAATGGCCGGGAAGCAGGCGTCGTTATGGACGTACTTCTGCCCCTCCTCCAGAATGGTATGGCCGGTGGTGTTGAGCATCTTTACCTTGTAACCGGCCTCCTGCAGGATGCTTTCCAGCATGGCGAAGTGATCCGGCAGCATCTGGGGGGCCAGAATGGTATACTCCTTTGCCATTTCCTTGGTAAAAAGCAGCCGCCCGGTTTTATCGTAGACAAGCTCTGCCATATTACTCCGCCTCCTTTCTGGCATCCATGGCAGCCATGAGGCTGCGGATTCGGATTTTCACCGCCCCGAGGTTGGTGATATCGTCAATTTTCAGCTGGGTATAGAGCTTGCCGCCCTGCTCGAGAATGGAGCGAAGCTCATCGGTGGTGATGGCATCGGTGCCGCAGCCGAAGGAGACCAGCTGCACCATCTGCATATCCTTCTGGGCGCAGACATACCGGGCAGCATTGTACATCCGGCTCTGGAACGTCCACTGGTTCAGAACCGTGCGGGTCTCATAGCCCTCCCGATAGGCCAGCGTATCCTCGGTGATGAGCACAAAGCCGAAGGAGGTAATCAGGTCGTTGATGCCGTGGTTGATCTCCGGGTCGATGTGGTAGGGACGGCCTGCCATGACGATGATGGGCCTTCCCTCCTGCCGGGCCTGCTCGATGTAAGCCTCACCGGTCTGGTGGACATCCTCCACATAGGCGTTGTAGGCATCGTAGGCAGCCTCCACAGCGGCCTTGGTCTCCTTTTTGGGAATGCCGAACTCGGTGAAAAGCAGCTCGGAGAGGCGCTTTGCGCAGTCCTTATGCCGCCACAGGCCCACATAGGGGTCGAGGAATTTGGTCTTTTGCAGGGCCGGAACGTTGGCCGCCAGCAGCTCGGGATAGTAGGCCACCACCGGGCAGTTATAGTGGTTGTCCCCGATGCCCTCATCGTTGTTATAGGACATGCAGGGATACCAGATGGCGTCCACCCCGGCCTCCACCAGCGCCTCCACATGGCCGTGGAGCAGCTTGGCGGGATAGCAGACCGTATCCGAGGGAATGGTGTGCTGCCCCTTGAGATAGATGCCCCGGGAGGATTCCGGCGACAGCACCACCTCAAAGTTCAGCTTGGTAAACAGCGTATACCAGAAGGGCAGATTCTCATACATGTTGAGGCCGAAGGGAATGCCCATGCGCCCCCGGGCGCCGGTGCCGGTGCCCTTGCCCTCCATGGCACGGAGCTTGTTGTATTTATAGTGGAACATATCGGGCATTTCCGTTTTTTTGCCCCCCAGGGGCTTGGAGCAGCGGTTGCCGGAGATAAACCGGCGGCCTCCGTCAAAGAGGTTGATGGTCAGGGAACAGTGGTTGGTACAGCCCTTACAGGTGGTGGGATTGGACTTGTGGGCAAAGGATTTCAGCTGCTCCTCCGTCAGAATGGCGGACTTGTCGAGCCCGAGATCCCGGGCGGTCAGCGCCGCACCGTAGGCACCCATAAGCCCGGCGATGACAGGCCGGGTCACATTCCGGCCCAGCTCCAGCTCAAAGGCCCGGAGCACGCCGTCATTGAGGAAGGTGCCGCCCTGCACCACGATATTCTTGCCCAGATCATCGGCGGAGGCCGCACGGATGACCTTATAGACGGCGTTTTTGACAATGGAGATGGACAGGCCCGCAGAGATATCCTCCACCGTAGCCCCGTCCTTCTGGGCCTGCTTCACCGAGGAATTCATAAACACCGTGCACCGGGAGCCCAGATTCACCGGATGCTTTGCCAGCAGCCCCATCTTGGAGAAGTCTGCAATGGAATACCCCAGCGCCTTGGCAAAGGTCTCGATAAAGCTGCCGCAGCCGGAGGAGCATGCCTCGTTGAGCATAATGGAATCCACGGCGTTGTTGCGGATTTTGAAGCACTTCATGTCCTGCCCGCCGATGTCAATGATGAAATCCACCCCGGGGGAGAAATGAGAGGCCGCACGGAAATGGGCCACGGTCTCCACCAGACCGGCGTCCACCTGAAAGGCGGATTTAATGAGATCCTCGCCGTAGCCGGTAACGGCACTGCCTGCAATGGTGATGCGGCTGCCGAACTTTTCATAGATGGCGTGGAGCTGCTCCAGAATCACGGAGACCGGATTGCCCCGGTTGGAGCTGTAATAGGTATAGAGCAGGCCCCCATCCGGGTCGATGAGACAGACCTTGGTGGTGGTGGAACCGGCGTCAATGCCCAGATATGCCTTGCCGGTGTAGTGCTCTGCATCCACCTCCGGGGGCTTTTTGGAATTGTGGCGGGCGATAAACTGGTCATATTCCGCCTGAGAGGCGAACAGCGGGGGCATGGTCTGGGTGCCGCCCCGGTCCTCCACGGACTTTACCAGCCGGTCGTAGACGTCCTCATAGGTGGATACCCCATAGCCCTCGGAGCACAGTGCCGCACCGATGGCGGCAAAGCAGTCGCCGTTCTCCGGGAAGACCGCATGGTCGTCATCCAGCTTCAGGGTCTCCTGAAACCGCTGCCGCAGGCCCTTCAGGAAGTGCAGGGGGCCGCCCAGAAAGACCACCTTTCCGGTGATATCCCGGCCCTGTGCCAGTCCGGCCACGGTCTGATCCACCACGGCCTGAAAAATCGAGGCGGCTACGTCCTCCTTCCGGGCGCCCTGATTGAGAATGGGCTGAATGTCGGATTTTGCGAATACGCCGCACCGGGAGGCAATGGGATAGATCTTCTCATAGTGGAGGCTCAGCTGGTCCAGCTCATCGGCGGTTACACCCACCAGCGTTGCCATCTGGTCGATGAAGGCACCGGTGCCGCCTGCGCAGGAGCCGTTCATGCGCTCCTCCAGAGAGCCCTGAAAGAAGATGATCTTTGCATCCTCGCCGCCCAGCTCAATGACCGCATCGGTATCGGGGATAAACCGCTCCACGGCCTCCGCCGTGGCAAAGACCTCCTGCACAAAGTCCACCTTTGCGGACTTGGCAAGGCCCAGCCCCGCAGAGCCGGTGATGACGGTCTTTACCTGCTGCCCCTCCAATATGGGCTGCGCCCGGCGCAGAAGCTCACAGGTCTTCTCCCGGACCATGGAAAGATGCCGCTCATAGGAGCGGAACAGCAGGTTATCCTGCTCATCCAGCACAACTACCTTGACCGTGGTGGAACCCACGTCAATGCCAATTTTCAAACTCATTTACGTCACCTTATATGTAAAAATTGTTTCCAACAGAATGGGGGCACCGCCCCTTGGGGGTGCCTTAAGGCAATACTGCATCATTCGGCAGGTGCTTTTGCCTTATGGCACTACCGCATCATTCGGCAAGTGCTTTTGCCTTAAGGCACTACCGCATCATTCGGCAGGTGCTTTTGCCCTGAGGCAATACCGCATCATTCGGCAAGGAGATTTGGCGAGGAATTTTGCGTCACAAATATGCTGGGAAAATGCCGGAATACTTTGTGTATTTCAAATTTTCGCAGTGGATTTGTGGCGGAAAAGAACCGTCAAAGCCCGCAGACGCAATGATACGGTTTTGCCTTTAGTACTCCCCGGCGGCAAACATCACCGCCGACAGGGCGCAAAGGGGCGCCGTTTCGCACCGGAGGATCCGCCGCCCAAGGGTGCAGACGGAAAGACCCGCCTTCCCTGCCAGCCCGGCCTCTTCCGGGGAAAATCCGCCTTCGGGGCCGGTTACGATGGAGACCGTTTCAAAATCCCCCTGCAGGGCGGCGGTGAGGGTATGGGCCTGCTCGTTTTCATAGAAAAACAGGGCACGATCGGCCTTGACGGCCGCTTCCAGTGCTGCCGCATAGGAATCCACGGCTTCTACCAGCGGGATGCGCCCCCGGCCGGACTGCTCCGCCGCAGAGGCGGCGATCTTCTGCCACCGGGGCAGCTTCTTTTCCAGAGATTTCCGGTCGTATTTTGCAACACAGCGGCTGCTGGGGAATGCGGCGATCCGGTCAGCCCCCAGCTCGGTGGCCTTCTGGATCACATGCTCCAGCTTATCGCCCTTGGCAAAGCCCATGTAAACCGTACAGTGTACCCTTGGCTCAGAGGCCGAAGGGCCGGAGCTTTGGATGGAGCAGAAAATCTGCCCGTCCGTGATCTCCTGCACCCGGGCGGCATAGTCCGTCCCCTGCCCGTCGCACAGGACGATCTCCTCCCCGGGCTTCAGCCGCAAAACTCTGGCGTGGGCCGCCTGCTCCCCGGTCAGCACCGCCGAAGCGTCACCGGGCATGATCTGATTCATAAAAAAACGCGGCATATCCACGCCTCCTCTCAATCCATGACCCAGTGGCCATAGCACAAATGCCATTTTAACAGAAAAAGCGGGAATTTGCAACGGAAAAAGATGAAAGTTCACACATACCTGACCGATTGGGCAAACCTTCCTTCCCCGGGGGCTGCACCCCGGGAAAACCGCAGAAATTTTACTTTTTTTCAACTTTGGGTTGACAAACAGAAAAAAGCTGATATAATAAGTCATGCTGTTTGCGGATGTGCTGGAATAGGTAGACTGGCCAGCTTGAGGTGCTGGTGCCTGCAATGGGCGTACGGGTTCGAGTCCCGTCATCCGCACCACCCCATCGAATCGTGAGATTCGATGGGGTCCCCTTTTATTTGGCATCCTCGGGCGGAGTGAATCCGCCCTGCGGGAACTCGGCTGCGCCGAGATTCACGGCGGACTCCCGCCGGCGGTCAGAAGACCGCTGAGCTGAAATATCTATATTTATCCTGTATTGCTTTCCCCATGGAATCGTTGATTCCATGGGGTCCCCTTTTATTTGGCATCCTCGGGCGGAGTGAATCCGCCCTGCGGGAACTCGGCTGCGCCGAGATTCACGGCGGACTCCCGCCGGCGGTCAGAAGACCGCTGAGCTGAAATATCTATCATTTATCCTGTATTGCTTTCCCCATGGAATCGTTGATTCCATGGGGATTCTTTTTTATGTAACACCACGGAACATCACCGCCTGTCTGTGCCTCAGGAGGAACAGGCCGGTAAAAATTGAGCCTTCCGAATATTTCCGCCCCGAAAAACTATTGAGGCATGGTTCAAAATATGATACAATACATAAAAAGTGCCCAAAGGGGCCATTTATTTGGAGGACATCTATGATTGCACCCAACGAGTATTTTGAAAAATATCTGTCTTGGAAGCGCTCCGATTCCGGCTTGCGCTCTGCCAAGGCCACCTATGCCCCCTTCACTGTGCTGGATCTGGAGTCTCTGACCGCCGAGGCCGAGGCCGGTACTCCCGGCGCACAGGAGGAGCTGGGCGAGCGCTATCTCTTCGGCCTCAGTGAATTGAAGGCCGATCCCCAGAAGGCAAAAGCGCTTTTTGAGCAGGCCGCCGCACAGGGCCACCCGGACGCCATGCATATGCTCTCGGAGATCCACCGGACTGCCGAGTACGGCATGGGCGACTATGACCAGTATTTTTCCCTGCTGGCAAAGTCCGCACAGGCGGGCTCATGGAAGGGCATGTTCAATCTGGCCTGTGCCCTGTACAAGGGCAAGGACGCCTATGAGGGCCACGGCTTCGAGGTCAACAAGCTCGAAGCCCTGAAGTGGAGCACCCACTGCGTGGTCATGACCATGGGGCTGCTGGACTTCTACTTTAAGAATCCCTGCTCCGAGGACTTCAAGGACTATTTTCAGGGGGTATTCGCCCTGTTTATCCAGTCTGTCTGCGTCTCTGCCCGTCAGCTGATCCTTGGTGACGGCGTGGAGCAGGATCTCCCTTGGGCCAATGAAATGCTCACCACTGCCAACAACTTCTATAAGGGCATTTTCAAGGCGGACTGCTCCGACTTCTCCGTGCTGCTGACCCACTGCCACGAGAAGATGGAACAGAACCAGTAAGATATCGAGAAACGAAAGGCGGAGGCCCCAACGGGCTGCCGCCTGTTTCAGTCATTTCCCATCAAGAACTCCGCAAACCGCCGGGCCGCATAGGGCATGGTCTCCCAGCTGCTCCATGCCAGCGCCACCCTTCTCCGGGGGGCTTCGAGAATCGGCCGAAGGGAAAGCCCCGATTCAAAGCCGGATACCACCTTTTCATAGAGCACCGAGATTCCCAGTCCCTGCCGCACCATGGAGAGGATCGAATAGTCGTCATAGACCTCATAGGTGATATTGGGCGTTTGTCCCGCCTGCCGGAAGGCGTCCAGCAGTACGCTGTGATCTCCCTCGTCCAGCAGGATCAGCGGCTCCCGGCTCAGCTCCTTCAGGGGGATCACCGGCTTTTGCTCCAAGGGGTGCCCCTGAGGCAGCACCGCCAGCATATGATCCTCATATAAGAGCCTTGTGTCCATGGAATCCACGGCGTCCTGATTCACAAAGCCGAAGTCGATCTCTCCCTGCCGGATCCACTGGGGAATGGAGGTATACTCTCCCTGCCGGAGCACAAAGCGCACGTCCGGATACCGGGCCTTAAAGGCCTTCATTTTGGGCGGCAGCAGATTCCGGCTGACGCTGGTGAAGGTGCCGATGCGGATGACGCTGTTTTTAAGCCCCATGGTCTCCTGACGGCGGCGCTCCAATGCCTGCTCCGCCTGCCACACGGCCTGCAGATAGGGGAAAAAGTCCCGCCCGTCTGCGGTCAGCTGCACCCCGTCCTTCCGGCGGGACAGCAGGCTGACCCCGGTCTCCTGTTCCAATGCCTTGATGTTCTGACTGATGGCGCTCTGGGAATAGCCGCAGGATTCTGCCGCCCGGGTAAAGCTCCCCAGCTCCGCCACCTTGCAGAAGATTCCATACCGGGATATCATGTATGTTCCCTCCAACCTATAAGAATTCCTTATGAATCTATTATAAACATTCGTTTTACTTATTTCAAGTCCTGTGGTATGGTAGTGCACGGGCAAAACTGCCCAAGAAAAACAAAGGGGTTTTTGTTGTGGATATTGCAGGTTCAACCTCCTCCGGGATACGGCAGGATCTGGCAAAGGGCTTCCGGGACGGCATTCCCATTGCCCTTGGGTATCTGGCCGTGTCCTTCTCCCTGGGCATCAGCGCCAAAAATGCCGGACTGACGGCCTTCCAGAGCTTTCTCATCAGTGCCTTCTGTAATGCCTCTGCGGGAGAATATGCGGGCTTTACCTCCATTGGGGCCGGTGCCTCCTATTGGGAGCTGGCGCTGGTGACGTTCATTACCAACGCACGGTATCTGCTGATGAGCTGTGCCATGAGCCAGCGCACCCGGCCCGGCACCTCTCTGGGCCACCGGCTGCTGATGAGCTACGGCATCACCGATGAGCTGTTCGGCATCGCCATTGCCCGGCCCGGCTACCTCTCCCCCTTCTACAGCTATGGGGCCATGCTGGCCGCCCTGCCCTGCTGGTCGGTGGGTACGGCGCTGGGCACCATTGCCGGGAATCTGCTGCCCCTGCGGCTGGTCAGCGCCTTCAGCGTTGCCCTGTACGGCATGTTTCTGGCGGTGATTATTCCCCCGGCCAAGAAGAATAAGGTGGTAGGCGGTCTTGTGATCCTTGGATTCCTTTTGAGCTGGGGCGCTTCGGTGCTGCCCCTGATCTCCGCTCTCTCCGGCGGCACCCGGACGATCCTGCTGACCGTCATTCTCTCCGCCGGTGCGGCCATTCTATTCCCCAGAACCGAATCGGAAGCGGAAGAAGCAAAGGAGGTCTCCGACCATGGGGCATAACGTCTATGTCTACATCTTTATTATGGCGGCGGTGTCCTATGCCATCCGCTGCCTGCCCATGACCCTGATCAGAAAGCCCATTCACAGCCAGTTTGTCCAGTCCTTTTTGTACTATGTCCCCTATGTGACGCTGGCGGTGATGACCTTCCCGGCCATTGTGGAGGCCACCCAAAGCCCCATTTCCGGGGCGGCGGCCCTGATTGTGGGGCTGATCGCCGCATGGAAGGGCGCAAGCCTCATTGCCGTGGCCGGAGCCTGCTGCGGAACGGTATTCCTGCTGGAATTGCTTTTGATCTGAGGCAATACCCCACAATGCGGGATTACCTCCGTGTATTCCGAACCACATGGTACAAATATTTTTGCGGACTGCCGCCGTTCATAGCTTTTCTATGGGCGGCGGTTTTTTTCTGTCCGTGACAAAGCCAAGAAATTCCCTATTGACATCCAAGGGGTCTGTGCTATAATAGCACTATAACATATGAATGATTGCTCATATGAAAATGTGTGACAGATTTCTGAAAGGATGAACCAATCATGAAAAAGACCTATAAAATTGATGTAGACTGTGCCAACTGCGCCAATAAGATGGAGGACGCCGCCAAGAACACCGCAGGCGTCAAGAACGCCACCGTCAACTTTATGACCCTGAAGATGATCGTGGAATTTGAGGATGGACAGGAGCCCGCCGCCGTCATGAAGCAGGTGCTGAAGAACTGCAAAAAGGTGGAGAGCGACTGCGAGATCTTCCTGTAAGGAGGCATCCCTTCATGAGCAAAAAGCAGAAAAAGGTACTGGTGCGGATCATCCTCAGCGCAGTGCTTCTGATCGTGCTGCATTTCGTCCCCGTAACGGGCTGGATGCGGCTGCTGCTGTACATGATCCCCTATCTGGTCATCGGCTACGATATCCTGAAAAAAGCCGGAAAGGGCATCCTGAACCGTCAGGTCTTTGACGAAAACTTTCTCATGGCCGTGGCCACCATCGGCGCCATTGCCCTGGGGGACTATGTAGAGGGCACCGCCGTAATGCTCTTCTACCAGATCGGCGAGCTGTTCCAGAGCTACGCCGTGGGCAAGAGCCGCCGGAATATCAGCGAGCTTATGGACATCCGCCCGGACTACGCCAACATCGAAGGGGACGGGCAGCTCCGGCAGGTAGACCCGGACGAGGTGGAGATCGGCTCCATCATCGTGGTGCAGCCCGGAGAAAAGGTGCCCATTGACGGCATTGTGACGGAAGGCACCTCTACCCTGAATACCAGCGCCCTCACCGGCGAAAGCGTGCCCAGAGAGGTTATGGAGGGAGACGAGGTCATCAGCGGCTGCATCAATCTCTCCGGCCTTCTCAAAATCAGGACCACCAAGGAATTTGGGGAGTCCACCGTGTCGAAGATTCTGGATCTGGTGGAGAACGCCTCCTCCAAGAAGTCCCGCAGTGAGAACTTTATCTCCAAATTCGCCAAGATCTACACCCCCGCCGTGTGCTACGGGGCGCTGGCGCTGGCGGTGCTTCCGCCCATTGTGCGGCTGATTATGGGCCTTGGGCCGGAGTGGGGCGACTGGATCTATCGCGCCCTGACCTTCCTTGTTATCTCCTGCCCCTGTGCGCTGGTGATTTCCATTCCCCTGAGCTTCTTTGCCGGGATCGGCGGAGCCAGCCGGGAGGGCGTTCTGGTGAAGGGCTCCAACTATTTGGAGGCGCTGGCCCAGACCAAGTACGTGGTCTTTGACAAGACCGGCACCATGACCCAAGGCGTGTTTGAGGTGTCCGGCATCCATCACTGCCCCATTGAGGACAAAAAGCTGCTGGAATATGCGGCGCTGGCGGAGATCGCCTCCTCCCATCCCATCAGCAAGAGCCTGCAAAGGGCCTACGGCGGCGACCTTGACCGGAGCCGTGTCACCGATATCGAAGAGATCGGCGGCAACGGCGTTACCGCCAAGGTGGACGGCATTGCCGTGGCCGTGGGCAACGGGAAGCTCATGGATCGTCTGGGCATTGCCTATACCCCCTGCTCCGGGGTGGGCACCGTGGTGCATGTGGCGCTGGCCGGGGAATATTCCGGCCACATCCTGATTACCGACCGGATCAAGCCCAACGCCAAGGCGGCCATTGCCGCCCTCAACAGGGCCGGGATCTCCAGGACCGTCATGCTCACCGGCGACACGGATACCGTGGCGCAGCATGTGGCAAAGGAGCTGGGAATCTCCGAGGTGCACAGCGAGCTGCTTCCGGCGGATAAGGTCTCGGAGGTGGAACGGCTGCTGTCCCGGAAGGGGCCCAAGGAAAACCTTGCCTTTGTGGGAGACGGCATCAACGATGCGCCGGTGCTGTCCCGGGCCGATGTGGGCATTGCCATGGGTGCGCTGGGCTCGGATGCGGCCATTGAGGCGGCGGATATCGTCCTGATGGACGACGATCCGCTGAAGATCGCCAAGGCCATCAAGATCGCCCGGAAGTGCATCCGGATCGTCTATGAGAACATCTATTTTGCCATTGGCATTAAGGTGCTGTGCCTGATTCTGGGCGCACTGGGCATCGCCAATATGTGGGCGGCCATCTTTGCGGACGTGGGCGTTATGGTGCTGGCTGTGCTCAACGCCATTCGTGCCCTGATGGTAAAGAAGCTTTAAGATCGAATAGATCGAATGAATCAAGACCGGTGCCGCCAGTGGGAATGCAAGCTTGTCCCGCTGGCGGCTTGTTATTTTCCCGGAGGTCTGGTACAATAGAGGCAGAATCATAGGAAATGAGGAATCGCCATGCGGATTTTAGTCAGCTGCTTTGACCCCTTCGGGGATGATATGCAGAACGCCTCTGCCCTTGCAGTCCACCGTCTGCCCCGACAGTTGGGAGCCAACGAGGTACTTCAAATCGAATTGCCGGTGGTCTTTGAAACAGCGGGCACGCAGCTGCTGGGAGCCATAGAGTTTGCAAAACCGGATATCGTCATTGCCACCGGTCAGGCGGGGGGCATATCCGGCATCCATCTGGAACGGGCAGCACTGAACATCATGGATGCCTCCCGCCGGGATAACCACGGCAAGCAGCCCCGGGACATTCCAATTGCTTCCGATGGGCCCGCCGCCTATTTCTCTACCCTCCCCCTCCGTCCGGCTCTGGAAACCATCACATCTGCCGGAATTCCCGCCAGCATCTCAAACTCTGCCGGAACCTACGTGTGCAATGACGTGATGTACCGGCTGCTCCATGGACTTTCCAGGCAGGATAAAGCCTGCATGGGCGGTTTTGTCCATATCCCCTACGCCCCCCAGCAGGTGGCGGCCAAGGATTCTCCCCCGCCCTCCATGCCCTCGGAGCTGGCCGCCAAGGCGCTTTTGCTGCTGATTGAGGCATGCATCCGGGCACATGCACCACTTCCCGGGCTGTGATGAAATAAATTTCTTGACATTTTTTCCTGCCGTGATATAATAATCAGGCAATCGGGGTGTGGCGAAGCTTGGTATCGCGCATGGTTCGGGTCCATGAGGCCGCGGGTTCGAATCCCGCCACTCCGACCATGCAGAGTGTCCTTATAGGATCTGAGTATCCTGTAATGGACAC
>CAUHNW010000005.1:0-163511 GCA_959607825.1 uncultured Oscillospiraceae bacterium | reverse complement strand
TCAGCTATTATAGCCTCACACACCCCATTTGTCAAGCTCTTTTTTCATTTTTCTCGGTATTTCTTTGTTTTCTTGTAAATTGTGGATTACTTCGTGAATTGTGTGTTTCACTGGCGGCTCTTTGTCCATATTTTATGCCATTTCCTTTATTTTCACTTGCTTGCCTATAGAATACATGATATCATCGAATGAGCTTATTATATATAGAAGCGGTACCATGGTTACATTTTGAGTGGAATACATGATGCCATCGGATCTATTTACCCATACAGGAGTTGTATTATGACTGCACCTTTATATGATTCTCTTACCGCTTTTTCTGCCACCAATCCTCTGCGAATGCATATGCCGGGGCATAAAGGGATCGGCAGCGGTCTTTTTTCTGCTATTGCGCAAATTGACTTTACTGAGATTGCGCCCACGGGCAACCTCTACACCGGTGAAGGGCCTATTGCAGAGGCAGAGCATCTTTGTGCTGCTTACGCAGGTGCGAAGGAAGCCCTCTTTTATACCTGCGGGTCTACACAGGGAATCCATACCATGCTCTTAGAGGCAGTGGGTGCAGGCGGGCATTTGATTCTGGAACGTGGCTGTCACAAAAGTGTTTATTATGCTATGGCCCTGCTGGATATTACGCCCCATTACATATATGCCCCTTCTCTTCCGGATTCATCCCTTTCAGGACCCATTACTCCTGAAATTATTTCCAATGCAATTGAAATGTTTCCAACCGCTTCCGCTGTATTTCTCACCAGTCCAACGTATTATGGCATAATTACCGACCTTACGCAGATTTCTGCAGTATGCCACCGGCACGGTCTTTCTCTTCTGGTAGATCAGGCCCATGGTGCGCATTTCCCCGCACTGGGTCTTCCGTCAGCACCACAGCAGGGCGCCGATCTCAGTGTTGTTTCTACCCATAAAACATGGCCTGCCTTGGGTTCTTCCTCGATTCTCTATATTGGCTCTGATCGTTTTGACAAGCTTCATGTGAAGCAGAGCTCTACCATATTTGGTACGACCAGTCCCAGCTATCCGATCATGGCCTCTATTGACTATGCCAGAGAGCAGCTGGAACAGCGCGATGGCATATTGTATCGAACATCCGCAAATCTGGTTCATGCTCTTCGGGATCGTATCAATTGTGAGACTCCCTTTCATGCGCTTGTTCCAACAGACGGCGCAATGCTGGACCCCTGCCGCTTAACCATTGACGTGGGCTGTGCCGGTTTATCCGGCTATGAGGCAGACACACTGCTTCAAAGTGAAAATATCTATGTGGAAATGGCGGATGAACGGTATCTGGTCTTGATCCTTACCTGCCGGGATCAGGAGGCTCAATTTAACCGCCTATGGAATGGCATTACCACGTTGTCTTCCCACTGCTGCGCTCTGAACGAACATCGTCCTTTGCCACTGCCGCCGGCACCGGTGCAGAAGCTTACCATCCGGCAAGCGCTGTTTGGAAGACAAAACTATATTCCGCTAAAGGATGCTGCCGGACAGATTTCCGGATGCATTCTTGCGCCATATCCTCCAGGTATCCCCATTTTGGCTCCAGGAGAGGAAATTACTGAAAAACATATAGCCTATTTGCAAAAAAAGAGTTATAATATAGAGGAACGCATTGCGGTAGTTTCTGCCGCTGATAATTCATAAGGAGGTCATCGTCTATGAAGCTGCTTTTCGCCATTGTTGACCGCGAAGACGCCAATACCGTTGTCCGTAATCTTAGCCACCGTGGATTTTCTTCCACGAAGCTGGCCACCACCGGTGGTTTTCTGCTTTCCAATAACATTACCCTGATGGTCGGTGTGGAAGATAAGATGGTTCAGACTGTCATTGACATCATCAAAGAATATTCCCACAGCCGCAAGCAGGTGATCCCCAACAATGATCTCTCCTTCGATTTTGACACCAGCATGCCGCTGGAGGTTTCCGTTGGCGGTGCAACGATTTTTGTGCTGGATGTAGATCGGTTTGAGAAGGTCTGATGCGTTTTCCCGGCTTTTATGGAAATGAGAGTCTGAAAACACGATTAAGCCGAACAGAAGCAAACGGTGAATTTTCTCACTGCTATATTCTCGAAGGTCCCGCAGGTTCCGGGAAAAAGACCTTGGCTCGCTGCATGGCTGCTGCCATGGAATGTACCGGGATCGGGCCGCGCCCCTGTGGGGTCTGCCCTTCCTGCCATAAGATCTTTGGGGGAGGACATCCGGATGTCATTACGGTAGACTCTGATAAAGCGACCGTGCCGATTTCCGTCATCCGTGACATGCAGTCTGACGCTTATATTCGTCCCAATGAGGGAATTAAGAAAATTTATCTGATTCCTCGTGGTCAGGATATGCAGGCCCCAGCGCAGAATGCGCTACTAAAGCTGCTGGAAGAGCCACCGGAATACTGCGCATTTCTGATTATGACAGATAATGCTGAGAAAATTCTTACCACCGTGCGCTCCAGAAGTGTCACTCTTGAACTATTTCCCCTGAGTGATCAGGAGCTGCATACCAGACTCACAGAGCTGTATCCAAATGCGGATGCGGATTCTCTTGCTTCTGCCATGCAAAAAAGCGGCGGCTATCTGGGCTCTGCCATTTCTTTTCTGAAAGAAGGAGCAACGAAAACCGATGCGCTGTGTGATACCATTGTCACCGCCTTTGCCGGCGGCGATGAATTAGAGCTTTTAACTGCAATGAGTCCGCTGGAAAAGCTGAAGCGGCCTGATTTTTTGGAGCTTCTTCAGCAGCTTCATCTTGTTTTTACCCGGGCGCTGGGAAAGAAATCCGGCGGAAAACAGTCTGCCACCAAAAGCTCGGTGCTTTTGGCCTCAAAATGCTCTCGTCAGCAGCTTTTTCGTGCAGATACTGCCATTATCCATGCAATTGGACTTTTAATGGCCAACGGCAGTGCCGGCCACTGTGTGGGTTACCTGCTCTCGGCCATGCGGTCATAAGACTGCGGCGGAAAGGTTCCGCCTTATTTTAACAGAACGGAGTTACCAAATGAACAACCTTCCGGATTCCACCACAGACGAGGTAAAGGCTCCTGTGGTGACATTCAGCAATATTCCTCTGGACGATGAGCCCCCCGTGGTAGGGCTTGACGCCATTCCTGAGCCCCAGGACATTACCGTTGTGGGCGTTCAGTTCAAGAAAGGTGGGAAGGTGTATTATTTTGATCCCGGCAAGCTGGAAATTGCCTCCGGCGACGAGGTCATTATCGATACAGCCAAAGGTGCAGAATATGGGTTCTGTGCGGAAGGCAATCATCCTGTTCCCGCTGACAAGGTCATTCAGCCCCTTCGTCCGGTCATCCGGGTCGCATCGGAGAATGACCGTAAAACTCGTCAGGAGTATAAAAATAAAGAAGCACATGCCTTTGAGGTTTGCCAGACAAAAATAGCGGATCATAAGCTGGATATGAAGCTGGTTTCTGCCGAATACAACTTTGACGGCAGTAAGATTCTCTTTTATTTCACAGCAGATGGCCGGGTAGATTTCCGTGACCTCGTCAAAGACCTTGCTGGTGTGTTCCGTACCCGCATTGAGCTGCGCCAAATTGGTGTAAGAGACGAGGCAAAAATGATGGGTGGACTTGGCATCTGTGGCCGTCCCTTCTGCTGCAAGCAGTTTTTGGATGACTTTCAGCCTGTTTCCATCAAAATGGCAAAGACTCAAAGTCTTTCTTTGAACCCCACCAAAATTTCCGGCACCTGCGGGCGGCTTATGTGCTGCCTGAAATATGAGCAGGATGCCTATGAATCCCTGATCAAAACCAGTCCCAAGCAGGATTCCATTGTCAATACCTGTGACGGAAAGGGTACTGTCATCGATGTTAGTCTGCTGAAGCAGACTGTAAAGGTTCGCCTGGACAGTGATCCCTCCAGTGTAAAATGCTATCACAACTGTGACATCTGCATTCTGCGCAATGGAAAGGCCAAAAAGAATGATCCGCCCATTCCCGATGATATTCCGCCCCTGCCAAAGCCTGTTGAAAAACAGCCGGAGCCGGAGACCATTACCATGTTTGATGAGTCCATTCTCTCCAACTATGTAGCGGATGAACCTCGGGAAAAGCCGGAGCGGAAACGAACCGAGCGCCCAGAGCGTACCTCAGAGCGTCCAAAAAAGAATTATAACCGCCCGCCCCGTCAGGACCGCAAGCCCCGGAATCAGAATAACAACCCCCGTCCTCAAAAGTCGGCAAACGGTGCAGCTCAGGAAGGCCAAAAGCCACAGCAGCAGTCCGGTAAGCCAAAATCCAATAATGGTCGTCGGCACTACTATCGCAGTGGGAAAAAGCCCTCCGGCGGCAGCCAAAACCAGGGTTCCTGAATATAGAATTGAAATACGCTGTCTTACGTATCTGTAAGGCAGCGTATTTTTCGAATTATGAGCCAGAAGAACAGTAGTGCCGGAGTCCCAGTTTCCATGCTCCGTAGCATGGAATTGTAAAAATCAAAGAAATCAGAGGCAGTATTCCATACCATCCCGGCCCCCTGTCCATCAGATACTGCAGCGGCCAATATTGAACCAATGCCATGGGCATAATGACCGTAGTCACAAAAAGCACCGTCTTTCCATAGACATCAAAGGGATAGCGGCTATACTCCCGCACCGCATCGGTAAAGATATTCATGATTTCCAGTCCCTCCAGTGTGTAAAAGCACATGGCCGCATAAATAAGAAACACCCCGAAGAACAGTAGACTGCCGCACAGTACCATGGATATCAGCACCATCACCTTCAATACGGTCCACTGAATGGCCGCAGCATTTACGCCGCAGAAAATCACCGCCGCACCAAAAATGAGATTTGTCACTGAAGCCAGCCGCAGATCCTGACATATCACCTGAAAGATCAATGATTTAGGCCGAACCAGCAGCCGGTCAAACTGCGCTTGTCGTATGATCTTGCCAAAGGCATCAAAGCCTCTGGCAAAACATTCCGCCAGATTACTGGCAGTCATGACAACGCCAAAGCCCAAAAGAATCTCACCTACGGAGTGTCCTCCTACCGATTGAAACCTGCTCATCAGGATTTCAATGCCGAGAATACTGGAAAAGGAAAATAATAATCTTCCCAGACAGGACATGAAAAATGCTGCAGGATAGGCCATCTCGCTTTTTACGTGAATAGAAAAGAATTTCAGATACAGCTTCATATTATGCTAACCCCCTGCAATACACAGCCGCCGCATTCCTCGATGCATCAAACTGTAGCCCATTGCTGTTATCACAATGCACCAGAACAGCTGCAAGGCTATGGAACAAATCATATGTGTACCGGCGATGTCACCCCCGAAAATCCGTAGCGGTACATTTTGCAGAGAGCCAAATGGGCTCAGTTCCGCAAACTTTCTGAGTTTTTCCGGAAAAAACGGAAGCGGCAGCAAGTCCCCGGATAAGAACTCACAGATGGCCGGAACCAGAGCAATGATTCCCTTTGGATCCACCACATAGAAGGTCAGTGCGTAGCAAAGCATTCCAAAGGCCACGCAGAGCCACAGAGTCAATCCGGTGGATACCAAAAACACGCCAAATGCACCTGCCGAGATATTCAGCCGCAGTCCAAAAGGCGCAGGCATCAGAATTCCCACCAGCAATACCGGCAAAATCCGAAGGGCACAGCGACTGAGCCGCAGTCCCAGACTCCGTGCTGTCCACATAGCATAGAGATCTGTAGGCCGTACCAGCTCATAAGCCATCGTGCCGGTTTGTACCGACTGAAACAGTTCCTGCTCCCAGGCATAGACGTTCCAGAGCCCGAATAGCGCCTGCTGCATCCAGATATAATTGCTTAGAGCCTGCATGTCCATAGGGAGAAGCTCCGGTGCTGTCACATAAAAGGCCCGATACAGCATCACCTCCAGAAAGCCCCAAACCACCTGCGTGGTAATGCCCGCCAGCGCCGCAGCCCGGTATTGCAGTCCTGACAACAGACGCATTTGAAAGAAAGAGATATATTGCCTCACAATAATCCCCTCCTATATGCCAAAGCGGCGGTAGAGATCTGCCACGCTCTCTTCTGTTGACAGGTTCTCCCCTGCCATACTGCGGATCTCCTGGGTAGAGCCGTCTAACAGAAGTTGACCTTTTCCGATCAGCAATACCCGATGGCACAGTGCTTCAATGTCCTGCATGTCATGGGTAGTAAGAATCACGGTAATGTTTTTCAGTTGGTTCTCCTTCAAAATAAACTCCCGGACTTTTAATTTAGACACTGCATCCAGACCGATGGTAGGCTCATCTAAAAACAGCACCTTGGGACTGTGCAGCAGGGCCGCAGCGATCTCACAGCGCATTTTCTGGCCCAGCGAAAGCGTTCTGGCTGGAACCGTCAACAGGTCGGCAAGTCCCAGCAGTTCAGTCAGCCGCTCCAGATTGTCCCGGAATGTCTGCTCCGGCACCCGGTATATGTCCTTGAGCAGCTGGAAGGAGTCGATCACCGGTACGTCCCACCACAGCTGGCTCCGCTGTCCAAAGACAACACCCAACTGGGACACATAACGCTTTCGGTCTTCCCATGGGATCATACCGTTTACACTGCAAGTTCCGCTGTCAGGTCTTAAAATACCAGAGAGAATTTTGATGGTGGTGCTTTTTCCCGCACCATTGGGTCCGATATAGCCGACGATTTGTCCATCCGGAATGGTAAATGTCATGTCTCTTAGCGCCTGAATTTCCGTATAAGACCGGGAAAACAGCCCTTTGACAGCATTTTTCATTCCACTTTGCCGCGCACGCACGCGGTAGCTTTTACTGATTCCTTTCATTTTGATCATGGTTGTGCTCCCTTAGGATTGATCTCCATAGCGGTCAGACCAGCGGACGGTTTGGGCTGCCGTCTTGGCCTTAAAAAGCACATGGGAGACTCTATGGCAGGACCTCCTTCGGATGGTCACGAGCCTGTTCCGAAAGCAGCCAAGAGCCCTCTTTTTCGTCAGTGAAAAAGGAAATTAATTCTAACACAGTAGTATTTTGTAGTCAATATTTTATTGTTCTAAATACTCTGGTCGGTTTTACCAAAATTTACTTCTTTCTTTTGACAGAAAAACAGACGGGGTCTGCCCGTCTGTTTCTTTACCTCTTATATTTATGGCTTTCCGCCACTGCCAGCTCATCGCAGCGGTTATTATAGGGATTCTCCGCATGCCCCTTGACCCAATGGAACGTAACCTGATGGATTTCCAGCAGATTCAGCAGACTCTGCCACAGGTCGGGATTCAGTGCCTTATCCTTTTTGTTGCGCATCCAGCCATTGGCCTGCCACTTTTTTGCCCAGCCCTTTTCGATGGCATTGACCACATACTGGCTGTCGGTGTAGAGATCCACCTGACAGGGACGATTCAGCGCCTTCAACGCTGTAATCACGCCCATCAGCTCCATACGGTTATTGGTCGTATTCGGATCTCCGCCGGACAGCTCCTTTTTATGTTGGCCGTACATAAGAATTGCGCCATAGCCTCCGGGGCCGGGATTTCCGGAACAGGCGCCATCGGTATAAATGGTTACATTCATAGCTGACTCCCAACTCAGTTGTCTGAAAAGGGGCTGCCGCATCGTATGCGGCAGTCCCTTTCTACTTCATGGATCAAAGGATCATTCTGCGTTCTCTCCCTTGTTTTCGGTTTCCGGATTCTCTGAGGATGCTTCCGCTTCCTCCTCCTTTTCTCCGTCTACCTTTTCAATGGAGATCACTTTGCTGCCCTCTTCGACCCGCATGACAATAACGCCCTGCGTATCCCGCTTATAGATATTGATATCTCCGGCAGGCATACGGATAATCGTTCCATCGCTGGAAATGAGCATCACGTCATCGTCCTCCGTGACCATACGGACGCCGGCAATTGCGCCGGTTTTGGCTGTAATATTATAGTTTTTCAGACCCTTACCGCCGCGCTTCTGAGGCACCCGCTCCTGGCCATCTTCGCCAAGACGCATATACTCTGCGCATTCTGTCCGCTTGCCATAACCATTTTCAGTCACTGTCAGCATGCAGCTGCCCGGTGCGGCAATATCTGCGCCTACTACATAGTCTCCGTCTTCCAGCTTAATACCACGGACACCGGCGGCATCTCTGCCCATGGGACGCACCTCATTTTCATTGAAGCAGATGGCCATACCGTCATGAGATCCAATGATAATATTGTCGTTTCCACTGGTTCTGGATACAGAGATCAGCTCATCTCCCTCCTCCAGACTCAGCGCACGGATACCTGCCTTTCTGGCCGTATTGATTTCTGTCAGTCTCAGTCGCTTTACCGTACCATTCCGGGTCACCATCATCAGATACTCATCCTCACGGAATTCCCGCAGCAGCATCATGGCAGTTACCTGCTCTCCCTGCTCCAGCGGAAGGATATTGATGATATTGGTGCCTCTGGCAGTCCGCCCGGCCTCGGGAATCATATACCCCTTCTTCCGGTGTACTCTGCCCCGGTTGGTAAAGAACAAAACAAAATCGTGGGTGGAAGCGATAAAGAGATTCTTTACAAAGTCCTCGTCCTTCAGGCTCTGAGCATTGATGCCCCGGCCACCCCGGCGCTGGGCCTTATAGGTGTCCACCGGCATACGCTTAATGTAGCCTGCTTCGCTCATGGTATAGCAGCAGTCTTCCTCTGCAATGAGATCCTCAATGTCGATTTCATCCTCGACCTCCTGAATCTCCGTGCGGCGGTCATCACCGAACTTGTCCGCAATAGCCTGAAGCTCTTCCTTCAGGATGCTCTTTACCATGCCTTCGTCCGAAAGGACTTTATTGTAATAAGCAATTTTGTCTTCCAGCTCTTTATATTCCTGCTCCAGCTTTTCCCGATCGAGTCCCTGCAGTGCCTTCAGGCGCATGTCCAGAATGGCCTGTGCCTGCACATCGTCCAGAGAAAATCTGGTCATCAGGTTTTCCTTGGCGTTATCGTAGCTGGTACGGATAATATGAATGACTTCATCAATATTGTCCTGTGCCACCAGCAGACCTTCCAGCAGATGGGCACGCTCCATGGCTTTTTTGAGATCATATCTGGTACGGCGCACAATGATCTCTTCCTGGAATTTCAGATACTCATCCAGCATATGCCGCAGGGAGAGGATCTTTGGCTGCTTCTGATCATCCACCAGCGCCAGCATATTCACCGCAAAGGTAGACTGCATGGCAGTATTGGCAAACAGCGAATTGAGTACCACCTGAGCATTGGCATCTCGCTTCAGCTCGATGACCATGCGCATGCCTTCCCGGTCCGTCTCATCCCGCAGATCCGAAATGCCCTCGATACGCTTATCCTTTACCTGATCGGCAATGGCGCGGATTAACTGGCGCTTATTGACCTGATAAGGAAGCTCTGTCACAATGATCCGGGTACGGTTCTGGCCAAACTCTTCAAAATGGGTTCTGGCCCGAACCTTGATTCGGCCTCGACCGGTGGCATAGGCTGCCCGGATCCCTGCCGTGCCCAGAATGATTCCCTTGGTTGGAAAATCCGGTCCCTTGATATGCTCCATGAGATCTGCCATGGTAGCGTCCGGGTCATCCAGAATGCAAATACATGCGCCGATCACTTCCCGCAGATTATGAGGCGGGATATTGGTGGTCATACCAACGGCAATACCCGAGGAACCATTGACCAGCAGGTTGGGGTAACGGGATGGAAGTACACGGGGTTCCTTCCGGCTCTCGTCGAAGTTGGGGTCCCAGTCTACCGTATCCTTATCGATATCCCGGAGCATTTCATTGGAAATTTTGCTGAGCCGTGCTTCGGTATAACGGTAAGCTGCCGGGGGATCGCCGTCCACGGAACCGAAGTTACCGTGACCATCCACCAGCATATATCGCATGGAGAAATCCTGCGCCAGACGCACCATGGCATCATAGACCGATGCATCGCCGTGGGGATGATACTTACCCAGTACATCGCCGACGCAGGTGGCGGATTTCTTAAACGGCTTATCTGAGGTCAAACCCTCTTCATACATGGCATAGAGAATACGGCGGTGTACCGGCTTTAGACCATCCCGAACATCCGGCAGGGCACGGCCTACGATGACGCTCATGGCGTACTCAATATAGGACTTTTGCATCTCATCCACCAGATTGGATTCTGTAATTGCCTGATTTGGAAACATAATATCCTCTGGCTTATAATTACGGTTATGTGCCAATTTGCGTCACCTCCTTAAATATCAATATTCACTGCGTATCTGGCGTTCCGCTCGATCCACTGTTTTCTGGGTTCCACCTGTTCGCCCATGAGGACGGTAAATACCCGGTCTGCCTCCACGGCATCATCCAGTGTGATACGGCGCAGGGTACGTTTTTCCGGATCCATGGTAGTCTCCCAAAGCTCGTGGGCATCCATCTCACCAAGGCCCTTGAATCGGCTGATATTGATTTTCGTATTAGGATTGTCACCCCGGAGCTCGGCGCTGATCTGGTCACGCTGCTCGTCGGAGTAAGCAACCCGCTGGGTCTTTCCTCGGGTCAGCTTATAGAGCGGCGGCACTGCGGAATAGACATAGCCCTTTTCGATGAGAGGCCGCATATACCGGAAGAAGAAGGTCAGCAGCAGCGTCCGAATGTGTGCGCCGTCTACATCGGCATCGGCCATGATAATGATCTTATGATAGCGGAGCTTATCGATATTGAATTCTGAGCCGATTCCGGCACCCAGTGCCATGATAACCGGGGACAGCTTATCGTTGCCGTAGATTTTATCGGCTCTGGCCTTCTCCACGTTGAGCATTTTACCCCACATTGCCAGAATGGCTTGGAACCGGGAATCTCTGCCCTGAATGGCAGAGCCTGCTGCGGAGTCGCCCTCCACGATATAAATTTCGCAAAGGGAAGGATCCCGTTCATTGCAGTCCTGAAGCTTATCCGGCAGCGAGCCGGACTCCAGAACGCTCTTTCTTCTGGTGGCCTCTCTTGCTTTTCTGGCTGCTTCTCTGGCTCTGGAAGCCATAAGCGATTTTTCAATGATGGCCTTTCCGGCAGCAGGATGCTCCTCCAGATATGTCATCATACCTTCCCGAACTACGCTGTCCACCAGAGAACGGATATCGGAATTGCCCAGCTTGGTCTTGGTCTGTCCCTCAAACTGCGCATCGGACAGCTTGACCGAAATCACTGCGGTGATACCCTCCCGGCTGTCCTCGCCGGAGATGGTTTCATCATCCTTCAGCAGCTTTTTTGCCTTACCATAGGTGTTTAGTGCCCAAGTCAGTGCAGTCTTAAAGCCGGTTTCATGGGTACCGCCTTCTGTGGTGTGAATGTCATTTGCAAAGGACAGCAAAATCTCAGAATAACTGTCATTGTATTGCAGTGCGATCTCCGCCTGAGAATTTTCCCGCTTTCCGGAGAAATAAATGACCTCCTCATGCACCGGGGTCTTAGTCTGATTGATATGCTCTACAAAGGAACGGATACCACCCTCGTAGCACATATCATCTACTCTTTGCTCCTGTCCCTCCGGCTGGACTCTGGCATCACGAAGCTCAATGCGAACGCCCGCATTGAGGAACGCCTGCTCCCGAAGACGCTTTTCCAGTGTATCATAATCGTATACCAGCGTCTCAAAGATCTGGCCATCTGGCTTAAATATGATTTCAGAGCCATGCTCTTCCGTTTTTCCGATAATGGTCATGGGCTGGGTCACATGTCCCCGGGAGAACTTCATCTCATAGATATTGCCATCCCGGAAAACCCGAACCTCCAGCCATTCGGACAGTGCATTCACAACCGAGGCGCCAACGCCGTGCAGACCGCCGGATACCTTGTATCCGCCGCCGCCGAATTTGCCGCCTGCATGGAGCACCGTAAAGACAACTTCCAATGCCGGTTTGCCGGTCTGGGGCTGAATTCCGGTAGGAATACCACGGCCATTATCCTTGACTGCAATGATGTCTCCTTCCCGGATCTCTACCTGAATATGATTGCAGTAACCTGCCAATGCCTCATCAATGGCATTGTCAACGATCTCATACACAAGGTGATGCAGTCCGGCAGCGGACTGAGAACCAATATACATGCCGGGGCGTTTTCGGACTGCTTCCAGTCCCTCCAACACCTGAATTTGATCGGCGCCGTATGTCTGTTTCACTTCTTCTGACATACATTGACCTCCTTTTCAGCTTTGGGTCAATAGACCCTTTCAGACGCAATATCTAAAACAATGATTCTTGTTGTTTCCCGTTTTCTGTACGTTTTTCCAGTGTTGCAGCGGACAGCTGTGTGAAATAGACTTTTTCCATGCCGTATTCTTTGGTGACAAGAAAGGTCTTTGGAATATCCTCTGTTACATTCAGCAGCACGCCGTTTTTTTCGGCGTTTTGCAGATATTCCATCGTCTTTCTAGACATGGAACAACCATCTAAATCAAAGATGCCAATAATGGACCCATCCCGCACTGCCATATCACCGCCAATGGATATATACATAATGTCTTCCTCTATTTCACGCTACGATTTTCAAACCGTGGTGTCCTTCAGACTGCCGCTTTGAATATGAAAAATCTGTCCTGCGGTGGTAACCTTTTCTGTTTCACAGCAGGTGATAAATACCTGACCGGATCGGATCTCATTGAGAATAAAGTCCTGTCTGCCCTGATCCAGTTCAGAAAGCACATCGTCCAGCAGCAGCACCGGTTCCTCACCGGTATCATTTCTGGATATCTCCCGCTCACTGAGCTTCAGGGAAATGGCCGCCGTTCTGGTCTGCCCCTGAGATCCAAAGCTCTTGAGGCTTCTGCCATCCAGCAGCATCTCAAAATCATCCTTATGCGGTCCGGTCAGGCAGTGGCAGCTTTCCAGTTCTGCCTGATAATGTGCGGACTGATGCTCCATCAGTTCCTCAAATATTTGACTTTTAGGAGCAAATGGATCCTTAATGCTGGATACCGTATGGTAACAGAGCTCCAGCTTTTCGTTTCCGCCGGAGCATATTCCATGGTACTGACCGGCCAGCAAACCGAGCCTCTGACAGTACCGTGCCCGATAGCCGATGATGGACGAACCGATCATTGCCATCTGCCGGTTAAAATCAGGCAGTGCATCCAGAAGGCCAGGCTTTTGAAATCGATCCCGCAGAATTCTGCTTTTACTCTCATATAGCTTTTGATAGTCTGCGATGGCCTTTTTATATTGGGGCCGGAGCTGACAAATGGCACTGTCTAAAAATCTGCGCCGAACAGATGCACCTGCCCGTAGAATTTGAAGATCTTCCGGACAAAACAATACAGTGGTCAAAACCCCTTCTGTCCCTGATGCAGATTTCTGCTTTACGCCGTTTTTCAGAATCTGGCGGCGGCGTGCACCGCGAAACATAGCATAGACCAGCTGTGTCTCCCGATCCATTCCCTGAATTTTTGCTTCCAAACGGGCATATTCCTGATCCCATCGGATCAGCTCCTCTTCTTTTCTGGTGCGGTAGGATGCACCCTGAGAGAGATAAACAATGGATTCCAGCAGATTTGTTTTTCCCTGTGCATTGTCTCCGACGATCAGATTGACACCGGGATCCGGATCCAATGCTATGGCATCATAATTGCGGAAGTTGATCAGATGCAGTCCGCTGATTCTCATTTCGTTACCCGGTAAATGCTGCCGTCCAGAGAAACCTTCATGCCGGGGGTCAGCTTCTTTCCGCGCATGGTGCAAACCTGACCATCTACGGTAACTTCGCCATTTTGAATTCTGTTTTTTGCCTCGCCGCCGGTTTCAGAGGCCCCTGCAAACTTCAAAAAGGATTCCAGCTTAATAAAATCTGTGGTAATAGGAATCTCCACCTGAACCGGCTCCGGCATCTTTTTGATTTTCATTTCTGCTCCTTACTCTGCCTTCAATCTCACCGGCAGAACCATATAGGTGAACTTATTGCCCTCTGTGGGATTCATAACTGCAGGACTGAGATTTGTCTTCAATTCAAAGATAATATCTTCCTCAGGAATCGCCTTCAGGGCTTCCAGCAAATATTTGCAGTTAAAGCCGATTTCCATATCCTCACCATTGCCCGCCATCTGGCATTCATCATAGGCATCACCGATGGAGTTTGAGGTACGAAGGGCCATGATATTTTCGCCCACCGTCAGACGGACCGGGCTTTTGATTTTTTCAGAGACGATCAGGCTCACACGCTCCAGCGAAGAAGTCAAATTTTTTACATTGACCCCCAGCTTTATGGGGTTGTCAGTCGGAACAACTCTCCGCCAGTCCAAGAACTCACCCTCCAGCAGTCGGCAGACCAGTGTTGCATTGCCGACCTGGAACATAATGTGTCGTGTTCCCAGCGTGAAGGACGCCGTTTCATCGGTATCTTCCAGAATTTTTTCCAGCTCCCGAAGAGCAGGCGCAGGGCATACAAAGCTCAGATCTCTTCCCTCCGGGTTATCGATTTTTTCCCTGCGCAGGGCGAGACGGTAGCCGTCTACCGCAACAACAGTAATATCATCCGGAGAAATTTCAAATTTACAGCCGGTCTGGATGGGCCGGGCCTGATTTTCACTGACTGAGAATATCGTACCGGAAATCATGTCCTTCAGAACGTTCTGAGGTACATAGATGGCTTTATCATACTCAACATCCGGCAGATTGGGATAATCATCTGCAGAGGAAGCCATAATAGTAAAGGAACTGGCGCCGCTGACGATTTTTACCCGATACTTCTCATCTACTTGAATGGTTACGGTTTCATCCGGCAGCTTTCTTACGATATCGCCAAGGAGCTTTGCCGGGAAAATGGCACTGCCCATTTCCTTTACGTCAGCTTCCATGGAAACCGAGATGCCCGTCTCCAGATTGTATCCGGTGAGGGTCAAAAGCTTTCCGGCAGTCACATAGATACCTTCCAGAGCAGGAATGGTACTTTTCTGTGACACGGTGCGGGATGCGACGGAAATCGTGGATATCAGCTTGTCTTTATCACAGGTAAAATGGATCATAAATGACGCCCCTCTCTGAATCCGGGTTTTCCACATGGCATGCACTGCCGGGTGGCGCCGGAATGTGAAATTACGCTTTTTTCTTATAAGAATATCTTTATTTTTTTAGTAACAGTAGTAGTAATGTGGAAACCGTGGAAAACTTCAAATTTTCCCGGCATTCCATCACATTTTTATTCTTTCCCCATTGTGGAAAAAATCAGACTTTTCCACAGCAAAAAAGTCAAAATGTGAAGGAATGCGATTTCCACATCTTATTCACACAAGTTTCCACGTGGAAATGTGGAAAAAATTATTGCAAAAAAATTTAGGAGAAAGCCTCATATCCCCTGTCTGAATGAAGATATCAGAGGGCTGATTTACAGCTTTCCATTTACGTTTGCAGTGATCTCCTTGACTACCTGGGAAAGATGATCGGAGGTACCCAACTCCTTTTCAATCTTATCGACGGAATGCATGACGGTAGTATGATCCTTGCCAAACTCTGCTGCGGTATCCAGCAGACTCAAATTTGTCAGCTTCCGAATCAGATACATGGAGACCTGACGGGCTTCGGCCGTGTTTTTATCCCGGCGGCTGCCGCGAATGACAGATTCGTTGATATTATAGTAGGCGGCTACTTCGGAGATGATCAGCTGGGGAGAAGGCAGAACCTTATTGGAGGTATCCTTTACCATATCGCGGATGGCACGGGCCACATTGGTACGGTTGATTTCAAAATCGGTCATATCCCGATAGGCCATGATTTTGTTGACCGTGCCCTCCAGCTGACGGACATTGGAAGTAATGTTCTCAGCCACATAGGTGATCACATCCTCTGGCAGACGGAGTCCCATGGACGAAGCCTTATTCTGAATGATAGCAACACGGGTCTCATAATCCGGCGGCTGAATGTCTGCCAGCAGGCCCCATTGTAGTCTGGTTTTCAGTCGATCTTCCAGACGGCTCATTTCCTCAGGTGGACGGTCAGAGGTAAGTACGATCTGCTTTTTCTGCTCATAGAGCGTATTAAAGGTATGGAAGAATTCCTCCTGAGTGCTGTCCTTACCGGCGATGAACTGAATATCGTCCATGAGAAACAGGTCGGCATTCCGATACTTGTTGCGGAACTGGACGTTGTTGCCCTCTTTCAGTGCTGCAATCAGTTCATTGGTAAACTGATCGCCTTTTACGTAGACAATATGGAAGTCCGGATGATCCTTTTTAATGTGGTTGGCAATGGCGTAGAGCAGATGGGTTTTGCCAAGTCCGCTTTCTCCATAAATCAAAAGAGGATTGTATGCGTTGGCCGGTTTTGTAGCGACAGCCCAAGCGGTGGCATGGGCAAAGCGGTTTGACGGACCTACCACAAAGTTGTCGAAGGTAAACTCCTGATTGATGGCGTCCAAATCTCCCTTGTTTTTGTCTCGATTGCGGTATTCAGCCAGAGATTTGTCATCCAGAATCATTACTTCGACATCCTGCTGTCCCACTGCCAGCATGGCTTCTTTAATATGAGGGATACACTGAGCTTCCAAAATTGGGCGGCGGAACTCATTGGAGGTGTAGAGTACCAACTGGTTGTCGGTAAAGTCCACCACGTCAATGTCGTCAAACAGCGTCATCACAATAGAAGCCGAGTACTTTTTCTCAATGTAGGAAAGGACCTTTGCCCAAAGAAATGAAGCAGAAGCCATGTTTTTTCTCCTCTCTAAAGTGGACGTTCCAGGCAGTACCCAAGGGAAATCAGGCAAAAAAGCGCACAATAAATCCCTTATGGCACTGCCATAAGTTAAAAATGAAGATAGTTTTACGCTTTATTATATCAGATTCTTTCAGGTAAAGCAAATAAAAAACGGGGGATACTATATTAAATATAGATTACCATGCAGAAAAAAACTGGTGGGACAACGGATATGTTGTTTTTCTTGACAAATTACTATAAAATAGTATGATATAAATCATGAAATGAAACAAAGGATGCGGAATTATGCTTGAAATAAAAAATCTCTGTTTTTCTGCGGAGTCTGAGACTGGAAAAACAGAAATTCTGAAGAATTTAAGCCTGACAGTACCGGATGGAAAATTTATTGTCATTACCGGTCCCAACGGCGGAGGCAAGTCTACGCTGGCAAAGCTGATTATGGGCATTGAAAAGCCGGTTTCCGGGCAGATTTTCTGGAACGGTCAGGATATTACGGCGCTGGATGTGACCCAGCGGGCAAAGCTGGGAATCAGCTATGGCTTCCAGCAGCCTCCGAGATTTAAGGGAATGAAGGTCAGTGATCTTCTGTCCTGCGCAGCAGGGAAACATCTCAGTATGGAAGATGGATGTAAGTATCTCACGCAGGTTGGACTCTGTGCCCGGGAATATATTGACCGGGATGTAGATGCCAGCCTCTCCGGCGGCGAATTGAAGAGAATTGAAATTGCCACCATTTTGGCCAAGGGCGGAAATATGATGATCTTTGATGAGCCGGAGGCAGGCATTGACCTCTGGAGCTTTAGCCGTCTTACGGCGACTTTTGAGGCGATCCATCAGGATTCCAGTGCGTCCATGATCATCATTTCTCATCAGGAGCGCATCATTCGGCTTGCCGATGAGATCGTTTTGATCTCCGGCGGCGAAATTCAGGCGCAGGGTCCCGTGGATGAGATTTTCCCGAAGATTCTGGCCAATACCACTGGCTCTTGCAGCTATTTGGAGGATGCATAAATGGCACAGCTCACAGAAATTCAGAAAATGATGCTCCAAAAGGTGGCAGATATGAAGGCTGTCCCGGAAGAAGGGGCCTTTAATCTCCGGCTCAATGGCAAGGGATTTGTCCGCCACTCCTCAGAGCATATCGATATCGTTCCTAAGGAAGATAAGCCGGGAATCGATATCTATATCAAGGAAGGCACGCAGGGGGAAACCGTGGCGATTCCGGTGGTCATCACCGAATCCGGTATGGATGACCTTGTATATAATGATTTTCATATTGCCGATGGCGTGGACGTCAATATTGTGGCAGGCTGCGGCATCCATAACTGTGGCTGTGAGGACAGCCGGCATAACGGAATCCATACCTTCTACGTTGGGAAGAACGCCAAGGTGCGGTATTCGGAAAAGCATTATGGGGCCGGAGATGGCACCGGCGGAAGAATTTTGAATCCTCAAACCATTCTATATATTGGTGAGGGCTCTACGGTATTTCTGGATATGAGTCAGATCGGCGGCGTTGACAGCACAAAGCGTTACACCAAGTGCGAGGTGGGAAATGGCGCTGAGCTTCAGATTCAGGAAAAGCTGCTGACCCATGGTGATCAGACTGCGGATTCCGAGGTGGATGTATTTCTGAACGGAGTTGATTCCAAATGTCAGGTCACATCCCGCTCTGTGGCAAAGGACAGCTCCGCACAGGTGTTCTATCCGAGAGTACAGGGCAACAACCAGTGCTTTGGCCATGTTCAGTGTGATGCGATCATCATGAATCAGGCAAAGGTACGTTCCATTCCGGAAATCAGTGCCAACCATGTGGATGCCAGCCTGATCCATGAGGCTGCCATTGGAAAGATTGCCGGTGAGCAGATTTTGAAGCTGATGACATTGGGCTTGACAGCAGAAGAGGCAGAGCAGAAAATTCTGGAGGGATTTTTGCGGTAAAAAGATGAAGAAAAGGGCTGTCACAATGGCAGCCCTTTTTCAAATAAATAAGGAGAAACGAAAATACATTTGGAATTGTCGGATATTTTCTTCGATGGATCAATGGTGGCATGAAAAACATTCCTTATGAAATGATGAATCAGCTGTTCCGGTTTTTTACCGGTACAATGGAAGGAATGATACAGCACAGTCAGAAAGAAAAATCAGATACATAACAATTACCCAAAACACTGAAGGTGTCTAAAATGAGAACATTTTCTGTGTTTTGGGCATTTTATTTCTCTGCTGGGATCCATAGAATGGCCATAGAATGAACATATGGAGGTAGATTTCTATGGCTCTTGGAAATACCATGAAAAAAGTTGCGCTGCGCCCAGCCTTTGACTACATTGAAAAGAACCCCGAAGAAAATATTCCAAAATTAATGGACTGGGTGGACCGCTTTGCGGGAGAGGGACCGAACAGCTTTCCGGTCCAGCGTGCGGCAGTCCGCAAGGTGATTGAGGATCCTTCCTGCAGTATGTATCAGCTGATTATGCGTATTACGAAGCATACCGACAGCGGCGTATTAAAGGTAACCTTTGAAAATTTCTTTCTCAACGCCAATATCCGTGACATGACATTGCTGGAAGCTTTGCAGTCCCCTATTTTTATGGCGTATCACGATGGGCAGCCCTTTAATGAAAATCATCTTCGCCTCTGCCCCATGCTGGAAAATCCGGAACTGCTGAGGTCAATGGTAGAAAAGACTGGCGCACATTCTACGGATCTTCAATCTCCCGAATCTGCAGAACATCTCTGTGCAAAATGTACGGCCTATGCGAAAGACTGGACGGCAACAGCAGACAAACTGTGAACCGCATCCCAACAGAAATAATACATTTGGTTGATAGATACATCTAATTAAATCATGAAAAGCACCGGAAAGGCAGAAGGATTGACTGCCTTTCCGGTATTTTTTTAGACAATTTGATTTGGTCTGCATGCGAAATACAAGAATATGCTGGTAATAATAACTAAAATAGATACAGAAAGATTATGCGGAATCCCCTGTAGACAAATGGAAGGACAATTTATATAATTAATCTATAATTATTACAAAAATGTGAAGCAGAACTTGACATGATTCACATTTTGTAAGAAGGGAGATAAGAAAAATGACCAAGAAACTTGTTGCAATGCTGCTGAGCCTTTCAATGGTAATGTGCCTGCTTGCAGGCTGCGGCGGAAATGGAAGCGCAGCATCATCCGGTGCTGCCAATGATCAGGCAAGCACACCGACGGAAGCATCTCAGCAGGCTCCGGCACAGGATGAAGCACCTGCGGCTCCCGCTGAGAATGCAGAACCTGCTTCCGAGGCAGAGGCATCTGTAGAAGAGGCAGCGCCGACAGTTGAACAGGGCCCCACCAATGAGTGGTATTCTGAGCACATTGGCGTAAAGGATTATGACCTTCCTCTATTTGAAGATGGACTTGACCTGTCTATTTTCTGGGTGCAGCTGGGCGCCATGGGTGGTGCAGAGCAGCCTCTGAAAAAGGATCTTCTGTTCTGGCAGAGAGTTCAGGAAAAGCTGGGCGTTACCCTGACCTTTAAGCAGGCTTCTGAGGCGGTCTGCAACGAGCAGTATAACCTGATGATCGCTTCCGGCGATATGACGGATCTCATCTATGAGTCCAACTGCGGCGCCATGGGCGCAACCTCCGTGTACAACGGCGGCTACGATAAGGCCATTGAGGATGACGTCTATGTAGACCTGACGGACATCATCCCCGAGTATGCTCCCAACTACTATGCAATTCTTCAGAGCGACGACAATGTTCGCCGTGACCTGACCACCGATACTGGCAAGCTCTACTCTATTGCCATGATCTACGATCAGCCTCAGGGCGTTCGTGAAGGCCCTCTGGTTCGTTCGGATTATCTGGCAGATACCGGCCTTCCGGAGCCTGTTACCACCGAGGACTGGATGGAAGTATTTAAGGCCATGAAGTCCAACGGTGTTCAGTACCCCATGGGCGTTTCCAACTCCGGTGATATCCGCGGCGGCTTCTTTGGTGCAGCGTTTGGTACCTCCGGCGGTCATGCGTTTAAGGTCAATCTGGAGACGGATGAGCTGGTATATGACGGTACTTCTGATGAGCTCCGTGATTTTGTTGAGTATTTCTCTCAGGCATTTAAGGCTGGCTACATCAACCCCGACTATGCATATGCCCAGATGTTTGATGATTCCCTTCAGACCTCCGGTGCAACCGCACTGTTTGGCGGCATGGATCGTGACCTTACCAATATGAAGACCAACTATGGTCTTGATTTGCAGGCAGTTCATATGACCTATCCCGAGGGCAGCGAGGCGCCCAAGGAGTACAACTATGAGTATGCCAAGCAGCGTACCTCCGGTATGAAGAATATCGTTGTAACTGCTTCCTGCGCTGAGCCCGAAAAGGCAGTTCAGTTCCTGGATTGGTTCTACAGCACCGATGGTGCTTCCGCAGTCAACTTTGGCTTTGAGGAAGGCGAGAGCTATCAGGTAGTGGACGGCGTCAAGCAGATGCTGCCCCTGATGCTGGAGCGCAACGAGGATCTGGTCAGCTATCAGGTCATCTATGCGCTGGATGAGGGCCCCGGCTTCCAGATCGTCAAAAAGAACAACCCCATCAATGAGGACTATGTCAACGAGGCAAAGAATATCTGGCTGGATTACGATACCTCCAAGGCACTGTATTCCGCAACGCCTACGCTGGCCTTCACTGCTGAGGAAGCGGAGGACATGGCACAGATCAACTCCGATATCTACACCCATGTTGCCACAGAGATCTCCAAGTTTATGATGGGCGAGTCTGAGCTTAATGATGATACATGGAATGCTTTTGTCTCTGATGTTGAGGCCATGGGTTTGGATGAGCTTCAGTCCTTCTATGAGGCTGCATATTCCCGCTACGAGAGCAGATAATCATTTTTTGTTATAAGAAACATCTAAATTTGGGCGGCGCGGAACTCCGCGCCGCCCTTTTGAAAGAAAGGAGTCAATGAGATGAGCAATTTCAAAACGGTATACCCCGGTCAATACAGCGACAGAGAGAAGAGAATATTGGATGAGACCAGAGAAAAGCTGAAAGCACAGATCGGAAAGCCTACCATGTTCCCGGTAACACCTGCTGACCCAACGCTGATGCGGCTGTATGCCAATGCATGGGATCCATGGAATCCCCTCTTTAATGATGACGAATACGCAAAGAAAACCAAATATGGCTCCAGTATTGCAATTCCATGCTGGAAGGAGCCCGGGGCCATGTTCCCTATGCTGCCAATGGATTATGGAGATAAGCTCCAGCGGGCCAATGACGGCGGTGCATTTATCATGTATGCGCCGATTTATCCCGGAGATACCTTTACTACAGTCTGCGATGATATGATCATTGAAGATCTGACCCCGGAAGAAGGCAGTGAGGGCAGATATATGCGTCTGGAAGGCAGGGGCAGCCTGTATAATCAGAGAGGAGAGCTGGTAATGTCCGGCATTACCAGAGGGCACAATGTGTTTTCCTTCTACCGGGATGATTATACGGGGCCAAAGGGACCGCTGTTGGGCGGCGGACCGGGAGGCCCCGGCGGTAAAATGCCAAAAATGCATCACCCGGAGGTGCACCATTACACCGAAGAGGACTGGGAGTTTATTTCTGATATGTGGGACAAGGAGTACATAAGAGGAGCAGATACCCTATATTGGGAGGATGTTCAGGTGGGTGACCATCCAACGCCAATCTGCTCTGGCCCATGGACAGAGATGGACATGATCAAGGGACATGGAATGCAGCTTATGGGACAGCGGCCCCTGCGGGATACCATAAAAACGAAAGAGGGGCGCAGAAGAATGCAGCCCTTTGCCGATGATTATGGCATCTATTATTTTGACACAGCGGCGCATTTCTGTCATCGAAATCAGAATGGCAGCAGAGCTATGTTCTACAACACCACCGGGCGGAATATGCTGATCCGTCTGCTGACCAACTATATGGGAGATGACGGCTTCCTGCGGTACATCGACTGGCACTTCATGTCCGATGACGGTACGCCGGATTCGTTCCTGAATCAGGTGCCTGAGGTGGCAGGACGCTGTGTAGATCATCACGGTATGTGCTCGGACTGTATCATCGGAAAGGGCTATGTAACGAAGAAATATGTCAATGAAAAGGGCGAGCATCTCATTGACCTGATCTGCTGGGCCGAAAACTGGCCGGATGGCGGAATTGCGCAGGTCATTGCTGCAACTGTGGTTTTGCCCAGCAAAGCATAAGCATAATAAAACAGACGCATGGAAATTTTAACTCCATGCGTCTGTTTTTAGATCAGATCAAACTTCAAAGTTTACGGAAGTGGAACCTTCATTGTCTTTATGAAACTCATAGTCTTTACCGGGCAATACAGCGTTGAGTACGATTCCTACGATGGCGCCTACAGCCAGACCGGAAAGGCTGATGGTAAAGGAGGCAATCTGGAAGGAGATTGCACTGGCAGCAGAATACTTAATGCCGATGGACAGCACCAGAATCAGTGCTGCAATCAGTACATTACGGCTCTTGGTGAAGTCCACCTGATTTTCGACTACATTCCGAACACCAACCGCAGAGATCATACCGTAGAGCACAAGGCTGACGCCGCCAATGGTAGCCGCAGGCATAGCGCCTATAATGGCCGCAAACTTGGGGCAGAAGGAAAGAATTACGGCAAAGATCGCAGCCAGACGAATCACACGGGGGTCATAGACCTTGGAAAGAGCCAGAACGCCGGTATTCTCACCGTAGGTGGTGTTGGCAGGAGCGCCAAACAGCGCGGCAATGGCAGTGGCCAGACCGTCACCGGTAAGGGTGCGGTGCAGACCGGGATCAGAAACATAGTTTTTGCCAACGGTAGAAGAAATGGCACAGATGTCGCCAATGTGCTCGACCATCGTGGCAAGAGCAATGGGCATAATGGTGATCACGGCTGTCACCAGCACACCGCCGTCAAACCCGTTTCCAAAGATGGAGAGTGCGGTATTTTCCCATTTGACAGGAAGACCGATCCATGCAGCCTGAGAAACGTTCTCTACCAGCGTTGCACGGGTAGGGGCGTCAATGATCATGGAGAATACATAGCTGGCGATAACGCCCAGCAGAATGGGAATGATTTTCAGCATACCCTTACCCCAGATATTAAAGACGATGACAACCACAATGGCCATCAGCGCAACAAGCCAGTTTGCACCGCAGTTGTCAATGGCACTCTGAGAAAGGGTCAGGCCAATGGCAATGATAACCGGGCCGGTGACAATGGGCGGAAAATACCGCATGACCTTCTGCGCACCGAATACCTTGAACAGCAGAGCCAAAACAAGGTACAAAAGACCGGCGCAAGCGACACCAAAGCTGGAATACGTCAATGGAATCTCTGCGCCGGAGGCGGTGACAAGGCCATAGGCCCCTAAAAATGCGAAGGAACTGCCCAAAAATGCGGGCACCTTTCTGCCGGTGATCAGGTGGAACAACAGTGTGCCCAGACCTGCAAACAGCAGCGTTGCGGAAATGGAAAGACCGGTGATAGCGGGGACGAGAATCGTTGCGCCAAACATGGCGAACATATGCTGCAGACCCAGCAGAAGCATTTTGGGAACGCCCAGCTGGCGAGCATCGTAAATCGCGTCCTGATTCATGTGTAACTCCTCCTTTTTCTACATAATCCTCCCTATTATACAGATGCTTCATATGTTTTGCAAGTGTTATTTTAAGGCAATGCACAAAAAAGAGAAAATATCCATAGAAAAGCCAATGCTGCCGGAATGATATGAAAAAAATAATCTATAACATGCAAACAGGCCGCCAAATGGCAGCCTGTTCAGGGAGAGAAAATAGATGAAAATTGGTCAATTGTTATTCAATGGCCAGCGTATTTTTACGAGGCAGCTCCTTTTTGGGCTCCTTGGGAACCGTGATCTGCAAAATACCGTTTTCAAACTTTGCAGCCATATCCTCTACGGTTACGGCAGTACCTACATAGAAGCTGCGGCTCATGGCGCCGGCATAGCGCTCCTGACGGATGTAACGGCCCTTTTGATCCTGCTCGTCTTTATCCAGACCTTTTTCTGCGCGGATGGTCAGATAGCCGTTTTCCAGCTCAACCTGAATCTCGTCCTTCTTAAAGCCCGGCAGATCAATATCCAACTCGTAGGTCTTGTCTGTCTCACGGATATCAGTCTTCATGAGGTTCTTGGCATGCTTGCCATAGAGGGGATTTTTACGGCCAAACATGGCATCCATATCAAACATATTATCAAAAAGATCTTCTGCAAAAATACTGGGCATCATAAGTCATTCCTCCAATATATTCATTCGGTTCCCTGCTGTGGAATCTGAATCTACAGCTGTGAACTTTGTTGTCATGATGTTGTTTTGAACGCCAGATCCGGTTTCCTTCCGGAACCCTCTCCTTAAGTTCAATTTCATTATAGCACCATTTTTAGCACTGTCAAGCCGAGAGTGCTAAAAATCCGTGAACCTTTTGTGAATACATTTTATGGTAAAATATTGAGGAAGAATAACAGAAATCCAAAAAATACTATGAGATTCTCTCGTTTCTTACTTTATTATCGTACTTTAATGTGATATATTAATGTGGTCAGCAAATGGATTGAAATGGAGTGAACTTCCATGAAAGAGCATTCATCCATGAATGATGCGTTTGCCTATGCAGTTTTGTCCGTGGTGGAGGAAATTCCGTGTGGAACTGCGGCCACCTATGGTCAAATTGCAAAGCTCATTGGCAAAGAGAAAAATGCACGGCTGGTAGCCAGAGTATTATCTCATGCTGAATATTATGGTACTTATCCCTGTCATCGGGTCGTCAATCATGCTGGGCGCATTGCACCGGCGTGGCCGGAGCAGGCAATGCTGCTGATTCAGGAGGGATGCATCATGAAGGACAATACCCATGTGGATCTAAAGTGCAGTGGATGGAATATCTGAGGCAAAAATTGGATATACTATGCGCTTTCATTTGAATGTATCTGATCATGCGTACTTATCCCGTAAAATACGGGAAACCAGCTCTTCGATATGGATCAGAGAGCCTCGGTCAATCATATAGTCAAAGGAAATCAGACGTCCTCCCCTGTCATAAAAGCTTTGCAGCCGACTGTCGGAAAAGCCCGGCTCCAGAATGGCTGAGTTGGGTGAGATAATAATCGTGTCATATTTTTGCATAAATTGCAGAATGGAGTCAACATCCACATCAAAGTGTATGGAGAGCGGACTGGGAAGCGCACAAAACCGCTCCATTTCCTCACAAATCAGGTTTGCAAATTTATTGCTGGAAGTGACGATACCGATGGAGGCATTTTGCGGCAAAGTGGAAATGCTAATAATGCATTGCTGACTCAGTGCTTCCGAGACAGGAAAGAGATTCTCATGGCTGGTTTTCAGGCATTCTGTTACCTGACCATAATGGGTCTCTGTGGTAAAAATCAAGTCATAATCTGCCAGAAGTGCATCCGGTGCATCATCCATGATCACACTGTCTACCAAAATTGCGGACAGGGTAATGTCCGGGAGATAGGATAGCTGACGCTTGAAAATGCCCAGCGATTCCGAATTGCAGTCGATCATTGCACACCGGACAGGACGGTTGGTACGGGTCCGATGGATAACGCACATATGAATTAGCGTTTCTATTTCTTCCATGGGAAAGTCCCAAAATTCCAATCGGTCCAGCAGACTGTTGATCATATTGGTTGCCTGCTTCCGCATACCGCCATCATAGAGCTTCTTTTCTGCATAGACGTAGGTACCACTGCCCTGAATGATCTCGATGATGTTGTTGTCGGCAAGTTCTTTGTAGGCCTTTTTAATAGTGCCCCGGGAAACATACAGCTGCTGTGCCAATTCCCGCTCTGTAGGGAGTTTTTCTCCGGGGCTCAACTCGCCGGAACGAATCTTTTTGAGAATTTCATCCATCAATTGCTTGTAAATTGGCTTACTTCCGTTGAGTTCAAAGGTCAAATGAATCTCCTCCAATCAAATTGGTATACTCCTTTTCGTTCAATATAGCAATATTTCTGCATTTTTGCAAGTATTCCACAAAAAATGATAGCAAAAGGTATATTAATTCGTTATTTTTATATTTTTTATTGACGAAATTTTCATATTTCAGTATAATTGGTTTATAAAAATCAAAATGGTATAGTTCTTTTTTAGTGGCGGAAACCGGGTGTGGAGCATTTCCGGATCGCATAAATTTACTTCTAAGAAAAGAGAGGTTAGAAAAAAATGAAGATGGCAAAGAAAATATTGTCCTCCCTGTTGGCTGCGTCTATGCTGCTGGGAACCCTCACCGCGTGCGGTGGTGGCAACAGTGATACAACTGAATCTGCTGCCAAGAGCGTCACAGAAGCAGCGGCTTCCTCCGGAAATACGCTGACCGTGGGTATGATGGCAGATTCCGCTGGCTTTGATCCGGCTGAGTCTCAGGGCTCTCCAATTGGTATGTCCCTTGTCTATGACACTGTGGTGCGTATGGATGTAAATGGACAGCTTCAGCCATGTCTGGCCACCGATTGGGAGTGGACGGATGATACCACCGTGGTACTTACCATCCGGGACGGTGTAAAGTTCTCCAATGGAGATCCTCTGACACCAGAGGACGTGCTGTATACCTTCCGTCATTTCACCGAGGGTTCTGCCACCTATGCGGCAGATACCGGTTATGACAACATTGATTTTGACAACTGCTCTGTGGACGGCATGAAGCTGACCATTAAGCTCAAGGAGCCTGATGTACTGTTCATCGACCGTATGGTTTCCTTCCGCTGGTCCTCCGTTGTGAGCCAGAAGCTTGGTCAGATGACCGAGGACGAAATCTGGAACTCCCCTGTGGGTACCGGCCCCTACACCTGTGTAGAGAATGTATCCGGCTCCTATGCAACCTTTAAGCGCAACGAGGATTACTGGGGCGATAAGCCTGCCGCAGAAGAGATCACCATTCGCTACTATGCAGAAGAGACCACAATGATGATCGATCTGGAGACCGGCGCCATTGATATTGCAGTTGGCCTCTCTGACAACAATGCAAAGCGTCTGGAAAATGGCGAAGCCAAGGGTCAGTGCAAGATCGTTCCCTCCGGTGATATGATTCTGTTTACCATGCCGGAGTATGTAGACGTATTCCAGGATATCAATGTTCGAGAGGCGGTTGCCCATGCGCTGAATGTTGAGCAGCTGACCAAGATCTCTCTAGGCGAGTTGGGCAAGCCTGCCACCTCTACGGTTCCCGAGACCACCAAGTTCTATAAGAATGTCGGCGCTTACTCCTATGATCCTGAACTCTCCAAGCAGATCCTTGCGGATGCAGGCTATCAGGACGGCGATATTAACCTGAAAATCGTCTATGTACAGAGTGATGTCAACGATAAGATGTGCGAAGCGGCACAGTCCATGCTGAAGGAGGTTGGCATCAACCTCTCTGTTGAGGGCTATGATTTTGCAACTGCCATTTCCTACTTTATGAACGGTGATCTGGACTTCTCTCTGGCGGAGTTCACGGAGAACTGCTTTGACCCTGCCATCCTCTACTCCTTTGGCGCTGCGGAATGCACCAATGCCTGCATGGCCCTTCAGGATGAAGAGTTTAACAAGCTGATCCGTGAGGGGAAATCCACCAGTGACGAGGCAAAGCGTCAGGAAATCTATGGCGAGGTACAGGATTATATGTATAATCTCTATCGCTGGATCCCTGTGGCAGAAAAGATGGTTGCAACCGGCCTTGGTGATCGGATCAATGCTGACTCTTACTATGCATTCGATGCGACCTGCCCGGATCTGCGTTATGTGACCTTCAATAGCTGAGTTTTCGGAAATCTTGGTCAATATGGCGGACGAATGTCCGCCATATTGATTCAAATGGGCAGATTTTCTGCACAAAAGGAGGAAAAAGTCATATGCTCAGATTTATTCTGAAGCGGCTGCTGGCAATTATACCGGTGGTACTGGGTGTTTTGCTGATTGTATTTTCTGTAATGCGTATGGCGCCCGGAGATCCTGCCATGGCTGCGCTGGGAAACCGTTATACAGAGGAGCAGTATGAGGCCAAAAAAGAAGAGTTGGGATTAGACCGTCCGTTTCTGGTTCAGTTTGCCGACTATGTGGTAGGGGTCGTGACCCGGTTTGATCTGGGCACATCCTATAAAAGCAACCGTTCCGTCAACACGGAAATTCTCGAGCGGCTTCCTGTAACACTGCGGCTGGGCCTTACCGGCATTGTAATTACGGTGGTGCTGGGCGTTCCACTTGGAATATTGGCGGCAGTGAAACAGTATTCCATCGGAGATTATATTGCGACAGTGTTATCTCTGATCATGGCGTCCATGCCAAGCTTCTGGCTGGGCTTAATGCTGATTATCATTTTTGCGTTGCGCCTCCAATGGCTGCCGGCGTCCATGCCATCCATTGCGGCGGCCAGCGCAAAATATTGGATCCTTCCTGCAATCACCATTGGCCTGCCCCCTGTGGCATCGGTACTGCGGTTTACCCGCTCGACCATGCTGGATGTGGTTCGGCAGGATTACATTCGTACAGCACGCTCTAAGGGCCTGTCAGAAAAGGTGGTCATCTTTAAGCATGCGCTCCGCAATGCGCTGCTTCCGATCATCACCTTTGTGGGAATTATGCTGGGCGGAACTGTGGCCGGTTCCGTGGTTATTGAGAGCATTTTCTCCATTCCCGGCATTGGCTCCCTGGTTACCACTGCTGTGAGCAATCAGGACTATCCCATTATTCAGGGTTGCGTACTGGTGCTGTCGATTCTGATCTGTCTCATTAATCTGGTGGTAGATGTGATCTACGGCTTTGTGGATCCCAGAATCATGTCCATGTACACCAGTGGAAAGAAAAAAGACCGCAAAAAGCGTGTAGAAGCGGAGGTGCAGTCGTGAAGAAAAATCAGACTACCGATCTGGAAAAGAAGCACAGCCAGTTGGGCGATATTATGAAGCGGCTGTTCCGCAATAAGCTGGCAGTGTTTGGTATGATCCTTGTGATCCTGCTGGTATTCAGCGCTGTATTTGCTCCGCTGATCGCACCCTATGATTATGCGGCACAGGACTATGACAACGTATTTGCATATCCTTCCAAGGATCATCTGTTGGGCACAGACGAATATGGCCGGGATCTTTTGAGCCGAATCATCTTTGGCGGACGGATCTCTCTGCTGGTTGCAGTGATGGCGATTATCAGCTCGCTGATCGTTGGAGGGATGCTGGGTGTTGCGGCAGGCTATTTCAGCGGAAAATCCGACAGCATCATCATGCGTCTGGTAGATATTCTTCAGGCGGTTCCCCCCTTCCTGCTGGCAATATGTATTTCAGCGGCGTTGGGTACCGGTGTGGAAAAAACGGCCATTGCATTGGCAATCGGCTATATTCCAAGCTATGCCCGAATCATGCGGGCACAGGTCATGTCCATACGGGGGCAGGAATATGTAGAGGCGGCACGGCTCTCCGGTGCGGGAAATCTCCGCATTATGCTGCGGCATATCGTGCCCAACACCATTTCGCCTATTATTGTAGACTCCACATTGAAGCTGGGAGATTGTATCCTCTCGATCTCCGGCCTGAGCTTTATTGGTCTGGGCGTTCGGCCTCCAACACCGGAATGGGGCTCGATGCTCTCCGTTGGACGGCAGTACATCATGCAGTTCTGGCCCATGGTGGTATTCCCGGGCATTGCAATTATTCTGACGCTGTTTGGCTTTAATCTGTTTGGTGATGGCCTCCGGGATGCTCTGGATCCCCGGCTGAAGCGCTAAAGGAGGGACAGCACAATGAGTATTCTTGATATCAAGGATCTGGAGATTCAGTTCCAGACAGATGATGGCTGCGCAAAAGCAGTCAATGGTGTCAATCTCTCTCTGGAAGAGGGAGATACACTGGGATTGGTGGGAGAAACCGGCGCAGGCAAAACGACTACTGCCCTTGGCATCATGCGGCTGATCTCGGACCCACCCGGAAAGTATGTGGGCGGTGAGATCCTGTTCCGCGGGAAAAATCTGCTGGAAGTCTCGGAAGCGGAAATGCGGAAGATCCGGGGTGAGCAGATCGCAATGATCTTCCAGGATCCCATGACGGCCCTGAACCCTGTGCTTCGAGTGGATGATCAGATTGCAGAGGTCATTCGGCTTCACGCAAAGTGCTCCAAAAAGGAGGCACTGAGCCGGGCACTTAAAATGCTGGAAACGGTAGGTATCCCCGCTTCCCGGGGCAGTGATTATCCACATCAGTTCTCCGGCGGTATGAAACAGCGTGTTGTGATTGCCATTGCACTGGCCTGTAATCCCCAGCTGCTGATTGCCGATGAGCCTACCACGGCACTGGATGTTACCATTCAGGCACAGGTGCTCCATATGATGGCACAGCTCAAAGAGCAGTTCGACACGACAATGATCCTTATTACCCATGACCTTGGTGTTGTAGCGCAGGTTTGTAATAAGGTTGCAATCATGTACGCCGGTGAAATTGTGGAATCCGGAACCCTTCGGGATATCTTCCTTTCCCCACAGCATCCCTATACCAACGGGCTGTTTCGCTCGCTGCCATCGGTCAATGCCGCACGGCGGCTCCAGCCCATTGCGGGTCTGATGCCGGATCCCATGAATTTGCCGGAAGGCTGTAAGTTCCACACCAGATGTCCCTATGCGACAGATGCGTGTCGGAGCGCAGTGCCGGCGTCTGTAGAAGTATCTCCCGGACACTTTGTAAAGTGCCATACGCCGGGGATCGGAAATGAAAAGGGGGCAAAGGCATGAGTGAGTCTACACATCTTCTGGATGTTCAGCACCTGAAAAAGTATTTTAAGACGCCTGGTGGTATGCTCCATGCGGTAGATGATGTTTCCTTTACCATTGACGCCGGAAAAACGCTGGGTGTGGTTGGAGAGTCTGGCTGCGGAAAATCAACGCTGGGTCGTACCATTCTCGGTTTGGCTCCAGCCACAGAGGGTGAGATCCTGTTCCATGGAAAGAGCATTGTGGGCCTTTCCAGCCGGGAGCAGAAGCATCTGTATCGGGATATGCAGCTGGTGTTCCAGGATCCTTATTCTTCATTGAATCCACGTTTCTGCGTCTTTGATCTGATCGCAGAGCCTCTGAGAGTCTATAAGGCTTGCAAAAATCAGGAAGAGCTTCATCAGCGGGTTTTGGAGCTAATGGATACGGTGGGCTTGGCGCATCGGCTGGCCTATGCTTATCCCCATGAATTGGACGGTGGCCGCCGTCAGAGAATCGGAATTGCCCGGGCACTGGCCATGAACCCGCAGTTTATCGTATGCGATGAGCCGGTATCTGCACTGGATGTTTCCATTCAGGCACAGATTCTGAATCTATTGCAGGATCTGCAGGAGCAAAACGGTCTTGCATATATGTTTATTACCCATGATCTCTCAGTGGTTCGCTATATTTCTGACGATATTATGGTCATGTATGTGGGCACCGTGGTGGAAAAAAGCAGTGCTGAGGAGCTGTTTGAGCATCCCTTGCATCCCTATACACAGGGTCTGCTCTCCGCAATCCCTCTGCCGGTGATCGATCAGCCTGCTGCGCAGGTGATCCTTCAGGGGGAAATCACCTCACCGGTGAATCCAAAGCCCGGATGTCGATTTGCAGATCGGTGTCCCCATGCTACGGAGGCATGTACAAAGTCGCAGCCGGAGCTGAAAGAGGTTTCACCGAATCACTTTGTGGCTTGCCACAACCTTGGAACATTCTGAAAGGAGTTTTATTTATGGCAACATGGGGAAGTAAAAATAAATACCGCTGCTATGAAGTGCAGATGAAATATCAGGCGGGCTATGCCCAGACGGAAACTTGGACCAGCGGCACCACAGAGCATGGCGGCGTGGGCTGGTTCCACCCCTTTGGACCCAGCCGCTACTACTGCGGAACCGGGTTCGATGAGGCAAAGGAATACCCTCTGGAAAACTATTTCAGTGAATATTGGCAGAAGACCTATGATACCTCTCTGTTCTGCGTCTATCATATGGAAGACGGCGATATTTACGCATGGGACGGTATCTTTGCGGTTCGCGGTAAGGGCTCCATTGAGCTGCCGCTGGATCAGGAAGGTGAGCGCCGTGATGTACTGGTCAATGTGATCGTGGGCGGCTCTGGGGCCTATCAGGGCGCCATTGGCCTGATGATGGGCACCGCTGAGGGCTCTGGAAAAATCGGTACAGCAGCCAATGGGGACCAGATGCCCGAAGCACTGATCAAGGATCTGCGGGGTTATATCAAGGTTCCGCTGGAAAATGAAAAATAATCACATAAGGAGCGTTTTTGTGTGCACAATGGAAACAAAATAGTTCGTGCATGTGCCTCGGGTGTATGTGTGATTGCCGGAAACGTGCTTTATGCGCTGACTGCAAGGCTTTTTCTGATTCCATCTGGACTGATTACCGGCGGAACCACCGGAATTGCACTGGCCATGAATCACTATTGGGGAATTTCCGTCTCTCTGACTGTGCTGATTTTTGGTGTTGCAATGCTTTTGATGGGGCTTTTGCTGCTGGGAAAGCAGTTTGCTATTACAACAGTGATCAGTACCTTTGCCTATCCGCTTTCTCTGCGGGTGTTGGAGCACCTGCTGGGGGATATGGTGCTGACCCAGGATATCTTTTTGAATGTGCTGTTCTCCGGACTTGGAATTGGGCTTTCGCTCAGTATCATCATTCGTGCGGGAGCGTCCAGCGGCGGAATGGATATCCCCCCGTTGATTCTGGAACGGTATTTGAAAATCCCTGTTTCGGTGTCTCTATATGTTTTTGACTTCTGTATTCTACTGATACAGATTCCCTATAACAGTATGGATATGGCCTTGTATGGCATTGTGCTTGTACTGATTTATACGGTGGTATTGGATCGATTGATCCTGACGGGAACTTCTAAAACAGAGGTTAAGGTGGTCAGTCTAAAAGCTGATGAAATCAGAGAGAAAATTCTGTCGGAGTTGGATCGGGGCGTTACCATTATCCATGCAAAAGGCGGATATTTGCAGAGAGATACAGAACTGGTGTTCAGTGTGATCTCCAATCGGGAGCTGCCGAGGCTGGAAAAGCTGATCCGGGAAATTGATCCCGAGAGCTTTGTGGTAGTGAGCCGAGTCAGCGAGGTCAGTGGCCGTGGGTTTTCAATGGATAAGGCTTATCGCTGAGAAGGACAGAAATCTGAAAATTGATAAAAAGGACTGCTGCAGGAGTACAGATGCAGCAGTCCTTTTTTCTATGTGATACACAAGAAAAATTGTTGTTATGTAAAGGAAAAGGCGGCTTCGCAGATGCGAAGCCGCCTTCCTATAGTAGAAGGTTGAGAGTCTTATTGCATAGTGCCAATGCCATTGTGATCGAAGTGATAGGTTTCACCAGCGTCATTCGTACGAGAATCGTCCTTAACCATTTTTCCATCTTCAATTTTTACAGCATTTTTCTCGCCAATAAATTTTTCAGACCAATAATAAAAACCATCTGCAATTGGCTGTGTAAGCTCGGCTGCTGCTACTTTGGAAAACAAGTTGTTAATATCATATATTGTATAGTTATCATCCTGAATATCAACAATGATTGCCTTTTTCTGACTATCACAAGCGTATACGGGGATCCTTTTATCCTTGAGACAAGCGTAAGACACCATACCGTCATTTTCTCCGGTATACCATTGGTCTCTTGTCAAAACCGTTGCAGATGGATGAATTGTGTCGAGCCAGTAGAAGGAATTAGAGGTGTTGTAGCCGTGATGGCTTAATTTAAGAATGTCGATGTCTGACAGGTCACCGTTTTCCAAAAGTTTTTTTTCACCAGCCAGATCGAGGTCAGCGGCCAAGAGCGCGGAAAAATCACCCTTTGTGATTTTCAGAACAATGGAATTTCTATTTTCATCTTCTGTGCAAAAATCAACTTTACCATCATGGTCTTCATCCAGATTTCTGAAATCAATATGGAAATTACCCATATCGAAGGACAATTCGGTAGTATTGGTGTCCAAGAGGCTGATGATATTGGCATTTACAGACTCTAAGCTATCAAGTGCAGCAGTGAGATATTCCACATTTTGATAGTCTGTTTGGGTGTCTTCATCGGTACGTTTGTTGGTGCGATAATATACGGTGGTATTGGAATCAACAAATCCGTTTTTACAAAGAAGCGGAACGCCGCCGATATGATCGGAATGGTTATGGGTCATGACCAGATAATCAAGATGGGTCACACCGATGCTGCGAAGATAGGAAACAACAGCGTCACCATTGTAACGATTGTCTTCAACGGCGTAATTTCCGCCAACAGATGCATCCGGGTTTCCAGCGTCCACCAGCATATACTTCCCTTGACTTTCTACGAGCGTAGAATCACTGGCTGCACCATGCAGGCTAATAAAGTGAATCTGATCGATATCCTTTGGACGTTCCGGCGGCTCGGTAGCTGCCTGCACAAACCGAACCAGTACCGTTGTACCTTCGGCTCTTGTCATGTTCTTTTTGGGGCGAAATGTACCATCGGTATAGCCAGTAATCAGGGCCTTTTGCCGCATCAGGTCAACAGAATCCATTGCCCAGTCTGCAATTATGTCTGCATCTGAGAATTCCAAAGTCGGGTTATCGGCATCTACAATGTTGATGGACAGCTGTGTGATTGTTCTCCCAAGCATTACAACTGCTTCCTGCCGGGTAATGTCCTTCTTGGGAGAGAAAGTATACTTACCAGTGCCGTAAACAATACCATAGTTGAGTCCCCAATAAACAGCATCACGATAATAGCTGGAGGCAGGAACATCGGAAAATTCCCAGCTGGGATTGATTACTTCGTTTGCACCAAAAGCACGGTAAAGAATAGTGACAAATTGTGCTCTGGAAATATTGCTGTTTGGAGAGAATGTCGTTTCGGATGTACCGTTTACCAGATCGTGTGCAGCCGCAAATTCCACGGTATCAAAATACCATGCATTGGATGGAACATCAACAAAGTCATCGGCCGCCATAGCAGGAACCGCCATAGCCGCCAATGCGATGACAGCGACCAACAAGCCGGAAATGATCCGGCAAATTGTTTTCTTCATATTTTTCTGTCGCCCCTTTTTGAAAAGTTTGTGTTCTGATGATTCATGGCTGAAAATTCAATTTGTTCTGAAAAAACGAGAAAACAGCAATTAAAACATAGAACAGAATACCACCATATGGTAGCAAAACAAAATATATTATGCCACCAAATGGTAGTATTGTCAAGGGACGAAAAGACGAAGCGAAAGCATGAATGAGCAGACGACATGTGATAACTGCAAGGTGGTCGTGTCGCTGAATAAAAAGATGATCCCTGCTTTATGCAGAGACCATCTCGCAAATTATTTTGTTTGCGCTGGAGAAATCTGAAGGTAAAAAACGATCGAACCTGTTCATGCAATGATTTTTGAAAAGCAATTATTCCAGCATAAAATACAAATTAGAATACTACTGTATGGTAGCAATATCGAATATATTATGCCACTGAATGATAGCATAGTCAAGAGGTGAGGCTATGCTGTTTCAACGGCTGGAAGATCTACGAATCGATCATGATTTGACCCAACAGGAAATTGCGGATAAATTGGGCTGCAAACGCGAAGTATATCGGCGGTATGAAAAAGGCATTCGCACCATTCCAATTGATTACCTTATAATACTGGCAGACTTCTATAATGTTACCATTGACTATTTAGTAGGACGAACCAACAAAAAGCAATAATGGAATGTGCACAATTTAAGTCAGCTTCAAAGGAAAGGCAGACTCTGTTTTTTTGAATGAAGACACGAGAAACGGTTCCGGATTGATCAATTCGGAACCGTTTCTGATATATGCATCCACTGTATTTACAGGTAAACTCCCCGTGCTTTCTTTATCACTCGGTAGAGGATAAACATGATAACGATTCGGTTTTGGGGTGCCTGTCGGATAGGTACTCCGTTAAAAAATTCAAAACCACTTGTCGGATTGAGACCTTTCGACTATGATTACGTCAATACAGTCGAAGCGCTGATTTTCTAGCCCTCCAGGAGGTACCATCAAGGAGGATGACAAAATCACTGCCTTGTATTTTGAACGGTCAGAGCAGGCAATTCAGGAAAGTGATAAAAAGTATGGGAGCTACTGTAATGTTGTGGCCTACAAAATTTTATGCTCCCCGGAGGATGCAGAAGAATGTATCTCGGACACGTGGCTTCGGGCATAGAATCTTACTTTATTGATTTCCACCAACTATTGACGTAGAACTGTTTTTATAATAAAGACAAAGAGAAAGGGCTCCGAATTTATGAAAACTCGGAACCTTTTCTGGGCATGCAGTACAAAATAGATATCACTCATTTGAACTCAATTGATCCAATTAAGCGGCATATCGTAATCACAACATATATTACTGCGTTTATGGAGCCAATTTTATGTGTTTCCAGTTTCCTGCACGATAGTAAATTAGCTGCATAACGATTTGAACCAAAGAGGCTGTTGGCGCGGCGATACCAATGAGCAGTAAACTGGTATTCGGAAGGATGCTGAACAAATAAACCAGCGGTACCCGAACCAAAAACGTGGAAAGAACACAGTTGAGCATAGTAAAGGTGGTCTTTCCATAGCCGGAGAAAAATCCGTTGAAGCAAAATACGAAGGATACCATTAGAATATCCAGCGAATAGGTGCGCAGATAGAGAATGCAGTTGGACACAACGGCGCGGTCACTGGTAAACAGTCTGGAGACAGCTTCGGGGAAGCATTCGATCAATCCGGTAAAGATTCCAGTCACAATGAGGCAAAGCAAAATCGAGAGCTTCAGGCCGGATTTTGTCCGCTCCAGCTCACAGGCGCCTACATTTTGCGCCGTGAATGCGGACAGCGCCGAGAGGAAGGCGATGGGAATCAGCATACCAAAGCCAATAATTCGCTCTACCACGCCCACTGCGGCGGATTGGGTCAGCCCCATGTGGTTGACAATGGCCGTAATCATGACGAAGGAGAGATTCACCAGCACATCCTGTGCAGCCAGGGGAATGCCAAGGTGGAGCACCTGCCCCATGATCGCAGGCTGTGCCTTCCGAGGATTGCAGGAAAATGGGAACGGCAACGTTCCGCGAAGGAGAAACAGCAGAGCCAGAATACAGGCAACTGCTTGAGAAAGCATGGTTGCCAGTGCGGCACCGGCGGCGCCCATTCGGAATCCGCCAACCAGCAGCAAGTCTCCAAAAATGTTGAGGATACAGGAGCAGCCCACAAAATACATGGGGCGTTTGGAATCTCCCAAACCCCGGAGAATTGCGGAAATACCGTTATATCCGGCGATAAAAAGAATCCCTAGGCTGGTAATGCGCAAATAATCCTGAGCCGGTAGGACTGCCGCTGCCGGAACCTGCATGATGGAGATGATGAAATGGTTCCCGGCGAGAAAGACCGCTGTGAGCAGAACGCCAAGTCCCAGGCAAAGCGCCAGAAGCGCCTGCGCCACGGAACTGACGGAGGGATAGCGTTTTGCCCCTACGTGCTGCCCGATTAAAACGGTGCCGCCAGTGGCGATTCCGGAAATCAGGCCGGTGATGAGCTGCATGATTTGCCCGGAGGTGTTAACGGCTGAAATGGCTGCGGCATCAGCAAATTGCCCTACAATCATCATGTCGACGACCGAGTAAAGAAATTGTAAAATGGATGCGCCTAAAAACGGCAGCACAAACCTGAGTAAGACTTTTGATATTGATCCTTGTGTAAGATCCTGTTCCATGTGCGATCCTCCTGCTTGCGGAATGTTTAGTGATGATCTGGTGGCGGCATTTTCGGGCGATTTCGTTCCATTTCTGCAATTTGTTCGGGGGTATAGAGACAGAATGGAAGATTGCCACGTTCCCGATGGGTTGCAACACAGGCGCAGCAGCGGCCGTGATTCTTACAGTTAATATTGCGACAGGTGCAGGGTCTTTGATTTTCACATGACATGAATTTCTCCCTCTTTTCATGATGATATTTCCTAACAATATAACAATGAATTATTCAGCAGGAATCCTCGCTTTTAGAAAAGAGTTTCAAAATAATACTAACATTTAAGCAAAGATACTTTAAAATGTCAAGATAAAAATGAAGCAGCGGGTTCGTCGTGAATCGCGGCGTAGCCGAGTCCCCATACCACAGGCATTCCTTTCGGTCACAGGGCAGATTCATTCCGCCTGAGGATGTTAAATAAAAAGAAATCCCCATGGAACATGGTTCCATGGGGATGGAGCTGATGGTGGGAATCGAACCCACAACCTTCTCATTACGAGTGAGATGCTCTGCCATTGAGCCACATCAGCAATTTAGCTTGACTATTCTACCATGAATCGGGTTTCACGTCAACCCCGGATCATAAATTTGCTGGAAATGAAGGTGAAAGATTCTAATAATGCAGAATGCCTGTGGAAAACTTTTTAAAGTAGAATCGCATTTTGTTTACATAAATTATACAAGAAAGGGGTTGTGCAAAAGTTATCCACAGTTTCCACAGAGTTATCCACAGTTATCCCCATGAATTCCACCGGTTATTATGGGGTTTTCCAGATTATCCACAGTATTATCCACAATAGTTTTACACCAGTGTGGGGATAAGTTTAGTTGACATAAAAAACTGAAATTTTTCTTGTCAAGTAAAATAATACCAAATTTCAAGAATATTTTCCTTCATACAACGTGATTTTCCATGTAATCTACTAAATAAATGGAATAATGTGGATAATTAAAACGCAGGCGCAAAATGGTAGCTGCCTTTTTCTGCGGAGAGCGATGCAATGGCATTGAGCTCCTGACCGACAATGTGCCCAGCCAAATACTCATAGTAGCCTTGGCAGGCAATCATGGCACCGTTATCGCCGCAAAGGCTTAAAGGCGGCATGTAAAGGGATGCGCCGCAGGCTTTGCACTCCCGTTCAAAGGCACTGCGAATGTGGGAATTGGCTGCAACACCCCCGGCAATGGCAAGCTTTTGATAGCCGGTGATCTTCAGTGCTTCCATGGTTCTGGGAACCAATGTATCCTGTACTGCGGAGACAAAGCTGGCACAGAGATCGGGAATATTCAGTTCCTCCCCCTTTTGCTGGGCATTGTGAATGATATTCAATGCGGCGGTTTTCAGACCGGAAAAGCTCATGTCCAGTGGAGCGCCATCCACTTTGGAACGGGGCAAATGGTAGGCAGAGGGATCCCCTGTTTTGCTTTTATCGTCCAGTGCTTTTCCACCGGGATAGGGCATACCGAGGACACGGGCAACCTTGTCAAAGCACTCCCCTGCTGCGTCATCCCGGCTGGAACCCATGATTCGGGTATCGGTGTAATCCCGTACATCCAGAATCAGCGTATTTCCGCCGGAGACACTGAGGCATACAAAGGGCGGTTCCAATTCCGGAAATGCAATATAGTTTGCAGCGATATGGCCACGAATATGATGCACCGGAATAATTGGAATATTCAGTGCCAATGCGGCGGCTTTTGCAAAGTTTACACCCACCAGGAGCGCACCGATGAGACCCGGTGCATAGGTAACGGCGATGGCATCCAAATCAGCCTTGGTAATGCCAGCCTGTTTGATTGCTTCATCTGCAAGACCGGTAATGGCTTCAATATGCTTTCTGGATGCAATTTCCGGCACAACACCTCCATAGATGGTGTGCATATCGATCTGACTCAAAACGCAGTTTGACAGTATCTCACGTCCGTCCCGTGACACGGAAAGGGCTGTTTCATCACAAGAGCTCTCGATTCCCAAAATCAGCATGTGGGTTCCTCCTTAAAATATTTTGTCAGCAGCAGGGCGTCCTCTGTGGGTTTTTGATAGTAACGGGGCCGTCTGCCAACCTGTTGAAAACCCAGACTCTTATAAAGCGCCAGTGCGGAGGCATTGGAAGGGCGCACCTCCAATGTGATCCATTGCAGGGACAGCGCAATCAGCCGCTGTTCCATTTCTTGCAGCAGCAGTTTTGCAACGCCCTTTCCCCGAAAGGCTGGTTCTGTGGCGATGGACATGATGTCTGCGCCGTCTGGCCCGTATTGAATACCCAGATATCCTGCCAGCTTGTCGTTTTCGGTGGCAGTAAGCCAGATGGCCCATGGATTGTCCAATTCATGGATCAAATCCCCATGGCTCCATGGCGTGGAGAAACATTGGGATTCCAATTGCGCCACGGCTTCCACCGTTTCATGATTCATGGTTGCAATTATCATCGTATTTGCTTCAACGCTCCTGAAAAAACTCAATCACTTCGCCAAGGGGACCCTGACAAAACGCAATTCGTGCGGGAAATGGCGGCTCAGAGGCGATTACAATTTCTTTCGGTTCAACCGTAATGGGATAACCCGCCTGCCGCACGGCGGTGACACAGGCATCGGTGTTGGTGGTGCGCAGAGCAAAATGATGGATGGTTCCCTGTGGAAGAAGGTCTCCGCCTGCAAAGATCTCCAAGAGACTGTCTCCTGTAGAAAGCATGGCGCCTGCATTCAGCCCCTCACCCCAACTCCGAACCAGCTTGAGGCCCAGTACATTCTGATAGAAAGAAAGGGTTTCCTCAAATTTTTCTATACTTCCGCATTTTAACGCGGCGTGATGAATGCCGCAAATCAATGAATCCATAATTATGCCTCAATTCTATGGTTTTAGATTTCTATCTATTTATATAGATAAATCAATTACTCTTTCAGATTGTTGATTCCAAGCCGCTTTCGATCCTCCATAGGAATCTCCGGGAAAAGACCGTCAAAGTATTCGCTGAGTTCTCTCCCTAATTGCTCAAAGTAATGAATGGTATAATGATAGAGCCGGGCGGTGTTGGCGGGGAAAATACGGTCTCTCCGCTTTGCAATGGACAGAAGTCGCACCAGTTCCACATCAGTGGAACGGAGAATGGCCAGTCGATTCATATTTTTTCGGTAGATCAGGTTAGCGGGAACCAGTGCAACCCCTAAATTGCTCCGCAGTGCATCATCGATCAGATCACCTTCATTGCTGTGCAGCAGAATTTTAGGCTCAAAGCCGGCAATTCCGCAAAGAACACACACGATTTTCTGGTCAAAGCTTGCTTCATCTACCAGAAAGTAGTTATTCTTGAGATCAGCCAGCTTGATATATTGCTTTTTTGCCAGCGGATGATCTTGACTGAGTACAATGAATACTTCTTCCTCCATGAGCTTGATCTGTTCAATTTCACTGTTTTCAATTGTAACCGGGGTTACGGCAAAATCCAGTTTTCCGGAAAGCAGCTCGCTTTCCAGAATGTGCTCCTCATAGAAATACTGATTGATTTGAATTAAATCGCCAGAGAGCAAAAAATTGTAGATCAGCTCCTGCAATACTCCGGCCACGGGAGAAGCAATGGAAACGGTTTCTGCAGAGGTTTGCTTCATTTCTTCCAGCTTTTTTTCGCCGCTTTCCAATACCTGAAATGCCGAGGACACATATTCGTAGTAGACCCGCCCCATGGCTGATAAACTGATTCGTCCCTTCCTGCGTTCAAACAGTGTAACATCCAGACTTTTTTCCAGCTTTGCGATGGCTTTGCTGAGGGCCGGCTGTGAGATATACAGCAATTCGGCTGCTTTTGTGATATTCTCCTGCTCTGCAACGGTTTTGAAGTAATAGAGTAGAGAAAGTTCCATGCTGCATCGCTCCTTTCCTATTATTTTATCAAAAGAATGTAGTCCGGTCAAGGCAGAGAGCCGCTGTGAGGCTGAAATGCGGAGCTGTGAAAACCTGCCCGAAATGTTTCACGTGAAACTTTTTGAGCAGGGGGACAAATCCCTTGCATTGTGATACAGTAGTTGTTATAATAAAAAAGCCTAAAAAACAGCACAGTAAAGCTGTGTGTCAGGAGAAGGAGGCCGGAAAAATGATCTTGTCGCTGGTTAACCAGAAAGGCGGTGTGGGAAAAACCACCACTGCTGTAAGCCTGACGGCAGCAATGACGGCGCTGGGAAAACGGGTGCTGCTATGTGACTTTGACCCGCAGGCCAATGCTACATCCGGCCTTGGAGTCGAAAAGAACGATGTGGCCAGTTCTGTCTACGATGTCATTATTAATGATGTTCCGGCGAAGGATGCTGTCATTCATACGGAGTATGGTGACCTGATTCCTTCAGGTGCAGCACTGGCTGGTGCCGGCATTGAATTGGTCAGTCTGGAACGCCGTGAATTTCGTCTGAAGGATAAGCTGGAGCCACTGAAAAAGGAATATGACTATATTTTCATTGATTGTCCGCCGTCACTGGAGTTGCTGACATTAAATGCACTTACGGCAGCGGATCAGGTCATCGTTCCGGTACAATGCGAATATTATGCGCTGGAGGGGCTCAGTGACTTGATGGGGACACTTCGAGCAGTAAAACGCACCTATCAGCCTGATATCGGCATCTTTGGATTAGCGCTTACCATGTATGATGGTCGTACCAACCTCAGTATGCAGGTAGCACAGGAGGTACGGAGGCATTTCCCCGGAAAGGTGTTTGCAACGGTCATTCCTCGAAATGTCCGGCTCAGTGAGGCGCCAAGCCATGGCATGCCCATTACATCCTATGATAAGTATAGCCGTGGCGCTGAGAGCTATATGAATCTGGCAAAGGAAATCATCCAAAAATCAGTATAAGCTGATGGAGATGTTTCACGTGAAACATCAAAAGTCGGCGGACATCACCATAAAGGAGCGGTTCTATGGCAAAATCAAGCCAGAAGGGACTGGGAAAAGGCCTTGGGGCACTGTTTGCAGATCCGGTCACACCGGTAGAGCCACAGAAGCAGATCCAGGTACTTCCCATTCAAAAGCTGGAACCCAATCGTGCGCAGCCTAGAAGAGACTTTGATGAAGAAGCTCTGGGAGAACTGGCGGCTTCCATTTCAGAGCATGGACTGATTCAGCCAATTGCGGTGCGCCAAATGGAAAACGGCTACTATCAGATCATTGCTGGCGAACGCAGGTGGCGTGCATCCAGATTGGCTGGGCTGAAAGAGGTGCCTGTAAATATCATCGAGGCGGATGACCAGACCGCAGCGGAACTAACGCTGATTGAAAATTTGCAGCGAGAAGATCTGAATCCCATGGAAGAAGCACGGGGCTATGAGGCCCTGATAACGAGCTTTGGCATGAGTCAGGAGGAAGCGGCAAAAAGTGTTGGAAAATCAAGACCTGCGGTGGCAAATGCGCTGCGTCTGCTGAAGCTCCCAAAAGCCATTGTATTACTGGTTGAGGATGGCAGCCTGTCTGCCGGCCATGCCAGAGCGCTGATTCCCCTGCCCTCAGAAGAATTGCAAAAGGAAGCGGCTCAAAAAATTATGGAGCAGCAGCTGTCAGTCCGCCAGACGGAGGCACTGATCAAACGAATGCTGAAACCGCAGACAGAGCCGGAGCCTGAGAGCATTTTAAGGGTAGACTATTATAAAGAGTGTGAAAAGAGCCTCAGCAAACGATTGGGGCGGGGCGTACACATTCAGCCCGGTAAGAAAAAGGGTATTTTTCAGTTGGAATACTACGGACAGGAGGATCTTCAGCAGCTGATGGATGCGCTGGAGGCTCTGGGCCGCAAATAAATTACGAGGTGGAAAAACATGCTTGACATTAAGTTTATCCGGGAAAATCCGGACATTGTAAAAGAAAATATTAAAAAGAAGTTTCAGGATGAGAAGCTCCCGCTGGTGGATCAGGTAATTGCACTGGACGCTGAGAATCGTGCAGCCATTTCTGAGGCACAGGAGCTTCGTACTGCACGCAACACGCTGTCTAAGCAGATCGGTAAGCTCATGGGCATGGCCAAGAAGGATCCCAGTAAGCTGGAAGAGGCCGAAAAGGTCAAGGCACAGGTCAAGGCTGACGCTGACCGGCTGGCTGAGCTGGAGAAAAAGGAAGATGAGCTGGCTGCGGAGATCCATAAGATCATGCTGGTGATCCCCAATATCATCGATCCCTCCGTGCCGCTTGGCCCGGATGACAGCTATAATGTTGAGGTACAGCGCTTTGGTGAGCCCAAAGTGCCGGACTATCCGGTTCCCTATCACACGGATATTATGGAGAGCTTTGACGGAATCGATCTGGATTCCGCAGGCCGCGTTTCCGGCAGCGGGTTCTATTATCTGCTGGGAGATATTGCACGTCTTCATGAGGCAGTTCTGGCCTATGCCCGTGATTTTATGATTGACAAGGGCTTTACCTATGTGATCCCGCCTTTCATGATTCACGGCAACGTGGTAGAGGGCGTTATGAGCCAGACCGATATGGATGCCATGATGTATAAGATCGAAGGTGAGGATCTCTATCTGATCGGCACCTCTGAGCATTCCATGATCGGCCGCTTTATTGACCAGATCCTTCCCGCTGAGCAGCTGCCGCTGACCCTGACCTCCTATTCCCCCTGCTTCCGGAAGGAAAAGGGCTCCCATGGCATTGAGGAGCGCGGTGTTTACCGGATCCATCAGTTCGAAAAGCAGGAAATGATCGTGGTCTGCAAGCCGGAAGAGAGCAAGGACTGGTATGAAAAGCTCTGGAAGCTGTCTGTTGAGCTGTTCCGCTCCATGGATATTCCGGTACGTCAGCTGGAGTGCTGCTCCGGTGATCTGGCTGATCTAAAGGTAAAGTCCTGCGATATTGAGGCTTGGAGCCCCCGCCAGCAGAAATATTTTGAGGTCTGCTCCTGCTCTAACCTGGGGGATGCACAGGCTCGCCGCCTGAAGATCCGTTACAAGGATGAGAACGGCAAGATGCAGCTGGCGCACACGCTGAACAACACCTGCGTTGCACCTCCCAGAATGCTGATTGCATTTTTGGAGAACAACCTGCAGGAGGATGGTTCCGTCCTGATCCCGGAGGTGCTGCGTCCCTATATGGGCGGCAAGGAAAAGCTGGTTCCAAAGAAGAAGTAAAAAGGAGGATATTCCATGAAAAAGTCTGGATGGGTCGCTGAGTTCAAAACTTTTATTATGCGCGGAAATGTTTTGGATATGGCAGTAGGCGTTGTAATTGGTTCTGCCTTCACGGCCATTGTCACCTCTGTAGTGGAAAATCTTCTGACACCAATTATTGCATTAATTATGGGAAAAACGGATTTTTCTGGAATTACCGTTGGACCCTTTGGAATTGGTGCGGTGATCAACGCCATCGTCACCTTCCTGATCACGGCATTTGTGGTATTCTGGATCGTTAAGATCGTAAACCGAGTTGCACCGAAGAAAGAAGAACCGGAGGAACCTGCGGGCCCTACAGCAGAAGAACTGCTGACAGAGATCCGCGACATGCTGAAGGAAAAGTAATTCATGGATATTAAATTTCCAAAAGAAGAAAATCCCTTTCCCAAAACCATGGCGGTGGCGGTGTTTTCTGTAATCGTGGCGTTTCTGATCGGTATGTTTCTGGGCAATGCCCTGGGAGCATTGTTTGGAACAGACGATTCCATCATTAACACTACCACCTACACAGACTATATGACAGCAGCAAAAACCGTGTTTACAGACCCAAATCAGCTGGATTCCTATATGGATACGGCGCAGGAGCTGCGCAATATGAATGGACTGCGGCTTTATGGCAGTAAAAATGGGGATCATATGCTGGCGTGGTATGATGGAAGCTATCAGGATATTTCTGTGCTGTTTGCAGAGGATCAGGAGCTTCAGCGTTCCCTGATCCAGCTGATGAATACCCAGGATGCGCTCTATGGGGTGGAAAACTCAGCGGGGACGGCCATTGATGATCTGCGGCTGTGGAATATTGCGGTAGAGGATCATGTAGTATACTACTATCTCTATTATGATGCCGCAGGTTATGTTGGCATTGCCTATGACGATACGGAGACAGTGCTGGCAGATCAGAAGGATACCACGATGACGCTGGTAAGCAACAAAAACGGAGAACAGGGCATGTGGTATATTATCTATTACTTGGAGGATTAACGTGAAGGATAATCTGATTTTGATCGGAATGCCCGGCGCCGGAAAAAGCACCATCGGCGTGATTCTGGCAAAGACGCTGGCAATGGATTTTGTGGATGGGGATCTTGAAATCTGCAAAGAGACCGGGACAACGTTGCAGGATATTCTGGATCATCAGGGTAAAGATGCCTTTCTGGAGATCGAAAACCGGGTGATCTGCGGCCTCAACCCCCATCATACCGTGGTGGCCACCGGTGGATCCGTTCCGCTGGAGCCGGAGGCCATGGGTCATATGAAAGAGATCGGTACTGTGATCTACTTAAAGGTCGGTCTGGAGGAACTCCGAAACCGGCTCAGTAATATCAAAACCAGAGGCATTGCCTTTGGGCCGGGAGAGAGTCTGGATACCCTCTATGCCCAGCGTGTTCCCATTTATGAGAGCTGGGCAGAGATCACCATTGAGGCGGATCCCAATCGCAATGATATTGAGAACATGGTAGATCAGATCGTGGCGGAGCTGGAGCGGCGGAAGACATGCTGACGCTGATTGCAACAGGAAAGCTGAAAGAGCCCTTTTACCGGCAGGCAGTGGCGGAATATGAAAAACGCCTGAAATCCTATGGCGGTATTCAGATCATTGAATTGCCGGAGGTGCGGCTGCCGGACAATCCATCCAGAACGCAGATCGATGCGGCACTGAAAAAGGAAGCTGAGGCAGTCCGCCAAAAGCTCCCGAAAAATGCATGGCTCTGTGTTTTGACCCCGGAGGGAAAGCTCATGTCCTCTGAGGCGCTGGCAGAAAAATTATCACAGGTACGGCTTTCGGGAAAGTCAGAATTGGTTTTCCTGATGGGCTCTTCCTTTGGAATCGACGCGCAGCTGAAAGTGCAGGGAGATTTTCGACTGAGTATCAGCCCTATGACATTTCCCCATCATCTGTGCCGGGTCATGGCATTGGAACAACTGTATCGGGCAGAAAGCATTTTAGCGGGCAGTAAATATCATAAATAGTACCAAATGTTGCATCAAATGCAAAGGCCCTCCCAAACGGAGGGCCTTTTTGTGTAAAAATACTTGATTTTTAAAAAAAGTGTGATAAAATAAATTGGTTTGGCTTGTCAAATCCATCATCGAAGGAGGAACGATCATGCATTATGATGTAGCGATCATTGGCGCCGGCGAGGCCGGCGTATTTGCTGGATATGAGCTTATGAAGCTGCGCCCCGAGCTGAGTGTGCTGGTTTTGGAGCAGGGAGCAGATATTTATTCCCGTCAGTGTCCCATTGTCACCGGAAAGGTGAAGTCCTGCATCGGCTGTAAGCCCTGCGCCATTATGGCCGGCTTCGGTGGTGCCGGAGCGTTTTCCGATGGTAAGTATAACTTTACCACCCAGTTTGGCGGCTGGCTCACCGACTATATGGATGGCAAAGAGCTGATGGATCTCATTGATTATGTCGATTCCATCAATGTGGAGCATGGTGCGACCAAGGATATTTTCTCCACAGAGACGCCGGAGGCCCGGGCCATTGAGGTGCAGGCGCTGCACCATGATCTCCATCTGCTGGGCGCACGGTGCAAGCATCTGGGTACAGAGAATAATCTGAAGATCCTCCAGTGCATCTATGAGCATATGAAGGCCCATGTGGAGTTCCGTTTCCGTGCACCGGTTCGCTCTATTGACCGGGACGAGAATGGTGAATATACGCTGAAGCTGGATGATGACACTGTTACCTGCAAATATCTGGTAGCAGCCCCCGGCCGCAGCGGCGCCGAGTGGTTCTGCAATGAGTGCAAAAAATTAAAGCTTCCCCTGATCAACAATCAGGTGGATCTGGGCGTTCGTGTAGAGCTTCCCGCAAAAGTCTTTGAGCATATCACCAGCGTTGTCTATGAGTCCAAGCTGGTTTACCGCACCAAGCAGTATAACGATCAGGTCCGTACCTTCTGCATGAATCCCTATGGTCATGTCGTATCGGAAAATGTTGACGGTCTGATTACGGTAAATGGCCATTCCTATTCCGATCCGGCCCTTCGCAGTGAGAATACCAACTTTGCTCTGCTGGTTTCCAACCGCTTTACCTCCCCCTTTAAGGAGCCCTATACCTATGGCAAGCACATTGCCTCCCTGAGTAATATGCTGGGCGGCGGCGTACTGGTGCAGCGGTTTGGCGATCTCATTAAGGGCGTCCGTACCAATGAGCATCGTCTGGGGAAGAGCTTTACCAAGCCTACCCTCAATGCAACCCCCGGTGATCTGAGCCTGGTGCTGCCCAAGCGGCATATGGACAACATCATTGAGATGATCTATGCGCTGGACAAGCTGGCCCCCGGTACTGCAAATCAGGATACCCTGCTCTATGGCGTTGAGGTAAAATTCTATTCTGCACGTCTGGAATTGTCCGGCGAGCTGGAAACTCCCTTGGAGAATATGTTTGCCATTGGCGATGGCGCTGGGATTACCCGCGGTTTGGCACAGGCCGGTGCATCCGGTGTCCATGTGGCACGAACCATCGCAAAGCGCGAAGAAAAGTAAATGGAATCTCCCAGTCGGTTCAAAACCGACTGGGAGATTTTTTAAGCGGTCTCATCTTTTTTCAGCAGCAGCTTTCTCTTTTTCCAGAGACCGGAGTAATAGTATACACCGGCCATAATGGTGGTGACGAATCCGGCCAGGGCGTTGCCCAGCCAGAATCCGGGCAGACCCATGGTTTCACCCAGCAGAATGCACAGGCCGATTCTTGCAACAACACCGTCCAGTACGGAAATCACAAGTCCCAGCATGGCAGCGCCAACGCCATCTACAATAGAATACGGTGCGGTCATGGTGCAGATGGAGAGCACCCAGATGGCTGCAATCACCATGTACTGGGGAGCCATGGCAATGACATCAGCATCTGCACTGAACAGCCGGAAGATCTGCTTTGGAAACAGCAGATATGCACCGCAGAGAATGGCGCAGGAGATCATGCAAATGGCAAGACATGCGCGATAGCAGTGCTTAATTCGATCCAGCTTTCTTGCTCCGAAGCACTGGCCTACCATGGTGGCACTGGCAACAGAGATAGCACCCACCACAATGTTGACAATGGAATTGAGCTTATTGCCAATGGAATCCACAGCCGAGGCTGTAACGCCGAATACATTGACCCGTGCATTTACATACATCATGGAGCAGGTGATCAGCAGGCACTGGGCAATGTAGGGGATGCCCAGCTTGCAGATGGGAATCAGCCGCTCTTTGCTGGGCTTAAAGCTGCGGAGCTTAAAGTCGAAGCCAAAGCGTGTGCGATTTTTATAGAGATAAACCAGAGAAATGATAAAACTAACGCCCTGCGCAATTACTGTGGCCAATGCGGCGCCGGCGGCGCGCATATGAAATCCGGCTACAAACACCAGATCCAATACCAGATTTACAATAGACGCAATGGCAATAAAGATCATGGGGAGCTTGCTCTCCCCCATGCCGCGCAGAATGGCACAGACGGCGTTGTAGCCATAGATGAACACCATGCCGCAGCAGCAGATGATGGTATACTGCTTTGCGTCTGCCCATGCAGCCTCCGGGGTATTCATAACTCCAAGCAACTGATTGCTGAGCAGAATCCCAAGAATGCCAAAAATCACGCTGGCAATGAGCTCTGTGGTGAACAGGGTACCAATGGTGGGCTGGAGATCATGATCCTTTGCGCCGACCTGCTGGCTGAGCAGAATCTGTGCGCCAAAGCTGAAGCCCATACCAATGCACAGAAACATATTGAGCAGCTGCCCGCCGATCCCAACTGCGGAAAGGCCGGAAGAACCAACGACCTGACCCACCACCACCATATCGACCATGCTATAAATGGCCTGCAGGGCGTTGGCAAGGGCAATGGGAATGGCGAAAATCGCCAGCTGCCGAAGCACTGGCCCTTGGGTCATATCCTTTGCAATATCTTGGTTATTCATAAATACCTCCTATATCTCGGCGTGCAGTGAATCAAATAATCCTGACTGCTGCCGAAACAGCCGAATGTGCTTTTCCGTGGTACTGAGCAGCATTTCCTGCTCCTGGGGCGTCAGGGCTGAAAAAGACTCCTGCTCTGCTTGAAGAACCGGGTTGACGCGGCGGGCACAAAATGCCTCTCCAGCCGGTGTTAAGACAAGATTTTTCCGCCTGCCCTCCGGGTGAAGCTCCACATACCCCAGCTCCTGCAGCCGCATGACCGCTGAATTGATGGTCTGCTTAGGATAAAAGGAAAAGCGCTGAATATCACTCTGGGTATGCGGGCCGTCTGTGCTGCATATCATCACCAGAATATAGTAGGGCACAAAGGAAATACCCGCCTGCATGGCGGCTTGACGGTAGATATCATCATAGCCACGGCAGAGCTGATTATAGCGGCCCAATCTGGCCTGCTGAACTGCGTCCATAAGATCTCTCCTTAAAGTCCGATTTCAGACTTTTGGTATTATAGTCGTTCATATTTAGAATGTCAAGTAAAATCTACCCTTGACTTGACCTTTTTCCATCCTGTATGATAAAGAAAATCTCTTGGGGATCGCCCAGACAAATGAAGCGGCGTTGCCCCCTAAATGGACGGATGTTATGCTTTATTATTTTGCGCCCTTGGAGGGCATCACTGACTGTGCCTTTCGCAGTCTTCACCATCGTTTTTTTCCGGGAGTAGATCGCTACTATACGCCGTTCCTCTCCCCAACCACAGATGGGCCAGCAATCACCAAAAAGGATTTGTTTCAGATCCTTCCGGAAAACAATCCCGGTATTACAGTGGTGCCGCAGCTGCTTACCAATCAGGCGGCTCCCTTTCTGGAAGCGGCCAAAAAATTGCGGGAGCTGGGATATCAGGAGGTCAATCTGAATTTGGGCTGTCCTTCCGGTACGGTGACGGCCAAAGGAAAAGGTTCGGGTTTTCTTGCAAAGCCTGAGGCGCTCCGTGCCTTTCTGGATCAGGTGTTTGAACATGCCGAGATCGGTATCTCTATTAAAACAAGGCTTGGAATGGAGGATCCCGAGGAATTTCATTCATTACTGCGGCTCTACCGGCAGTACCCCATTCGGGAGCTGACGGTGCATCCAAGAGTTCGCAAGGATCTCTATCGCCACCCTGTTCGCATGGAATACTTTGACGAGGCCATGGACAACAGCCCCTTCCCTATCTGCCTCAGCGGGGGAATTGGGGTACAGGCAGATGTCAAGCGGATTTTAACGGGAAGACCGGTACCTCATGCGGTGATGCTGGGGCGGGGGCTGGTGGCAAATCCGGCGCTGGTGCAGCAGCTCAAGGGCATTGGTGGGCCTACGGTGGAGGCACTGCGGGAGTTCCACGGGGAGTTGTTTGAGGCAACAGCCCAGAAGGTAGGAAGTCCGAGAAATACCATGTTCCGCATGAAGGAGATATGGAGCTATTTGATTCTGCTGTTTGACCAGCGGGAAAAGTACCAAAAGCTATTGCGAAAAACCACTTCCCTTACCGAGTATCATGCCATTACGGCAAGGATCTTTCGGGAGCTGCCTCTGCGGCAGGATGCTGAGGTCTCATGGGTTTCATAAAGAAAAAGGATCCCTGTGCAGTGACCATCTCTGCACAGGGATCCTTGGCTATCGGTCTTACGACCGGAGGTAACAAATTTAGATATAGAACAGCTTCCGTGCCTCACGGGTAAGCTCTTCCCGGTAGTCGGGATGGGCAATGGAAATGAGGTTCTTCACACGGTTTTCTACAGTCTGACCGCGCATATGGGCAATGCCGTACTCGGTGACCACTATATCCACATAGGGACGAGGAATGGTAACCACTGCGCCGGGTGTCAGAATGGGCTTGATCTTGGATGCACCCTTGTTGGTGGTGGAGTGCATGATCAGAATGCTGCGGCCACCCTTACTATGGGCTGCACCATAGGCAAAGTCAAACGCACCGCCCGGGCCGGAATACTGGCGGGTACCGATGGTCTCAGAGCAGACCTGACCGGTCAGATCAATCTCCATAATGGCATTGATGGATACCATATTGTCGTTCTGCTTGATGACCATGGGATCCGTTACATAGCTGGCGGGACGAATGATGCAGTCGGGGTTCTCATGGAGCATGTCAAAGAGATGGTTGGTGCCGCCTGCAAAGCAGAAGATGTGCTTGCCGGGATTCAGGTTCTTCTTTGCACCGGTGATAACACCCTTTTCCACCATGGTGCCCATGAGATTGGTAAACATTTCACTATGAATACCCAGATCCTTTTTGTCCATCAGGTTACGGGCACAGGCATTGGGCAGAGAACCGATACCCAGCTGAATGGTATCGCCATCGTGCACCAGCTCAGCCACATACTGGCCAATTACGTTGTCGATGTCAGAGGAGGGCGCATCCTGAATCTCATAGATGGGATACTCTGCCTCATAGAACGCATCGACATCCTTAATGTTGATATCCACGCCGCCGTGGATGGTCTTCAGGTTCTTGTTGACCTCAAGGATGATCTTTTTGCAGGACAGCGGGTCAATGTCACGCTCCCACATCTGAGAGAGGTTCACCTGAAAATTGCCGTTTTCATCCATGGGGGTAACGGCGGCGATATAGGTGTTGCGGGGGTTTGCAGCATTGTACCAGAAGGGCTGATCCCGCAGATCGTTGGGGACAAAGGTGCAGTTGCCCAGCTCAAGAGGACGCTGCCAACCCTTGGAGAAGAATGCGGATTGGGTCAGAATATGGCCCTTGATATCCTCATTCTGCAAGAAACCAAAATCGGAGGAACGGCCCTTGAGAACGGTAACGCCCTCTACCCGGGGTGCTACTGTGTGCAGCTGCTGGCAGAATAGAAGTGGCTCATTGCAGTCCTTGCCAAAGCAAATGTGGTCGCCGGACTGGATGAGATCCAGACACTCCTGCAGGGTACGCTTTTTCTCTGCGTACATCTTTTTGTAATCTTCGTAGGTGTATGCCATGAGATGATCCCTCGTTTCATAAATTTCTGTGCAAAGCAGATTCTTATCTTGGCTTTATTGTAGCGTTTTTGCACACCAGTGGTAAAGTGAGATTTGCACACTCTTTTTTCTGCTTTGTGTGCAAATTTGCACTTTTTTCAGCAGTTGTGCTGACAATGAGTTTTTATTTTGTTATACTATGCACACAACGTTGGGAAGGAGCGTCACAATGATGCCCAGAGAGTCTATACAAAGCAGCATTCATGCCCTTGTGCGCAGCCGCAGTCTGCAGCAGCTGCTGGATACTGCACGGAAGAGCCTGCGCAGTCCATTGATCCTGGCAGACCTTACGTATCATGTGCTGGCCATCACGCCGGACAACACCATTGAGGATCCACGGTGGATTCAAATCAATCAGGAACAGAGTCTGCCGCTGAACATTGTCAATCTGTCCCTGTACCAGTCGGCGCTGCGTGCAGGCAGCCCAGTGCTTTCCACAGATTCTACCGGGCTGCCCATTGTGCGCTGTGCTGTAGCACAGGAGAATAAGCTTATTGGCTATTTGCTTTGCCCCGGTTATGGAGGTCCTCCCACACAGGAAGAATTGGATCTTCTGGCTATTGTCAGCGATCTGTGCAGCCTGAAAATGCAGAAGGATCTCCACTATGCGGAATATCCGGAGGATATGCTGGAATTTTTCGTGTCTGATCTGCTGAACGGTACCATCCGTGATGAACAGGTGATTCTGGATCGGTGCAGGTTTTTTAAGTGGAACCTGAAAATGCCCTACCGGGTGCTGACCATTCGCCCCGGGGGACGCGGTGAGCCGGAGGACGGCGAGGATTATTTGGAGCTGGAGCAGAAACGGCTGGCCCTTCAGCGGCAGTTTCCGGATGCAACGGCATTTTTGTATGGCAGCCAGATCAAGCTGGTGATTCATGTCTTTGATCAGACCACACAGGATGCACTGGTGCTGGGGGATGTGACGGAGTTCCTGAAAAAGCATCATATGGTGGCGGGGGTCAGTCAGACAGCCTACCATCTGCGGAATCTTTCGGGCCGCCATCAGCAGGCCATGAAGGCACTGCAAATGGGAATGCTGCTGGAGGGCGCCGGGCCGCTATTCTACTATGATGCCTATTCGATCTATCACTGTCTGGAATTATGTGCACCGCAGGTGAGCCTGCTGCAGCTGTGCCATTCAGCCGTGTTAAAGCTGGAATCCTATGACCGTAAAAACGGAACGGAGCTGATGGGAACTCTGCATGCCTATCTCTCCTGCAACCAGAATATCAGCGAGGCGGCTTCGGCGCTGTATATCCACAGAAATACCCTATCAAAGCGTATTGACCGCATCAATGACCTGATCCATGTGGATCTGGGGGATGCGGAGACGGTATTTCATCTGATGTTCTCCTTCCGCATTCTGGAGTACTACGGTGTGACTGTCATGCGGAATTCTTATGACAGCTGGATGGAAAAAGCCCCGAGCCTGCGGCATCCCTGAACGGAGGTAGTAACATGGAATGGAACGAGCTTGGCCCTTGGGGGCAGTTGATCAATTTTTCGAAGCAGCAGTGGGATCGGATATCGGAGCAGGTGGAAAATGCCTATGTGACTGCAACGGTGTATCCGCCTCGGCAGCAGCTGTTTGCGGCATTGCAAGCAACGCCGCCGGAACAGGTTCGTGTGGTGATTCTGGGGCAGGATCCCTATCATGAGCCGGGGCAGGCCCACGGATTGAGCTTTTCCGTAGAGCCGGGAACGCCCATTCCAAAGTCGCTGTGCAATATTTATAAGGAGCTGGAGTCGGATCTTGAAATTCCGCCTGCCGGCAGCGGCTGTCTGCGGCCTTGGGCGGAAAATGGCGTACTGCTGCTGAACTCTATTTTAACCGTGGAAGCACACAAAGCCGGATCTCATAAAAAATTTGGCTGGGAAGCCTTTACGGATCAGGTCATTGCGGCAACCAACGCCCTGCCCCAGCCCATTGCCTTTGTGCTGTGGGGAAATTATGCCCAGAAGAAGGCATCTCTGATCCATACAGATGCGCCCAGATTGGTGCTCGCTTCTGCGCACCCCAGTCCCCTGTCCGCCTATCGAGGCTTTTTTGGAAGCCGTCCCTTTTCAAAAATCAATGATTTTTTAGAGGAGAATGGCCAGCAGCCGGTGAACTGGCGCTTAGAATAGAATGAAAGGCTCCGTTCTGCGTTTGTACAGAGCGGAGCCTTTTGATATTGCGTTATTGGTGGGTTAAAAAATACTCGCTGGTAACGGCAAGGGAGTTTCGCACCATGTCCTCCAGCGCCTGATCGGTGTAGTAGGCCATATGGGGCAGCATCAGCACATTGGGCATGGAGTTGAGAATTGCCATCTGATGGTGATGCAGCATTTGGTTCTTGTGATCGGAATAGTAAATATTACGATCCCCATCAACCACATCCAATCCTGCACCGGCGAGATGACCGGATTCCAGTGCATCGATCAGTGCATCCGAGTCTACCAGTGCCCCACGGCTGGTGTTAATGAGTACAGAGCCAGACTTCATCTGTGCTATTTTATCGGCATCCATAAAGTGATAGGTATCCCCATTGGAGCTTAGATGCAAAGAAATGATGTCGCATTCCCGAAGAAGCTCCGGCAGCGGGCGATATTCTGCGGAAATGGAATCCTTGGGCGTGCGGTTCCAGTAGAGCACCCGGCAGCCAAAGCCGGAAAGGTGTGCGGCAATGGTGGTGCCAATGCGTCCGGCACCGATGATACCCACGGTCATGTTGGGCAGCTCTCGCCCCCGAAGGCCGGCAACGGTATAATCCTGCCCTACGCTGCGTTGGAGCATGGGCTTCACATTGCGAAGCACCATAAGCATCATCATAATGGCGTAGTCTGCCACGCTGGCGGGGGAATAGCTGATATTCATAACGGCAATCCCCAGCTTTTCCGCATAGTCCCGGTTCATGTGTTCCATGCCCACACAGCGTGTTACGCCAATGGTAACACCGTTTTTGGCATAGATATCCCATAATTCCGGGGTAATGACGGTTTCTGAGAGTACATTGATGCAGTCCATCCCCTGAGAAAGATGTGCATTATCGAGGGAGGGGCGTTCCGGCGTCATGGTCAGTTCAATTCCGTATTGATCCTGAAACTGCCGGAAAATTGGTATTTCCGCCTCTCCTACGGCATAGGCAATCATCTTCATTGTCATGCAGCTCCTTTTCCGTACAAGCTTTTGCAGAAAGCCTCGATCCGATCCATTCCTGCTTGAATGGTCTCCATACTGGCGGCATAGGAGATGCGGATATAGTGAAGCCCGTCGCCGGAACCAAAATTGTCTCCGGGAACCACGGCCACATGCTGCTGATCCAGCAGTCGGTTGGCAAAATCCTCGGCGGAAAGGCCGGTTCCGCTGATATTGGCAAACACATAAAAAGCGCCTTTGGGCAAAATACAGTGGATTCCGGACATATTGTTGAGCCGGGAAACCACATAGTCTCTCCGCCTCTGATATTCCCGGCACATTTCGCCACACTGCCCAAGGGATTCACGAAAGGCGGCAATGGCCCCCCGCTGACTAAAGGTAACAGCGTTGGAATACATTCCTTCCGTAAGCTTAGTCATCAGTTCAATCAAATGGACCGGGCCTGTGCCGAAGCCAATGCGGAAGCCTGTCATGGCAAAGGTCTTGGAGCAGCTGTCCACAATAAGCGTGCGTTCCTGCATTCCGGGCTCCGCGGCGATGGTATGATAGGCGATTCCGTCAAAGAGAATATGACGGTACACCTCATCGCTGATGACAAAAAGATCATGCCGGACGGCCAGCTGCGCCAGCTTTTTCATAGCGTCCTCTGAGATGACACCACCGGTGGGATTGCAGGGAGAGTTCAGCATTAGAACCTTTGTCCTCGGGGTAATGGCTTTTTCCACGGCTTCCGGCGTCAAAATAAAATCATCTTTTTCATAGACATCTACCGGGACCGTAACCCCATGGCACATGGAGACCATCTGGACATAGTTGCTGAAATAGGGTGCGCTGATCAGCACTTCGTCACCCGGATCCAGCAGACACATGAGCCCTAAGAATAATGCGGCCATGCCTCCGGCGGATACGACAACGTTTTTCCCTTCATAATGGAGTCCGGTGATGCCGGAGAGATAGTGTGCATATTCCTCCCGGAGCTCAGGAATGCCCGCACTGAGGGAATACCGGGTGTCCCGGTTGTCCAGTGCCGCCTTTGTAGCCGCAATAACAGCTTCCGGTGGATCAAAGTCCGGTTCGCCAACTGCAAAGGAGATTACATCCGGAATGGATGCAGCCCGCACCATCATGCTGCGGATTTTGGAATCGGGGATTGCTTCGGCGTTTTTGGAATATTTCATAGGGGTTGCCTCCCAATCGGCGTATGGAGTACGGACAGTAAACCTCGACGCCATTGCCGGGGGCTGATCTCTCACCGATGAAATCGTAAAGCCATGGCAGAGCGGTTTGCACCTGCCATGGGTATATTATCCCTTTGTTTTGAATGAATGTCAAGAAAAATTGCAAAAATCAAAGTCAAAATCAAAAAAATAAAGAGAATACGCAATTTGCGGAAGTCTAATATTCAAAATAAATGGACGAGGTGTGAAATTTCGGAAATCGGAGAGAAGTAAAAACCGGAGCCGCAATGCGGCTCCGGCAGGAAACGATGGAATTACCAGATCATCAGACGGTCAGCTTCCTTCTGAAGCTCTTCCCGGAAGTCCGGATGTGCAATGGAGATCATGGCTTTGACTCGCTGATCCAGCGGCAGATGGCGGAGGCGGACGGCGCCATACTCCGTTACGATGTAGTCTGCAATGTTTCGCTGGATAGAGACCACTGCACCCGGGGTCAGCGTGGGAACGATCCGGGAGACGGTACCATGCTTTGCGGTGGAGGTCAGCGCAACGATACCCTTTCCACCCTTGGAATGGAATGCACCATAGGCATAGTCCGTGGCACCGCCGGTGCCGGAAAACTGGGTGCAGCCCAGAGACTCGGAGCAGATCTGGCCGGTCAGGTCGATCTCCAGTGCGGAGTTGATGGATACCATATTATCGTTGGCCATAATGGTGTTGGGATCGTTGACATAGGTCAAAGGCAGTACCTGAATGCCGGGATTGAAGTCGATATACCGGTTAAAGTCGTCATCTCCCCAGCAGAAGGCACAGATAGACTTTCCACGGTTGATGCTCTTCTTATCGTTGGTGACGACACCGGCATCCATCAGATGATAGAGAGAGGTGGAGAACATCTCGGTATGCACACCCAGATCCTTTTTGCTCATCAGGTTCTCGGCAACTGCGTGGGGCAGGCCGCCAAAGCCCAGCTGAATGGTATCGCCATCCTGAATCAGATCAGCAATATTTCCGGCGATGGTGCGGAGCTCCTGAGAGATGGGAGGAATCGGAGGTGCGGCCACAGGGCTGTCTGCCTTGATGAAGTATTCCACCTTTTCAATGGGAATCCGGGTTGAACCGTAGGTGTGGGGAAGATTTTCGTTGATCTCAAAGATGTGAAGGTCGCAGCAGTCAAACATTTCGTACTCTGTCTGCTGACTCATGGACATATAGACATAGCCGTATTCGTCCGGCGGAGTCACAGAAGCCAGAAATACATTGGGCTTTTTGGCCTCTTTCAGGCAGTCTGCTGCCATGTGGATATTGTGGGGTGCATAGTGTACCCGACGGCTGGGGTGAACCTTCCGAAGGATGGGGCCGTAAAAAACGGTTAAAATATCGATTTTACCGGCCAGAGAGTCATCCATCAGGAAGGAATATTCCTCTGCGGGGTTGGTGCACCATACGGTAACGTCATGAACCCGATCGGCAATGGTGTGAAGCTTGCGAAGCATGTTCCGGGGTTCACAGCCGTAGAAGCCCAGCGTAATGGTATCGCCGGACTGAATTAGGCCAAGTGCTTTATCAATGTCAATAAATTTGGACTCGTAGAGAGCCTGCTGCTTTTCGTTCATAATGGAAACTCCTAACCGAGAAAGGATACGCTGCGGTGCAGCAATTCATGCATTTACCCCTTATTATACCCCAAGATCCACCGGCAGGCAAGAGAAATGTGAAGATTTTGTGAAAAATATCGGAAAAGAATGGAATACCCGTGGAATACATGGGACGGGGATCTTCGTGAAAATGTACAAGAAAGGGCCGTAAATTTGCGTCAGAAAGACAGTTAAAAAAACTGGGATCCTGTACTATAATAATTAGTATCCAAAATATATAGGAAAGAAGGAAAAACAGATGGATCAGATTCATGGCATCCCCCATCAGAGCTTTGTTCGCAGTCCTTATCAGAAAATGCAGGGGCCTCCCATGGAGGACGGACATGAGGGCCCCGGGGGTCCCGGCGGCGGGCCTGAAATGCCTCCTGAGCGGCCGATCTTTGCGGCACTGGAGATCGTGGATGGCAAGATTGCCAATCAAAACGAGGCAATTACCGGGAAAATCGATGCGAAAAAGGCCAGCGGCGTACATCTGAATGCCAACAGTGACAGCATGGGCGGTGTCTACGTTTCCGGCTGTGATTACACCTTGGAGCATGCCAACATCCGACTGTCCGGCCAGGGACAGGGATTGGGCGGAAAGCTCAGCGGTGCAGCAGTAGAAGATCATGGAAGCCTGACCCTGAAGGACTGCCGGATCAATATGGACGGGAAACTCCGCTGTGCCACCTCCGCAGGTGGAAATAGCGTTCTGAGGGTCTATGATTCTATGCTTATTTCCCATGGAGAGCCGTGGCCGGTGGATGAAAAGGAAGTGACATGGGTGATTGGCCCCGGCATGTCCAAGCCGCCGGTATTTCTGGAGATCGAGGGGAATATGCGCACCCATTGTACGGTCATGGATTCGGAGAGCTATTTTTACAATTCCACCATCATTGCAGACAGTTGGGCGGCCCTTTCGACAGACGCCGCAGGCCAGCGGGTGTATCTGGAGGCCAATGACTGCAATGTGATCACCACCCGTTCCGGCTATGGAACCTATGCCGATACGGATTGTCATTGTGTATTGAATCGCTGCAATTTGGATGTTCAAAACATGGCAGCCATTGTGGCGGGAGAGTCCAGCGTTAAGCTGGTGGATTGTACGGCCAAATGCGGCAGTTATGTGGTGCTGAACCATGTGGTAGGCGGCGGCCCCGGAGACGGCATCTTTACACAGGTGTCGGACATTTCCATCATCGGCGGCAGCTACCAGTGTGAGGAGCCGGCGATCATCTGCAAGAGCTGCAATGCAGATGTGCTGCTGGAGAAGACAAAAATAAGCTCCGATGCAGGTGTGCTGCTGAAGTCCCGAATCAATGATGATCCCTGTGCGCCGGATCCCACCGGCAGAGACGTGTACGGCATCCATGCCGTGATCCGCAATATGGAGGCGCAGGGCAGCATACTCCATGAGGATCCCAAGCGTCGGATGACGGTAAAGCTGGAGGGCGCCAGCCTCACCGGGGCGGTTACCGGGGGCGTACTCCTCAGCTTGGATGCAGGCAGCCACTGGACTGCTACGGCAGATTCGCAGGTAGTAATTCACGGGGATATTTCCAAGGAGCAGATCGATGCGGTTGCAGGTGTCACCATCCACGCCATTGGAGCAGAGAACATGACCTGTCCCCTGCCCTCTGGCGGAATCTTAGAGGTCAAAGGACAGTAATTCCAAAATAAACAGGGGGACAGTTCACAGAAACTGTTCCCCTGTTTTTCGTAAAATAAAACCTCTCACCGCAAGCTGCAGGAGAGGAAACCATAGAGTCAAATCACAGAGCTGCTGCGGCAGCGGGAATATCTCCAACCCCATCAAGGATCAGCCGGGGACGGTAAGGGAATTCCAGCATGTTCTCTCTGGTGGTGACGCCGGAGAGCACCAGCACGGTGTCCAATCCGGATTCGATTCCGGCAACAATGTCGGTGTCCATTCGATCCCCGATGATCGCAGCATCCTCGGAATGAACACCCAGCAGCTTCAGCCCGGTGCGCATCATCAGCGGATTGGGCTTTCCCACGTAATATGCCTTTTTGCCAGTGGCCAGCTCAATGGGCGCCAGCATGGCGCGGCAGGCCGGTGCGATTCCCGTTTCGGTGGGACCCGTCAGGTCGTAGTTTGTGCCAATGAGCTTTGCACCGGCATTGACCAGACGAATGGCTTTGGTAATCATCTCAAGATTATATCCGCTGGCCTCGCCCACAACGACATAGTCGGGATTGACATCGTTATAGGTAATGCCTGCGTCATACAGGGCATTCAAAATACCGTGCTCTCCCATTACATAGGCACTGCATCCCGGTGCCTGACTGCTGAGAAAATGGGCAGTGGCCAGTGCACTGGTATAAAAATGGGATTCATCCACATCCAGTTCCATACGCCAGAGCTTTTGCTGGAGCTCCTTGGGGGTATACTGACCGGAGTTGGTGAGAAATAAGAAGCTCTTGTCATTTTGCTTGAGCCAGTTTAAGAATTCCTTTACCCCCGGCAGCAGTCGGTTACCGTGATAGATCACACCATCCATATCACAGATAAAGCCTTTTTTGGCCAATAGTTGTTCCATGTATTGCATTCCTCACTTTCTTTACGTTCTGTTATTATGATACCGAGGGAATGTAAAATTCTATTTGACTTGCATGTAAATTTCATGTAAATCATCATAAATGCCGCTCTGCTTTTCACAGAGCGGCATTTTGTCATGTGCAATTAGTCCATGGGAGGAGGCGGGGGCGGCATACCTGGGCCGCCGGGGCCGCCCGGAGGCGGCATCATCATCTTTGCCTCATAGTCATCCGTCAAGCCGGGATCCTGCCGGAAGGTGATATTTTCTGCCTGCGGCAGCGTGCCTTCCACGGCACCATAGGTAATGGTGACAGGAGCGCTTGCGGTGATCCCTGCACCGGGTGCAATGGAGAGCGTGGCGATTTTACTATCGCCGGTGACATTCCATACAGAGGTGTTGTCCAGCGACAGGACTGTGGCGTTTGCCTTGCCGGTAAGGGTGGCATTCTTCAGATTTACTTCCAAATAGGATTTTTCTTCCCGGTCAAGATGACCGGAAACATTCATTTCAGCCAAATTTGCGACCAGTCGTCCGCCGGCGTGGGCAAAGGCCAGATTGCCGTCGGCAATGTCACCAATGGTGACATGATCCAGATTCATAACGGCTTTTCCGTCCTCGGCGCAGAGAATGGATGCCTTGGAGGAGTTCAGCTTTCCGCCGAACATATGGATATAGGAGTATTCGGGACTCATGGAGTTGTGGGTGTTCAGAGCAACGGTGCCGGTGAGCTCACAGTCATAGAGATAGGTGTGGCCCAGAGAATGGGCAACCATCACAGCCTCGCAGCCCTTGGAAAGGAATTTGGAGTTGTAGGCGGTAATAATGGATTTTCCCGCAGTATAAATGCCGGGGGAACCGGGGATCTCGGTGGTGGCATCAATATCCCGGACCGTGATGTAGCCGCCCTGAAAATCAGTGGCCAAAGCGCCGGAGTTGCGTCCGCCGGTATGGATCACGGTGCCATTGCAGTAGACATGGCCGCCGTAAGAGGCATCAACACCGTGGCCCTGTCGATTGCAGGTGTCGATGGTGCCGCCCTCGATCACCACGGCACCGCCAAAGATCGCATAGGCGCCGTTGGCAGTGGACTGCTCATGGCATACGATCTTGGGGTTGACCAGCGTAACGTGGCTGGTTTTCTGATTGGACAGGACTGCGGCGCAGAAGCCATATTTGCTGCCCAGCTCATTCCGCAGATCCTCCTGGGTCATTTCACCATAGCCGTGGATCTCCGGATTCTTCAGATACAGAGTTCCGCCGTCCCGAAGATAGATGGCAGAGGCACCGGCTTCGCCGGTAGAGGTAAAGGTGGCCTTATCGGTGCGTCGGTCAGTGGTTTCTTCCCCAATGACGGTGTAGGCCGACAGCTGGGCCATTCTGGCCTCAACCTCCGGCTCCGGAGCAATGGGATCAGGCTTTTTTACAAAGGGGTCCATGGTTCATTCCTCACTTTCCTTTGTGCGGTTCAGCACAAAATCTTCTTATATTCACTGTAACACTAAAACCATTAGAAAGCAAAAGATTTTCACCGAAAGGGCACAAAGAGAATGGAAAGGTGCATTTGGCGCTATCCCTCCAGTGCAGAACCCAGCAGGGCGATGGCGCGGCTCCAGCTCTGCCGCTGCTGCTGGGCCAGCTCCCGCAGGATCGTTTGCACCAATCCACCGGTGCGCGGGGCAATGGCATCCAGCCGGTCAGCCGTGCGCTCCATGGATTCAAGCAGCCAGATCAGCTGTCCGGACAGTGTGCCGCCGGGCAGCGAAGAAATCCCCGGGGCTTGGGGTGTGCCGGACAGCAAGCAGGTAATTCCACGCATGAGTGTCACCTGCTGTCGCTGTGTCTGCTGAAGCGGCGCACTGCCTCGAACGCCGCTCCGGGTCATGCGGGAAAGCAGGGCGCTGCACCGCTCCATATCGGACAGAAGCTCCATTAACTCCGGCAGAACAAGTACCGGCGGGCTGGAGCTCTGCATTCCTTCTGCCGATGCTCCACTCACCCGCTGCCATACTGCGGCCTCATCGATCTTTTTCTCCATTGGTATCACCTCAGAAAACTGTATGCGGCAAAAGGCAGAATGTGTATTGAAATAATGGAGGGAATGAAGGATTGCTTTTTCCCAATGACCCCTATATAATAAGAGAGAATGAGAAATGGTCGAAACGGGGGAAACGCCATGCGCATAGGCACCATTGACCACAATGGAATTACGGAAGGCTCTATCTGGAAACCGCTGATGGGCTTTTTCTTTCCCATTTGGATGGGAACTTTTTTTCAGCAATTTTATAATACAGCGGACACGATCATTGTGGGCCGTTTTCTGGGAACTTCAGCACTGGCGGCAGTAGGGGCAACTTCGGTTATTGTCTCTCTGCTGGTGGGTTTTTTTACAGGTCTGGCCAGTGGGGCCTCGGTGGTCATTGCCCAATATTTTGGCGCAAGAGATCGTGAAAAGGTATCCGCAGGGGTACATACGGCGATCCTTCTGGCTGTGTTTTCCGGCTTGGTGTTTACCGTACTGGGAATATTAACGGCCAAGGTGACCCTGCGTATGATGAATACACCGCAGGATATTATGGAGGACGCGATGACCTATATCCGGGTCTATTATATGGGGATGATCCCCCTGATGCTCTATGATATGGGCACATCGATTCTGCGGGCCATTGGAGATTCCCGGCGGCCACTGTATTTTCTGATCGCATCGGCCATTGCGAATATTCTGCTGGATCTGGTTCTGGTGGCAGTGATCCCCATGGGGGTAGCTGGCGCTGCACTGGCTACAGTCATTTCTGAGATACTCTCCTGCTGCCTGACCCTGCTGTGCCTGACCAAAGCAGCTGGGGAGCCTTGGCAGCTGCGGATCCGGGATTTACGAATGGATCCATTTCTGCTGCGGCAAATGCTGCGGCTGGGGCTTCCGGCAGGACTCCAATCGATCCTCTATACGGTCAGCAATATGGTGATCCAAGCCAGCATCAACAGCTTTGGAACCGCTACGGTGGCAAGCTGGACGGTATATGGCAAGGTAGACTTTGTATACTGGATGACGGTAAATGCCATGGGGCTGTCTGTGACCACATTTGTGGGGCAGAATTTTGGCGCGGGAAAATATGACCGTATGAAGAAAGGAACGATGATAGGACTCGGAATTTTAGCTGTCCTGACGGTGATTATCAGCGGCGGCATGCTGCTGCTGGCCCACCCGTTGCTGCGGCTTTTTACCAACGACGCAGAGGTAATAGAGATCACATTAGATATGATGTATTTTCTGGTTCCCACTTATCTGACCTATATCTGCGTAGAGGTGCTCTCAGGTGCTGTCCGTGGAGCTGGTGATGTGGTGGCCCCAACGCTGATGACCTGCTTTGGTGTGTGCGTATTGCGTGTTTTGTGGATCTTTGTGGCAGTTCCACTGCATCCTACGGTGACCATGGTGGAGTGGAGCTATCCCATTACATGGATCATCACGTCGCTGATGTATCTGATCTACTATTTTCAGGGGGGCTGGCTTCGCAGGTGTATTGCAAAGCAAAAAAAGACGTTCCGTGGGCAGGAGGAAAACAATGAAGTATCTGCTGTTTGACTTAGATGAAACACTGCTGGACTTTCACAAGGCGGAGGCTTGGGCCTTGCGGCAGGCCCTCAGCTTCGTTGGGATCACGCCCGATGACAATATGGTTTCCCGCTACAGCGTCATCAATCAGACCCAGTGGGAGCTTTTGGAGGAAGGAAAGCTTACCCGGCAGCAGGTGCTGGTGCGCCGTTTTGAGCTGCTGTTTCAGGAGATGGGTATCGAAGCGTCCAGCCGGGAAACGCAGGATTGCTATGAAAGAATGCTGGCCAAGGGACATGACTTTATGCCCAGTGCGCCGGAGCTGCTGGAGGCACTATATGGGAGCTATCGGCTCTATCTGGTATCCAACGGTACTGCCATGGTGCAGGATTGCCGTTTGCGGGATTCTGGGATTGCACACTACTTTCAGGATATCTTTATTTCGGAGCGGATCGGTGCAGACAAGCCCAAGAAGGAGTTCTTTGACCGATGCTTTGCCAGAATACCGGGTTTTGACCGGGCGCAGGCCATGATCATCGGGGACAGCTTGACCTCCGACATCCGAGGCGGCAACAATGCGGGCATTCAGACCTGTTGGTTTAATCCCAAACATAAGCCCCGGCGGCCAGATATCCATGTGGACTATGAGATTGATGCATTGATGGAACTTCCGCAGCTGCTGAAAACATGATAAAGGTACCCGGCGCATATGTACATCGCATATGCGCCGGGTGCTTCATCTATTTGGAGGTATATAGATCAGGCAAATTATTCGACCTTTCCGCCTTCTACCACCAGAGCTTCCGGGTCAGCGGCTTCGCCATAAACCGGAGCCAAGGTAGCGTCATAGTCTGCGTGGAAGAACTGCTCTTCGCCAAGGGATTCAATTTCGGTATTCAGCCAATCCAGCAGGGTGCTGTTGCCCTTGTGCACTGCGGGAGCGATGGTATCCACATCGCCCAGAGAGTCGATGCCCACGGTAAAGCCGGGGTTGGACAATGCCCATGCCAGAACCTCGGTATTATCGGTAGAGAATGCATCTCCGCGGCCATCCAGCAGCGCATTGTAGGCGTCAGCGTACTGGTCATACTTTTGCAGTGTTACATTGGGATAATTCTCAGAGAAATAGGTTTCAGCGGTTGTGCCCTTGCAGACGATCAGTGTCTTGCCGTCCAATCGGCTGACATCGGTGATAACATTGCCGTCAGGAGATACAACGCCCAGAGATACCTTCATATAGGGCAGAGCAAAATCTACCTGCTGTGCCCGCTCTTCGGTGACTGTGAAGTTTGCCAGTACCACATCGACCTTTCCGGTCTGGACAAATTCGACACGGCTGGCGGGATCCAGAGAGACATATTCCACATTCACGCCCAGATCCTTGCCGATCCGGTCTGCAAAGTAGACATCGTAGCCCTGATAGGCACCATTTTCATCTACATAGCCAAAGGGAGCCTTGTCAGAGAATACGCCGATAATGATTTTGCCACTCTCTTTGATCTCATCCAGCGTGTGGAATGCCCCGCCTGCATCTTCGGCAGTCTGTGTGCTTCCGGCCGAGGCTGCGGCAGTGTCAGCCGATGCGGCGGAGGTGGTGGAGGCGGAAGTGCTGCCGCAGCCGGAGAACAAGGTCAGTACAGCGGTCAGTGCGGCGGTGAGCTTTAATAATGTATGTTTCATGGAAATTGTTCCTTCTTTCTTAAAATCAAAGCATAGTCTGGGTGGATAAACGGCTGATTTCACGACAACATCGTGAGGGACAGCACATGGGCATTCGGAATTCCGAAGCCGTGGATGAATGGGCAAACATGAGATCAGCCTCCTCTTAATAACATACTTTGCAGATATGCTTAATTTATGAAATGGATTATAGCACGCAAACCCTACTATGTCAATGGGAAAATAACCAGAAATTACTGCTCGTGCTTGGGCGCACCAAAGGTGAAGGTGCTCAGGAATGCCTGCGCCCGCTGGGTTTTGGGTGCAGTGAAAAATTCCTCCGGAGGGGCCTCCTCTACAATTTTACCACCGTTAATGAAAATAATACGGTCTGCAACTGCCCGGGCAAACTGCATCTCATGGGTCACGATCAGCATGGTCAGACCCTGCTGGGCCAGCTCCAGTATTACGTCCAGCACTTCTCGAACCATTTCAGGGTCCAGCGCTGCGGTAACCTCATCAAAGAGCATGATTTCCGGGTGCATGCAGAGAGAACGGACAATGGCCACCCGCTGCTTCTGGCCACCGGAGAGCTGACGAGGATAAGCGTCCTTTTTCTCCAGCAGTCCCACCCGCTTCAGCAGAGTCTCAGCCTCAGCCTCCACCTCTTTTTTCTGCCGCTTCTGTACTTTGATGGGGGCGAGGGTGATGTTGTCCAGAATGGTTTTGTGGGGAAACAGATCATAGCTCTGAAATACCATGCCGATACGCTGACGGATCTTGGGCAGAGCCTTGGGCTGGCCGGAAATGGTCTCTCCGTCCAGTGTAATGGAACCTGCGTTGATGGTTTCCAGTCCATTGATGCAGCGGAGCAGGGTGCTCTTTCCACAGCCGGAGGGGCCAAGGATCACTGCGACCTCCCCCTTTTGAATGGTGAGATCCAGCCCGTTTAGTATGGTATTCTCCCCATAGGACTTGACAAGCCCCGAAATTTTTAATTCTTCCATTACTGATCGCTCCATTTCTTCTCCAGATGTTTTGCCAGCAGAGAGATCGGCCAGCAGGTAAAGAAATACAGGAAAAAGATCACGCCGTAGATCCAAAGAGCCGCAGTGGGATAGGCATAGCGGTTGGCGTCGATGACCTGCTGCCCAACCTTCAGAACCTCCACAACGCCGATGATGACCACGAGACTTGTGGTTTTGACCATACGGGTGATGAGGTTGATGGCCAGGGGGATCAGCCGGCGGAGGGCCTGCGGAATAATCACATAGCGGTAGGTCTGAAGCTTTGTCATGCCCAATGCGCCGGCGCTGTCATACTGGTGCTTTGGGATGCTTTGCAGAGCGCCTCTTACCAGATCCCCCAGTTCTGCAGTGCCCCAAAGCGTAAAGACCAGGATGGCACTGGCCGTGCCGGACAGGTTCCAGCCAAAGGCCCGGGTTAGGCCGAAGTACACAAGGAACAGCAGTACCAGCTGAGGCATGATGCGGATGAATTCCAGATAGACCCGGCAAATGGCCTTTACCACGGGGTTTTTCATGGTCATGATCATGCCCATCACCACACCCAGTACAATGGAAAGTCCAGCGGAGATCAGGCTGATCTTAATGGTGATCCAGAGACCGCCCAGCAGCCGCAAAAAGTTTGTGCCCTGAAAGAGAACGCTAATCCCCAAATCCTGCATAGCGGAGCCTCCTTTCCAAAATACTGGCAACGATGGAGATGGGCAGCAGAATGATCAGATAGCTGATCACCAGCATACCCAGAGATTCTGTTGTCTTATAGTATAGCCCGATCAGATCCTTTGCCACATACATGAGATCGGCCAGCGCAATTGCGCTGAATACGGAGGTCTCCTTAATCAAAAAAATCACGTTGGCGCACAGAGGCGGTACGGAGGTTGCCATGGCTTGGGGCAAGATCACATAGCGCATGGTCTGCCTGCGGGTGAGACCAAGGGATTGGGCAGATTCCCATTGAATGAGATCAACGGATTCCAGCCCGCTGCGAAATGCCTCTGCCATGTAGCTGCTGCCCAAAAAGGTCAGTCCAATGACTGCACAACCCTCCGGGCTGATGCGGATCCCAAGCTTTGGAAGGCCAAAGTACAGAAAAAACAGCTGTACCAGCAAGGGGGTATTCCGGGAAAGCTCAATGTATGCACCAATGATCCGGCGCAGAACGGGGACCTTTTCATACTGCACCGCCGCACAGAGCAGCCCCAGTATACAACTAAGAACGATCCCGGCGATGCCGATGCGCAGCGTGAGACCGGCAGCTTCCACATACATGGGCGCATATTGCTGGATAAAACTCCAATCCAATCAAATATCCTCCTTTCGGGCGAAAAAAACACGGATGCCTGCGCATCCGTGTAACTCCGCTGCGAGAGTTATCGTAAATGCCCATGGCAAAGCTGGCCTGCACGGCTGTGCAGACAACAACAACACATCATATGCGCATGGGCGCTTACGAGGTACTGTGCCATGGAGATTCCTCCCAAACTCGCATTCTTTAGGCAAAAGTAACACGATTATCTGGGGAAGTCAATAGGGAATTACAAGATGAAGCATTGTTCATGCAAAAAACAGGATAAAAATGGAGAAATGAATGGAATTGTGCAAAATATTATGAATTGTGTGCAAGAACGCAATAAAAACCTGCATTTTAGATAAAATGAAAATTTCCTATTGACAGGACTGGAAAGCTGTGCTAATATCATACCAATCCAATAGGAAAACTATTCAAGCAGGAGGTCAGCATTATGAGAATCCAGTTTCAGTCTCTCCTCCGCAGCAACTTTCGCTGTGGACGAATGCTTTGGCACCGGACGCAAGAAGCGTGTGGGCGGCTTTCCTGTACCCAAAAACAGCGGTGAAATGACAGAAGCTACCAAAACGTACTTGTGTCCGGGCAGATCATGTCCGGGCTTTTTTGCAGCCATTTTCATTAAAAATATACTACATTTATAGAAAGAGGTATTTACAATGTCTGATTATAAATTTGAAACCCTTCAGCTCCACGTTGGCCAGGAGCAGGCCGATCCCGTAACCGATGCCCGTGCGGTGCCCATTTATGCAACGACTTCCTATGTGTTCCATAACTCTCAGCATGCCGCAGACCGCTTTGGCCTTGCGGACGCCGGCAATATTTATGGCCGTCTTACCAACTCCACGCAGGATGTATTTGAGAAGAGAATTGCCGCTCTGGAAGGCGGTGTTGCCGGTCTGGCTGTGGCTTCCGGCGCAGCAGCCATTACCTATACCATTCAGGCACTGGCAAAGGCCGGTGAGCATATCGTTGCGCAGAAGACCATTTACGGCGGCACTTCCAATCTGCTGGCCCATACGCTGCCGCTTTATGGCATTGAGGCTACATTTGTAGATGCCCATGATCTTGCCGAGGTGGAGAATGCCATTCAGGACAACACCAAGGCGGTCTACATTGAAACGCTGGGCAATCCCAATTCTGATATCCCGGATATCGATGCCATTGCAGCCATTGCACATAAGCATGGCCTGCCCCTGGTCATCGACAACACCTTTGGCACGCCCTACCTGATCCGTCCCATTGAGCACGGGGCTGATGTGGTAGTGCATTCTGCAACCAAGTTCATTGGCGGCCACGGCACCACTTTGGGCGGCGTGATCGTAGACGGCGGCACATTTGATTGGGCGAAGTCCGGCCGGTATCCCTGGATCTCCGAGCCCAATCCCAGCTACCACGGCGTGAAGTTTACAGAGGCCGCAGGCCCCGCCGCATTCGCAACCTATATCCGTGCAATTCTTCTGCGGGATACCGGTGCAACCATCTCTCCCTTTGCGGCATTCCTGTTGCTGCAGGGCACTGAGACCCTGTCTCTGCGGCTGGAGCGCCATGCGGAGAATACCAAAAAGGTTGTGGAGTATCTGGTGAATCATCCGCAGGTGGAGCATGTCAACCATCCTTCTCTGCCGGATCATCCCGATCATGCCCTGTATGAGAAGTATTTCCCCAATGGCGGTGCATCCATCTTCACCTTTGAGATCAAGGGCGGTCAGAAGGAGGCATTTGCATTCATCGATCATCTGAAGATCTTCTCCCTGCTGGCCAATGTGGCAGATGTAAAGTCACTGGTGATCCATCCTGCCACCACCACCCATTCTCAGCTGTCTGAGGAGGAGCTGCTGGATGTGGGCATCAAGCCCAACACCATCCGGCTGTCCATTGGCACGGAGCATATTGATGATATTATCGCAGATCTGGATCAGGCTTTTGCGGCAGTAAAATAAGTACATTCCCTCCCCGCCGGGGTACAGCAGAAATGCTGTGCTCCGGCTCTTTATATCGTTCATACTATTTTCATTACTTATGGGAAAAACTATGGTATAATATAAGAGAAGGAGGATGTAAGGGATGAACATTCTGTTTTTCTTGACGCATAAAGCCAATTGTACATATATTTATGATGATTTTACCATTCGGCAGGCGCTGGAGCGCATGGAGCATGGAGGACGTTTTGCCACCATTCCCATTCTGAAGCGCACCGGCGAATATGTGGGGACGATTTCCGAGGGCGACCTGCTGTGGGCCATTAAGAACAATTATATGATGAATATGAAGGACGCAGAAGGACGCCCTGTGATGGAGGTGGCTCGGAAGAAGGATTATCTTCCCGTTACAGTGACCACATCGCCCAAAGAGCTGATCTCCATGGCGGTAGAGCAGAACTTTGTTCCGGTTGTGGATGACCGGGAGGCGTTTATTGGAATTGTGACCCGTCAAAAGATCATGGAATACTGCATGGAACAGTATTTTCAAAAGGCGGAGCATGCGATTTCCTAAGCCATTGTAAATGCCCTGTCCGGTGCAATGCTGGACAGGGCATTTATGCTGGAATTGTGGCCTGCTTTGCAGGAAAAATCAGTTGCAGGAGACTGGAATATCGTGTATAGTATTCATGAAAAAAGTTGCAGGAGGTATGAAGAATGGAAGCATCTGCACGTATGGCGAAGAATGCAGCCACTGCACGGCAGCTTGCCGCAGAGAGCATGGTACTGCTGAAAAATGTAGGCAATACGCTGCCGCTGCTGGGCAGCCCGGAGGAGCCGGTGCCTGTGGCAGTGTTTGGTGTTGGACAGGTATATACGGTCAAGGGCGGAACGGGTTCCGGTAATGTAAATAATCTGAAGACGATTTCTCTGCTGGAGGGGCTTGAAAACTGTCAGTCTCTTCAGCCGGATGGCCTGCTGGCACGGAAGTATCGATCCTGGTGCCTCTCACATGAAAATATGTGTGTGGAGGGCTTTATGGAGCCCAAGGGATACTACAATGAGGAAATGCCCCTGTCCGGTGAAGAGGTGCGCAGCTTCTCTGTGGGCAACGATGCTGCCATCGTGATCCTGACCCGTGTGGCGGGAGAAGGTGCGGATATGAAGGCACAGCCCGGCATGCTCTATCTCACCGATGGTGAGAAGAAGCTCATGGATGCGGTGACAAATCACTTTGAAAAGACCATTCTGCTGTTGAACACCGCAGGATATCTGGAGCTGGGTGACTATGCCCGGAAGTTCTCTGCCATTGTATTTATGGGCCTCCCCGGTCAGGATGCGGGTGCTGTTGCAGATGTGCTCACCGGCAGTGTCCTGCCCTCCGGTCATCTCACCGACACTTGGCCGCTCCATTACAGCCAGTATCCCACGGCACAGGAGTACAGCCAGAAGCACTTCAATGGCAATGTGCAGACGACCATGGGCCAGCAGCAGGAGCAGGTGGATGTAGCCTACACCGATGACATCTATGTAGGCTACCGGTATTTTGATACCTTTGGCGAGGACGTGCTGTATCCCTTTGGATATGGCCTGACCTATGGAAAGACGGAGCTGGCGGGCTATACCTTTGCAGCTACCGGCGATAAAATTTCTGTGACGGCAACTGTGGAAAATACCGGTGATGTCTATGGGGCGCGGCAGGTGCTTCAGGTCTATCTCTCCTGCCCACAGGGGCGGTTGGAGCAGCCCATGCAGAAGCTCTGCGCCTTTGGAAAGACGCAGCTGATCCAGCCCGGGGAAGAGGAAACCGTGGCCATGGAGTTCCGCATTTCCGATTTTGCATCCTTTGATGAAAAGACCAACAGCTATGTGTTGGAAAAGGGCACTTATTATATCCGTCTGGGCACAGACAGCCGGAATACCACCGTTTGCGGCGCAGTATATCTGCCGCAGGAGGTTACGACGCTGGTGCTTTCTGACCGGATGGGCCATGTTCCGGAGGATTTTCAGCGAATTTCTCCGCAGGGCGTTCCCGCCTATACCTATACCGGCGAAAAGGAAGAGCTGGAGTTTGCGGCGCAGCATGCGGTGCGGCTTTCTGCCAGAGAGTTCCGTACGGTAAAGGGCAGATATAAGAACCACGGCAAGACCCTCCGCCGGGGTCGTACGGATCTGCGGCTCAGCGATGTATACAACAAGAACTGCTCCCTCAGCGAGTTTGTGGCATCCATGGATGCGTCGGATCTGTGCAGCCTGGTCTGCGGCATCGGCATGGATCTCACGGGCATGCCGGAGCAGGTGCAGGAAGACCCCAATTTCCAGCCGCCCTTTAACGGAATTTTGGGCGGCGGCGGTATGAAGGTTCCCGGCGCTGCGGGAGAGACCGCAGATCTCTATGAGAAATACGGCATACCGCCCATCAGCCTTGCCGATGGCCCTGCGGGCATCCGCGTCAGCCAAAAGGTAAAAGATGAAGCGGGCGAGGTAATCCGTCAGCAGCTCTGCACGGCTTTCCCGGTGGGGTCCCTGCTGGCCTGCTCTTGGGATGCAGATGTGCTGCGGCGCTTTGGCGATGCGGTCGCAATGGAGATGCAGGAGTACGGCGTAGAGCTGTGGCTTGCACCGGGCATGAACATTCACAGGAATCCCCTGTGCGGCCGGAACTTTGAATATTTTTCCGAGGATCCGCTGCTGACTGGCTTCTGCGCAGCTGCCATTACACAGGGCGTCCAGAAACACGGCGTGGGCGTTACCGTGAAGCACTTTGCGGGCAATAATCAGGAGACCCTGCGGACCAATTCCAACGACATTGTTTCCCAGCGTGCCCTGCGGGAAATCTATCTGAAGGGCTTTGAATTGGCGGTGAAGCAGGCACAGCCCTACAGTATAATGACCTCCTACAACGATATCAATGGTATGCCTTCGGCAAATAACTATGACCTGACTACTGCAATCCTCCGGGATGAGTGGGGCTTTAAGGGCTTTGTTATGACAGACTGGGGCGGAGGCATCAGCATGCCGGCGCTCAGTATCTGCGCCGGGAATGATATGATCCAGCCCGGCGGCCCAGATGTGGTGGAGGAGATCGCACAGGCGCTTGCGTCCGAGGACAAGGTGGAGAACCGCGGCATTCGGAACTATGCGGAAAAGATGACCATTGGACAGCTTCAGGAGTGCGCTGTGCATATCCTTGGAGTGATCCTCCGGTGTGACAGCGTAAAACGGATCCTCAAGAAAGAGACTGTTACGGCAGAGGCTGAAACGCAGGAGATTTGAGATCATAAAGAGACTCCCCAATACAGGATGGAATGTCCTGTATTGGGGAGCATTTTTATATGTACTTACTGCCACAGCATGCGCTGCAATACGTCCTGTGTGAACAGCGGATCGGTTTCCAGCAGCGCTTCCAATTCCCTGTGAATCTTTGGGGACTCTTCGACGCATCTGGACCAGTGTCGGCATAGTGCCACAAAGGCTTCGTCGGTAAGGAAACCGGTATCCCGGTAAAGCCGTGCGGCCATGCAGCGGATGACCGCAAAGCTCACCACCGAAAATTTCACACCAGTGAGAACCGTAGCATCCTGACTGTGGGCGAGGAAGTGGCGATGGATATCATAAACCATGAGATTTTCAAACAGATATTCTCTGGGCTGCATATATGCATCAAATGCATCTCGAAGCGTCCGATAGGCATCACCGCCAATGGGCTCGATCATATCAATGGCATGCTCCAGCTGGTTCCGGAGAAATTCGTCCCCGCCACAGAGCTTGTGAAGATGGAACAGAACATGGAGCAGATCGCTGCGCTTCATTTCCCAATTTCCCTGAGATGTCTGTGCATAGGACAGCTGCCGATAGGGCTGCTCCGTAAAGCCCCAGTCCATTTCGTCATAGGCATATCGGGAGTCTGAGGAGATCATGGGCTCAAACTCGTAGCCGTAGATCAGCGACAGCATCAGATCCGAACGGAATGGAAGACTGCGGTTTTGCAGTATGATGTCCATGGTTTTACGGGCATCCAGCATCAGGGCCAGCTGATCGCCGGAGATGCCGGACAGATCGGCGGCGGGAGCATTGTCCCGGCTGGACTGAAAGGTGGTGGGGGCTTCGTGAAGCAGGATCAGCCGTGCACCCTGTGGACATGCCATGGAGACGCCGCTTTCGCAGAGATCCCCCAGCGTCCGGGTCCATGTCATATCCGCCGGGGCAGGACATGGCATGGTACAGCTCTCGCCGGTGCAGTAGAAATGATCCATATAATCTGGCTTAATGTAACGCATTGGGATCCCTCCTGAGTAAACATCCGGCAGAATGCGGATGAGGTCGAAAAATCTTGCTGAACCGAAACAAATACAGTGCCATTATAATACACATCCATGGGGCCTGCAAGGGAAATGGCGGAGAAATGGTGAAAAAAGTCCGACACAGCAAAAATGCTGTGCCGGACAGAGAGGGACAAAATTAGAAGTAGTAGAGCTCCTTAGCTGCGCGGGTAAGCTCTTCACGGTCATCGGGATGAGCCAGGTTGATGAGCATCTTAGCGCGCTCACGTACGGTGGTACCACGGAGATCGGCAATGCCGTTCTCGGTAACAACATACTGGATGTAGTTACGCTGATGGGTAACAACAGCACCGGGAGTCAAGGTAGCCTTGATCTTGGGCATGCCCTTCTTGGTACGGGACTGGAAGCAGAGGATGCCCTTGCCGTGCTCTGCAAAGTAGGTGCCCAGAGTGAAGCAGAAGCCGCCGCCGGAACCGGAGTACTGCACAGGTCCAATGGACTCAGCGCAAACCTGACCGGTCAGATCGATCTCAACCAGGGTGTTGATGGAAACCATGTGATCCTGACGAGCAATGTTATGGGGATTCAGAACCTCGGGGCCGGGCTTCATGATGCACTTGGGGTTGTTGTGCAGATACTGATACAGCTCATGGGTGCCGTCGGCAAATACACCAACATGCATGCCCTGATCGTAGGCCTTACGAGCACCGGTGATAACGCCGGCATCAATAAGGTCAGCCATGGAGGAGGTGAACTGCTCGGTGTGCAGGCCCAGATCGTGCTTGTCCATCAGGTGCTTGCCAACGGTATCGGGGATACCGCCAATGCCCATCTGGATGGTGTCGCCATCCTCGATCAGAGAAGCGACCATTTCGCCGATCTTGTCCTCTTCGGGGGTGGTGGTAACAGGTCCGATGCAGTACTCGGGGGTGTTGACTTCATACAGCAGGGTAACTGCCTCTACCGGAATATAAGCGGAGCCATTCATATAGGTCAGGTTGGGGTTGACCTCAACGATGATCTTCTTGTGCTGCTCAACGGCGTCCTTGATGGCGTAGTACTCGATGGTCTGGTTCATGCCGACATAGAGCTTGCCGTCCTCAGTCATGGGAGAAACCTGAGCGGTGAAGATGTTGCAGGGCTTATGACGGTTGACCATGCGGTAGTAGTTGGGCAGGTCAACGGGAATGAAGCTGGCATTCAGCAGCTTGTGAGCCTCACGGTAGGAAGGGCCATAGAAGTAGTTGTGGCAGTTGATGTGGCCGTTCATGCCGGGGGTCATCATGAAGGGATAACGACCAATGCGGCTCTTGTAGACGATAACGTTGTCAACACGGTCAGCGATCTCATGGAGATGGCCAAACAGGGTTTCGGGCTCGTTGTAGTTGTTGGAGCACCAGATTACGTCACCGGAGTGAATCATATCCAGAGCGTCCTGCACGGTGCCTTTTTTGGATTCGTAGATTTTTTTGTAATCTTCGCAAGTCATTCGGCAAACCTCTTTCCGGGGGGATTCCCCTAATTTTTGCAGGCAAATATATGCCTAAGTTACTACTCAAACAAACCTATTATACCGGGTCATTTGTGTATTTTCAATAGAACTTCTACCCAAAAGGGCGTGATCTGCGGGGGGAGTTTTATGCACAATATATAACAGATTATATATATGATGTGCAGAAATGCTGCAAAAAGCAATGCACAGCCGGGAGTAAGGCAGAAAAAGCGGTCCATGGATCGGCTGCTTAAGAAGGGAGCTGCTGGACGATGTGCCACAAATCCTGCTGAGAAACAAATTTGCGGCACAAGCTGGGAGCGGCGAAGGGAACGTCCCGGGAAGACGCCAATATCAGGGAATGTTGTCTCGAAGAGAACGAGACAGCATTCTGCTGATTATGGACAACGATATCCATCTGAAAAAATAAAAATCCACGGCGTAAGCCGTGGATTTATGCGTATCCTGTGAGATTAGACTGCACGGGTCACATTGCCGGAGCGGAGACACCTTGTACAGACGTATACATGGCGCGGAGTACCATCGACAATTGCCTTCACACGCTTCACATTGGGCTTCCAAGCCTTGTTGGAACGTCTATGAGAGTGAGAGACCTTAATACCAAAGGTAACGCCCTTGCCGCAAAAATCACATTTAGCCATCTAGCTGCACCTCCTCGCCGTATATAATGGCAGATAGCCCTATTGGGGCACCGGCTAATATAATACCAGAGTTTTTCTGAAATTGCAACCACTTTTTTCGCTTTTTCTGAAAATTTTTTCTCCGGCTGCGGATCAAAATTCCGCAGCGCCGTCAGGGGGTAATGGCAGCGCTGCGGAAAATCTGTGAATAAATCAGGCGGGACGCACAGTCAGCTCCTGAATGAGCCCATCCTCTGTGGCGCACTCAATGGTTGCCCGGGCATAAAGATAGGTGCCGGAATAGCAGACCAAAAAGTTTGCGGAGGTCTCGCTTTCGATTACCGGATCTGTAATGGAGAGGATCCGAAAGGTAAACTTGTGGTGGAAGAACATTTCGATGGCTTCCTTACCGTAGACATGGTAGTTATCATGGTTTGTGCCAATGGGGCAATAGTCAAAATACCGGCATTTTGGGGCAAAGCAGGCGGCCAGCGCCTTATAATCGCCCTTCTGCATTGCTTCAATGTATTTCTCAATCATGGTATGTGTCCCTCCTTAATAAACCTTTTCGGTGTTCAGCAGGGCGTCGGTACCGCCGTCGCAGAACAGAATAATGCCGTTGATGCCGTGGGCCTGCTGGGAGACCAAAAATACAATGGAATTGGCAATATCCGCAGGATCCATCAGCTTATCCTCGCCATACAGCGTGGGGATGGGCAGAGCCATTACTGCCAAACGCTCGTGGGGACTGAGCTTGGCGGTCATGGCGGTTTCCACATTGCCGGGTGCAATGGCGTTAATCCGGACACCCTGAGAAGCCCAGTGGGCAGACACCCGGCGCATCCAGCGAGCCAGCGCATATTTTGTGGCAACATACATGGAGTGTGCGTCTTTTTGCGCATCCAGATGCTCCATCAGCGCCAGAACACGGGGCTCGTCCATCTGGTTGTTCAGCAGGTTAACCACATCCATACGGGCAGCGCCCTGAGAAATGGTGTTTGAGGTGACCACAACACAGGCGCCCCGGCGCATTTTCAGAAGATCGAAGACGCCCTCTGCCAGACGCATGGTGCCGAAGTAGTTCAAAGAGATGATCAGCTTCAGATTTCCACAGGAGTTGGAAACACCTGCACAGCAGACCAAACCGTCCATGCCCTCTGTGCACAGTGCGTGAAGCCGGTCGATCACTGCCTGACGCCCCTCATCGGTTGCCAGATTGGCGGTGATATCACCATGGTTTACGTCAATATTATAGACCAGATGGCCCTGCGCCCGCAGGTACTCCACGGTTTTTGCGCCAATGCCGCTGGAACCACCGGTTACTGCATAAATGCCCATAAAGAATGCTCCTTTGATTTGAAATTGGGATCCATGAGATCATGTATCTCTTTGCCTTTCATTATAGTCATTTTCAGTTGAAATGCTTAGTACAAAAGATACAAAAACAAAATTGATTATTGGGAGTTCTTACAGATGTGAATCCAAAAATCTCCAAATAAAAAAGCGTACCGCTGCACGACGGTACGCTTTTGGAATTCTGAGGTTTATTCAGGCTTTTTTGTGCCGGGGCCAACGGAGACAACGATCCCACGCCGCATATCCATATCGGTTTTTATGAGATAGATAACATCCTCGGTTCCGGCTGGAACAGGGATCTCTCTGGTCACCATATTCTTTTCCTCTGGATAAAGAGCAATCAGGAAGGTGTGTGCAGCTTCATCCAACGGAAGCTCAATGGTGGCGCCATTGGTAATGGGAACAGGACCCTCCAGCGCATTGCACTGGGCCCGGGTGAGGCCCTCAAGGCGCTCCATAAACCGTTCACGGGTTTCATCCAGAATACAGAAATAGCTGAGGCCAAAGCCCATCAGGGCGCGCTGGCGGTGAATGATCAAATGTCTCATGGGGATCTCTCCTTCATAATCTGTGCAGTCGATGTATCATTGAATATATTGTAGCACAGATCTGAAAGCGGGGCAACTGCCCGGATCAAAGTTCCGCAGAGAAGGCATAGCGGATCACGTGGTGATATCGCTCCCCTTTTTTGAGAATCGGCTTTTGAAATGCATCAATGGCCATGGCGTTGGGGAAATACTGCCCTTCCAGACAGATACCGGAGTGCGGAGCATAGGGGCGCTTTCCATTGGGGGCATCCACAAAGTTGCCGGAATAGAGCTGTACGCCGGGAAGGTCTGTGGATTCCACCATGGAAATGCCGGTGATGGGGCTGAAAAGACGTGCATCAGGCTCCAACTGCCCATGATTGCGCAGCACAAAGTTATGGTCATAGCCATTGCAGTGATGAAGCTGCCGGCAATCAGCACCAATGTCCTGTCCGATGGCCTTTTCCTGCCGGAAATCAAAGGGCGTACCCTCCACCGGCGCAATGACACCTGTAGGCAAGGTGTTTTCATCGTTTTCCGTAAAGAAATCGGCGTGAATTTGCAGCAGCTGCCCCATGGGGTCTGCACCGCCGCTGAGGTCAAAATAGCAGTGATTGGTGAGGTTTACCACGGTGTCCTGATCGGAAACTGCCTCCATATCAATATTCAGCACCAGATCCCGGGAAAATGTGAAGCGAATGGTGACCTCCAGCGTGCCGGGATAACCCTGATCCCCATCCGGTGAATGAAGCTGCATTTCCAGCGTATCACCGATGATCCGGGCCTGAAACATCCGCTGATGGTAGCCGTGAAGCCCGCCGTGGGAGTGGTTGGGGCCGCTGTTTGCTTCCAGCGGGTAGCGGATCCCGTTCAGCGCAAAGGCTGCGCCGCCGATGCGATTGGCGTGACGGCCCACGATGCCGCCAAAGTAAAAAGTGCCGGCTTCATAGTCTGCGGGAGTCGGATAGCCAAGCACCACGTCAGTTGGGGTGCCGCTGCGATCCGGCACCACCAGCGACTGAACGGTAGCGCCGTAGTCAAGGATATCCGTATAGGCGCCGGATCCGTCAGAAAGGCGGTAACGGGTCACAGGGGTTCCGTCAGACAGGCTGCCAAAGGGATGAGCGGTAATCATGGGTATATCCTCCTCTGCTCTCCAGAAATGCATGGATTCATTATACCAGCAGAGAAGGCAATGTCAAGGTCAGCAGTTCTGCGGGATCCGGAGGGTCAGAATAATCTCCTCGGGGCTCTCCTGACGCTGCACCTGTGCCGGAACGCCTGCGACTCGGAGCAGCTCAGCGTCCTTGACCACCCGTTCCAGCACCAGTCTGGCCTCCCGGCGGCGATAGCGTGCGCTGCTGGTGAGTGTCTTCTGTGCCAGATAATTGTCAATGTATTGGACCGTTTGCGCAACGCTGAGCTTTCGCTGTATGAGCTCCTGCAAAACGCTCAGTCGTGCATCTTCGCCGTACACGCGCAGAAGTTCCCGGGCATGGCGCTCAGAGAGCCCATGCTCTGTCAGGGCATGACGAACCTTTTGGCTGTGCTGCAACAGCCGAAGCTTATTGGCAATGGCTGACTGGGAGCGCCCCAGCCGCTTTGCGGCCTGCGCCTGTGTGAGGCCGCTGCGGGTGAGATACTGCTGGAGATATTCTGCTTCTTCAAAATACCCCAAGTCCTCCCGCTGTAAATTTTCCGTCAGACCGATCAGCTGGGCATCTACTGCGTCAACGCTGAGGATCAGGCATGGAACTTCCCCAAGTCCTGCCATTCGGGCGGCCATGAGCCGCCGATTCCCCGATACCACGGTATAGCCCTCTCCCTGCTTTCGGACGGACAGGGGCTGGAGAATCCCCACTTCTCCAATGCTTGCTGCAAGCTCCTGCAAAAGAGCGGTGGCCTTTCCCCGGCCGGGCTGCCCAAGATGCAGAAGGTGGACAGGCAGGTATAGAACCCGTCCCTCCAGATCCATACCAATGCTCATATGTAAATCCTCCCCAAAGTCATCCTCCCCGATGACTTTTGATATCCATATTATAGCATTTATAGAAAAATATGCTACTATAATTTGTCGAAAAAGGAAAGACATTACAAATAATTGTGGCTCAATCATTTTTGAGCCACAAGATATGTACAAATCGGAAGGATCTTGTGATTTTGGTGGAAGAAAGTGTTGCAAATGGGGGAAATCCTGTGAAATTCGTATCTTGTATTTTGGTGAAAAAAACTTTAAACTATGGGCTCGTTAAAGAGGTGATCTTCTGTGAAAAAAACAACAGCCAAGGATCTGACTACGGGCAATCCCACACGGCTGATTCTCGGCTTTTTCTTCCCATTGGTGCTGGGCCTGCTGTTTCAGCAGTTTTACAGCATGGTGGATACCATGATCGTGGGCAAGACCCTGGGAGTCAATGCACTGGCCGGCGTTGGCTCTACAGGCTCGGTAAACTTTCTGGTGCTGGGGTTCTGCATCGGTGTCTGTACGGGTTTTGCGATTCCTGTGGCCCAGAAATTTGGGGAAAAGGACGAGCAGGGCCTGAGACGCTATGTGGGAAACATGATCTGGATCTGTGTCGCGTTTTCGGTGGTGCTGACTGTGGCAACGGTGGCGCTGTGTAGGAATATTTTGATCTGGACCAATACCCCGGACGAGGTGTTTCGGGAGGCTTATGACTATATTGTCATTATCTTTCTGGGAATCCCGGTAACGATCCTCTATAATACACTTTCCGGGATCATTCGTTCCCTTGGCGATGCCAGAACGCCGCTGTACTTTCTGGTGTTTTCCAGCCTGCTGAATGTGGCGCTGGATCTGCTGCTGATTCTTGTCATTCCCATGGGGGTGGCTGGCGCAGCCTGGGCTACCGTGATCTCTCAGCTGGTATCCGGAATCCTTTGCCTGCTGTTTATGGCAAAGCGCTTCCCCATCCTGCATCTGAGCCGGGACGATATGAAGCTCCGGGGAAGCTATGCCGGACGGCTCTGTGCGATGGGGATTCCTATGGGACTTCAGTATTCCATTACCGCCATCGGCTGCCTGATCCTTCAGGCGGCGGTGAACACGCTGGGGGCAGTGAGCATTGCGGCCATGACTGCGGGCGGTAAGGTCGGAAACCTTATGTGCTGCCCGCTGGATGCCATGGGCTCCACCATGGCCACCTATGGCGGCCAAAATCTTGGTGCGGGGCGGCTGGATCGAATTCATAAAGGACTGAAAAGCTGCCTTGTAATGGGCTGCATCTATTCGGTGATCGCTTTTGTGATCCTGTGGTTCTTTGGCAGGGAGCTGTCCATGCTCTTCCTTGACCGAGGGGAGACGGAAATCCTGGATGGGGCAAGGGAGTTCCTTGTATTAAATTCCGCATTTTACATTCCATTGGCTTTTGTCAATATTGTCCGCTTTATGATTCAGGGCATTGGCTTTTCTAAGCTGGCACTATTTGCGGGGGTATTTGAAATGATCGCCCGCAGTGCGGTAAGTCTGCTGCTGGTGCCGGTGTTTGGGTATGCGGCGGTTTGTCTGGCCAGCCCGGCGGCATGGATTCTCGCAGACTGCTTCCTGATCCCGGCGTATTGCTACGCCATGCGGACCCTGAAAAAGGCCATGCCCGATGCGGTCACAATGGCCTGATCCATTTAGAAAAAATGCGTACTACATCGGATGGTGTAGTACGCATTTTTTGCAGCTAAAATCCCTCGGTACAGGCCCATGGACGAAAAAAGGCCGCTGCATTTTGCAGCGGCCTTACGCTCTTACATGGGACCGCCGCCGCCCATCTGGGGGGGCGTCCACATTTCGTTGTCTTCATGTACCGTGATGTTGTTGTCCTTGGCAAACTTCAGCATCTGCTTTTTGGCCTTGTCCCAGGAACCCTTCTCCTTGCTCTCCAGCGCTTCCTTGGTGATGGGCATACCATCTGCACCGCCGCCGGGGCCGCCTGCACCGCCCTTGGTCTTAATCAGCATGACCTCAGAGGGAACCTTCTTAAAGAGCTTCTTCTGCATGGTGGGCTGGAAGGTGATGGTTGTGATCTGATCAGCACGGATGTTCATGGTCATCGCCTGCTTGTCGGCCATCCGCAGCACGAACTCTGTTTTGTCAAACAGGATATCTGCCTTTGGCATATCGATTCCTCCATTCAATTCACATAATTCCCCGGCATCTTCTACAGGATCAAAGAAGATACCATTTCAAACTAAGAATATACCATTTGGTGATGTTTGTCAAACGCCTCTTTGTGCGGTGTGGGTGCATTTGTTGCATTGTAACAAGGAATTCTCATTTGATTTATTAACAATGTTTTTCACCAGCATAACTATAGGGAATGCCGCATAGCTTTTCCGCATTTCATTTTCAAAATAACTGCCGGTATAATGAAAAACATGAAGCGAATATAAGAAAGGAGCGTACCTATGTCATTCCTGAAATTCAACACAGAAGAGCTGGTAGGCCGCTTTGAAGACCGAAGAGATGTCAAAAATCTGGCAGGCAAATATGTTATGAGTCTGCTGCTCAAGAAGGAGCCAACGATTCTGGAGGATCTGTGGTCAGAGCGGGAGGATGTTTCGCTGGGCGTCAACAGCGGATATTATTCCGGCAGAGCGGCACTGAAGGCTTATTATGCGTCCATTGACGCAGCTACCAAGAAAAAGGCGCAGGTGCTGAAGTCGGTATTCCCGGAGGATCTTGGGGAATATTCCGATGAAAAGCTCTATGGCCGCGGCCCCATGGAGATCCGTTCTCTGGACAATGCCATCATTGAGGTGGCAGAAGACGGCGCAACGGCAAAGGCATTTTTCTATGTATTTGGCCTTGTCACAGATATTTCGGAGCGGGGGCCCATTTCCAATTGGGTGCTGGGCAGCATCTGCTTTGACTTTATTCGGGAGCACGACCAGTGGAAAATCTGGCATGTGCTGTATCTGGAGGACATTGATGTGCCTGCGGGCAAAAAGTGGGGCGATCTTAACGCCATCGAGCAGTTCCCTGAGATGCCGGAGTTTGCGGCCATGAAGGGCACGGCGCTGGAGCAACCCAATGTTGCCATGGAGCTTCGGCAGCTGTATACCGGTTCCCGCCCCTTTACAAGACTGCCCAAGGTACCGGAGCCCTATGATACCTTTGAAAACACCTTCAGCTATGGAGCGGAGAGTCAGGAGGCGCTGAGATGAGCAAGAAAAAGGTTTATTCCGATGACGAGCGTGTGATCCGCATCTGGGATATTGAGACCGTTAAGGATCTGATGTCCCGCCGTCAGGTCATGCAGATGAACAATGACCGCCGGGCTGAGCTGGAGACCCTGTGGGTCAAGGAGCCGGCGCATCAGGCAACGGCTTCACTGGGCTCTAACTGGGGCTATTATGTTGGTATGCCGGAAATCGAGCGGTTTTATGTGGCAGAGTATACGGAAAAGCTTCAGAAGGCACTGGAAGAAAAATGTGCAGCCAATTCTCAGCTTCAGAATATTCGTGACAGCTTTGGCTATGGCGACCTCATTGCCCATCATGTATCTACCCCCTGCGTGGTGCTGGCAGACGATGGAAAGACGGCCAAGGGCGTATGGTATTCGCTGGGCGTAGAGTGCACTGGCAATCCCGATGGCACCTGCAAGGCCATGTGGTATCCGGAGCGGGTCTGCGCAGACTTTGTAAAGGAAAATGATGGTGAATGGCGGATCTGGCATGTGCTGGTATCCAACGATGTGACCTATGAGGCCGGTACCAATCTGGGTGATGTGGAGACCTTTACCGGAAAGCCTTCGCTGGCACAGCAGGAGTTTGGAACCCCCACCCTGCCCTATGTGGTGCATAATCCCGACTATGGCTGGTCGGATGCCTACCCCACCGTTCCCCCAGTGGCCTATGCGTCCTATGATCCGGAAAAGAGCTTTGGTGCAGAAGGCCGGCCCCAGTGGCATAAGGGGCATCCCAACTATAGAAAGGAGTATCAGGGCAAATGAAGAAACATCTGACACTTTCTCAGCGGATTCACAATGCGGAGGGAATGCAGGCTGCGGAGTACCTCCATGCCCGCCACACCTATCTGCATGCCACCTCCTACTGCAAGGAGGAGTGGGGTGAATTCTGGGATACCAGCGAAGAGGCATCCTGGGGCCACCTGTTCGGCGTTATGTGCGGATTTGATGAGATCTGGTATAACAGCGTTTCCAACTATGATCCGGACGGCTTCCGGGGCTACATTAATCTGGTCAAGCAGCACCCGGAGATCTCGTGGTTTGATGCACGGTCTATGCGTGAGATATCCATGCACACGCTGGCTACTGATATTATTGAGGCGGCAGACGATGGCAAGACAGTCCGGGCTTCCTTCCTGACACCCGGTGTACTGGTATTTGCGCTCAATGCCAATCACCATTACCGTGGACTGACGCTCTGGGAGCGGTATGGTTCTGACTTTGTGTATGATGAGGAAGCCGATGAGTGGCTGTATCTCCATGAGCAGGTGTGCCCGGATATGGGCGGCCCCATGGATGTGTGCAACCCCGGCATGGATGCCTATAACAAGCTCATGGGCATTGGCGGCGGCCCCGGTGGCCCCGGCCCCGGCCCAGGTCCCGGCGCAGGCGGTCCCCCGCAGGGACAGGGCGGCGCACCCGGTGCAGGCGGTCCTCCACCTCAGGGACAGGGCGGCGCACCCGGAGCGGGCGGCCCCCCGCAGGGACAGGGCGGCAACGCACAGGTGCCCGGAATGGCTGTCAAGGAGAAGGGTGCGACTCGTGGTGCAACCTCTGCGGGCGGCGCCAAGGGCGAGGTGCATGTAAAGGTGCCCGGCCCCATTCACTTCAACTATACGCCGATTATGCATGTGCAGAATACCGTACCGTGGCCTGAACCCTATAAGACCATGGATCGGGAGCATACCTATCGGATCTATGAGACACCGAAGGTGGACTAAAATACATCATATAAAGCCGGTCAGTTTATCTGGCCGGCTTTTTGTGAAACGGTGTGATTCTGCATAATAAAGTACAAGAGGGAAGCGGATGTACACCGCTTCCCTCTTCTTAAAATAATTAAATCTGATTTGCTGCGCCGAAGGCAGTGGTAACCGCAAAATGGACATTGCCGACCCGGAAACAATCGCCTACAAAGTCGGTGCGATCTGCGGCGCCATAGAGAGCAGTGCAGCCCTCGGTGTTGGGCCGTGCGCCGGTGCACATGATCACGCAGTCGCAGTCGATGCGCTTTTCCTTGCCCTCAAAGTTCACATAGCTGACGCCGCTATCGTCAATGGACAGATATTTCTCGATGCCCTTGACCCAGTAGAAGTTATCCAGCTTCAACCATGCATCCTCCAGCATGGTCACATAGTGCGCATGAGGAGCATCGGAGGCCAGAGACTTCTGTCGGCAGAGCACCGTGACCTTGTGCCCCTTCTCGGCCAGATCCATGGCGGTCTCTACGCCGGTCTCACTGCCGCCGATGACTACAATGTTATGGGGCAGCTCGTCCTCGTGGCCAAAGACATCCATGCAGGTGAGCACCTTGTCGGATTGGGCGCCGGGGATGTTTGCCTTGGTAAACACGGGGCCGATGGCCACGATCACATGATCGTAGTGCTCCTGTGCCAGCATATCCTTTGTGGCTTCGGTATTCAGCTTGATATCTACGCCCTTCTTGTAGCACTGGCGGATCAGGAAATCCTTGAAGTCCTGCAGGGGCCACTTAAAGGAGGCAAAGTCAGCGTGGATCAGCTGGCCGCCCAGCTGCGCTTCCTTCTCATAAAGGGTGACCTGATGGCCACGATCCCGCAGGGTCATGGCTGCATACATACCGGCCGGGCCGCCGCCTACAACGGCAACCTTCTTTTCACGCTCCACGGGAGCGATCATCCGGTCAATCTTGTCTTCCAGCCCGATCAGGGGGTTTACGGAGCAGAAGGAACGGAATTTGTCGGTATCATTGGGCACATGGCACTTGTTGCAGCGGACGCAGGGGGTAATGTCTTCCCCACGACCCTCATAGAGCTTCTTGCCGTATTCACTGTCACAGATCCAGCTTCTTGCCATGCATACCAGATCGGCCTGCTCGTTGGCAATGACGGATTCGCAGAGGTCGGCATCGTGGAGACCGGCAGTGGCGCCGATCAGCAGCTTTGCGCCACGGAGGTGACAATCACGAGTTACTGCGGTGGTAACCTCCTCATTGGGCCAGCGGGTGGCACGGGTGGAGGTAAAGCCGGTGGGATGCTGGGGATCCTGTACGCCGTTGCGGATGGAGAGAATATCGCAGTGGCCTTCCAGCAGCCGAGCCAGCTGAACGGTGTCGGCAATGGTAGCACCGCCGGGCTCCGTACCGGAGATCAGAACCTCCAGCGGGAAGTCCTTGCCCAGCGTCTGCTTCATGGCATCCAGAAACTCGATCAGGAAACGGGTGCGGTTTTCCACGGTATCAACGCCGTATTCGTCGTGACGGTGGTTGGTCAGGGGACTCCAGAACTGTGCGCCCGGGCCGCCGCGGTAGGCATTGTGGAAGGAGAACATCTGGAAGCCCAGCGCCTTGAGCTCCTTTGCACTGGCAACGGCTGTGTCGATGTACTCGTGCATCTGTGACTTGGTAAAGGTGTCGGCAATGGAAGGGCCGGGATTCAGAATCTGAATGGGAGATTTCTTTACGGCAGGAACCGTCTCCTCGAAGGGGCCGCCGAACATATCGGGCATTCCGCCGCCGGGGCCGCCGGGGCCACCCGGGCCACCGGGACCACCCGGGCCACCAGGACCACCCGGGCCGCCGGGACCACCAGGGCCATCCTTCTTATCTCCCTGTGCCATCATCATGGCCTGAGGGCCCATGCCCTGCTCTTCGGTGCGGGTAAAGGTGGCATTGGGGCCGGTGATGGGGATGGAGCCGTAATAGCGAATGGCATCGATCATCTGACACAGATAGTTGTGGGTGGAGGTGTTGTCGATGTCCATAATGGAGAAATGGGCTGGCGTGAAATCAATGCCGGCCTTGGCAGGGGAGCCGTGCTCCAGATGGTTGATGTAGACACCGGCGGCACCGTTTTTGGCGCGGTTGGCCATCATAGTAATCCACTTTTCCGTGGGATAGGGCTCCGTGCCCTGAACGAAATGGGGCGTTGCGGCGGTGGCTTCCATACGGTTCTTAAACAGAAGATTGCCGACCTGAACCGGGGAAAGCAGATGAGAATAGCGAATGCTCACGTTTCATTTCCTCCTTGTTCCCGGAAATGTTCCGGGGCCATAATATATTGCTATTATATCGAACGATTTAACTGTTTGCAATCATCCACTTGGCTTTTCTGCAACAGCCTGTGTGATTTTCGGTAAAATTTTTGAAATGGAATAGAAAGGCCCTGCCGCCGTGATGGCGGCAGGGCCAAATGAGGGGGTTATACAGATCTGTCGTAGTATCTCTCTACAGCGGCCTGCTTGATGGCGATGCAGTCATCAATGCCCATGCTCTTGATCTCTTCCACAAAGGAGTCCCACTCGTCCATGGAGCGCTCGCCGGTGGCGAATCTGGAGAGGTTCTCCTCGATGGTAGTCTGAATGTCAGAGTAGATGCTCTGATACTCGGTGGTCTCATCTGCGGTCAGAGAGATGGCGTCAGGCATGCGGTAGGAGGAATCTGCGTTGGTATCCCAAGTGGGAGCACAGTCGAACTGTACGTCCATGCTATAGCTGGAAGGGGTCTTGGGCTTCAGCATGGGCATAACAGAATAGATGAACAGCGTGGGCTTCTCATTTTCCGTAAGGCCCTCGTAGTTGTTCCAGTAGTCAGAATACTGGAGATCGCCGTTTTCATCGAAGATATAGGAGCCGTCATCGTTGCCTTCAACGCCCATGGAGGAGAGCAGCGCGCCCTCATCGGTGAAGAAGAAGTCCAGATACTTGCCCATCTTTTCCAGATCCACCGGAGCGGTGGAAAGGGAGATGGCAGCAACACGGCCGGAAATGGGGCTCTTTACCGTTGCAAAATGGGTGGCCTGACCGGCTTCCTTGGTGATGGGAGGCAGAGGTGCGATCTCAAAGTCGGGATCGGTGGATTTGCCCATCTGGATGTAGTTGGGTACCATATTGGTCTCACCGAAGAATACGCCTACATCGCCGGAGGAGATGGTGCCGGTGAATTCCATGGGGTTGGTGTTCTTGGTGATGAAGTCGGGGCTGATGATGCCGTCCTTATAGTAGGTGGAGAACATCTCCATGTACTCCTTAAAGCCGGGCTCTACGATGCCGTACTTTACCTGACCGTCTACGATGTAGTAGGGCTCAGCGATCATGGGGAAGGTGGAGAAGCCGCCGTTGACATCGAAGCCGGAGCACAGGGCGTTGGAGGTGTGGACGATACCGGCAGTTGCCATCAGAGCCTCGGGCAGTCCCAGCTCGGTCTGGAAGGCACGGAGCACATCGTCCAGCTCATCATAGGTGGTGGGGATATCCTTGCCGATCTTCTTCAGATAGTCGGTGCGGATGAAGGCACCCTCGGTGGCGCCATCGGGATAGTTGTTGATGGTGATCAGCTTGGGCATATAGCCGGAGTCCGTGTGGAGCTCACGCTTGGTGTCATCGTCCAGCTGGTCATAGCATTCCTTATAGGCGGGCATGTAGTTCTCGGTGAGTTCGGTGAGATCCATGAGAACCTCGTCCTCAATGCCCTGCTCAAAGCTGGAGGTCCAGAGCATGCCTACGTTGGTGAGCACATTGGGCAGATCGCCGGATGCAACGGCAATGCTGAACTGCTCGGAGTTGGCAGTGGTGGTAACCTCGCGAAGCTCTACATGAACACCGGTGAGCTCCTCAGCCTTCTGGAATGCCTTGTTGTCGGCAAAGCCATTGGGCATAAAGGTGGACATATTGTCAGAGAAGCTGACCCACATGGAGAAGGACCAGTCGTCATCTACCAGCGGCAGGTCGTAGCTGTAGTCGGTGGTGATGAGACCGCTGCTTTCGGTGGGTGCTTCTTCCGCAGAGGATTCCGCCTCAGCGTTGGAAGCTTCCGGAGCGGGCGCAGGTTCAGCATCATCCTTGGGCGCATCAGCGGGCGCAGCGGCAGATGCGGGCTCAGATGCAGATTCTGCGGGAGCAGACGCCGAACTGGCCGTACTTCCGCTGCCGCAGGCACATAGTCCCAGCACCATTGCCAGAGCCAGCAGGGTAGCAAGCAATTTCTTCATAGTTTAACCTCTTTTCCAGAAATAAGATGGATTCTGATGATCGCAGAAGCATCAGCCGATGTTCTACGATTTAACAGCATAAATGTATCACACTCTAAACAATTACGCAATATTTATATAAAAATTCGGCAATATGTCACCAGAGACAAGAACAGCTTTGTGCAAAATGTATCCTGCGTGGCGCAAAATGTGAAGCATCAAAGAAACTGCGCAAAAATGGAGGGAAATTCTTCCGGCCTTTGCGACGCTGGTCCATACATAGCAAAGCGGGGCATCCAGATGGATGCCCCGCTTTGCTCAGCGTGTCAAGAAAGCCTCGCAGAGTTTGCCGCCATTGCGGCAAATAAAATCAAATCTATTTTGCGGAGGGGCGTGTACACGACGCAAAATACAATATAGGACGCAAGTGTGTTCGTTGTTTGCCGTAGGCAAACAACGGGCGCGCGCAGTGTCCGGCAAGAGACTGTCGAAAAACCCAATAGGTTTTTCGACAGTTTCAGCAAAACGGAGCATCCGTATGGATGCCCCGCTTTGCTGTAGGAGAAAAGAGGAAGAATGAAAAAACATGAAAATATATAGACAGCCGTTTCCGGCTTCGTATCGTTTCTATGGTTGTATTGTAAACTGGAAATTTGTACAAACTTTGAACAGTCTTTCAACAAATCGTGAAGGAATGCATCGGCCCTCTGCCGTAAAACCAAGCAGAGGGCCGATGATTATTCTTCTGCAAACAGGGCGGTGGAAAGATAACGCTCGCCGGTATCCGGGAAGATCACTACGATGCGCTTACCCTTGTTTTCGGGACGGGCAGCCACCTGTGTGGCGGCCCAGAGGGCTGCACCGGAGGAGATGCCCACCAGAATGCCATCGGTGCGGGCAATTTCACGGCCGGTGACAAATGCGTCTTCATTCTTTACGGCGATGATCTCGTCATAGATCTTTGTATCCAGTGTATCGGGAATAAAGCCTGCGCCGATGCCCTGAATCTTATGAACGCCGGGGTGCCCCTGGGTCAGCACCGGGGAATCCGTGGGTTCAATACCGATGATCTTGATGTCGGGGTTCTGCTCCCGGAGGTACTTCCCTGCTCCGGACAAGGTGCCTCCGGTGCCGATACCGGCAATGAAGATATCCACTTTCCCATCGGTGTCCTTCCAGATCTCCGGCCCTGTGGTGTTGTAATGCTTTTTGGGATTGGCGGGATTAGTAAACTGACCGGGAATAAAGCTGTTGGGGATCTCCTTGGCCAATTCATCAGCCTTGGCAATGGCATCTAGCATCTTGGGGCCGGGGGTCAGCACCAGCTCTGCGCCATAGGCGGTCATCAGACGGCGGCGCTCTACGCTCATGGTCTCCGGCATGGTGATGATCAGCCGATAGCCCCGTGCGGCGGCGAATGCGGCCAGCGCAACGCCGGTATTGCCGGAGGTGGGTTCGATGATAACGGTATCTTTATTAATGAGTCCCTTTTCTTCGGCATCCTCCAGCATGGCGGCGGCGATTCGATCCTTGATGGAGCCGGCGGGGTTGAACAGCTCTACCTTGGCAACGATTTCGGCGGGCACATTATGTTTTTTCTCATAGCCGGTGAGTTCTACCAGCGGTGTGCGGCCAATGAGTTCGGTAACAGAATGATAGATAGACATGATAAAAATCTCCTTTATATGTTGTCAGAATATAATAGAATGAAGATCAGCGGACAGGCGGATCCATAGGGGATGCGCCGGATGATTCCTGACAACATCGCCATTGGGAGAAGGTGGAGCAAACATGTTTCATAGGGGCATCCCTCATTTCCTACTTAATTTGTGGGTTAATAATAACATATAAAACATACTGCGTCAATAGGGAAACGGATTGTTCATTGATTTTTTGCTAATTCCTAGTATAATGATATCAAAACCAAAGGGGGCGGAAGCATGGAGCCGAGACTTACGGCAATCAATCTAAATGAAGTATTGCTTTATCTGGGCTATAAGGGCGGGGAGATACCGGAGGATGTCCATCGGGACATTATGCGGTGCATAGAGCAGATGATGGAAGCGGCCCGGCCCCGGATCGTTTGGCGGCAGTTTGCGCTGCTGCCGGATGGAACGCTGAGCGGCACAGACTTTTGCCCCCGGGGAAATGACGTAAAAAAGCTCCTGAAGGATTGCAAACGCGCCGTGTTAATGGCGGCAACGCTGGGAACGGAGGTAGAAGCCATGCTGCGGCGGGCCCAGGTAAAGAATATGTCCGATGCAGTGATACTGGATTGCTGCGGCAGCAGCGCCATAGAAAATGTCTGTGATAATTTCTGTGAGGATCTGCAAAAAGAGGTGGACGGCTACCTGACGGATCGATTCAGCCCGGGCTATGGAGATCTCCCCTTCTCTCAGCAGCCGGATTTTTGCCGAATCCTCGACCTTCCCCGCCGAATCGGGGTCACGCTGTCCCCCGGCGGACTGATGATTCCCCAGAAGTCTGTGACAGCGATCCTCGGAATTGCGGATGTGCCGCAGCATATGCGCTTCCGGGGCTGTGCCTATTGCAGTCAGTTTGAAAATTGTACCTATCGAAAGGAGAATCGAACCTGTGGAAACCACTAACTATACGATACTGGACGGCGGCATGGGTACCATGCTGCAAGCGGCGGGCCTGCCTGTAGGGCAGCTGCCGGAGGTCTGGAACCTCACAAATCCGGAGCAGGTGGCCCGGATTCAGCGGAAATATGTTGAAGCGGGCGCACAGGTGATTTATGCAAATACCTTTGGCGCCAATCGGCACAAGGTGGCTGCTTCCGGCTATACTCCCAAAGAGCTGATCGCCGGAGGAATTCAGGCAGCCCGGGCAGCTGCGGGAGACCGCAAGGTAAAGGTGGCGCTGGATGTGGGCCCTATCGGTCAGCTGTTGGAGCCCCTTGGAACCATGTCCTTTGACGAGGCCTATGATATCTATAAGGAAATGGTGGTGGCAGGGGAAGAAGCCGGGGCGGATCTTGTAGTTTTTGAGACGATGAGCGACCTCTATGAGGTAAAGGCTGCGGTCTTGGCTGCCAGAGAAAATACCAGACTGCCGGTGTGGGTGACCATGACCTTTGAGGCCACAGGGCGCACCTTCGTTGGCGTCACGGTACCGGCCATGGCCCTGACCCTGACGGGGCTTGGGGTCGACGCTCTGGGGTTCAACTGTTCCCTTGGCCCCAAGGAGCTGCTTCCCATGGTGGAGGAGCTGCGGCAGTGGACGGATCTTCCTATGATTTTGAAGCCCAATGCGGGGCTTCCGGACCCGGCCACCGGGGCCTACACCATTACACCGGAGGAGTTTGCGGAGGAAATGGCACCTGCGGCGGAGCTGGGTGTACAGATCATGGGCGGCTGCTGCGGTACGACACCGGATTTTATCCGGGCCCTGAGCGGCAAGCTGGCGGACCGGGCAGTGCCTGCCCGGCCCAAAGCCTCCCGGCACGGGGTGTGCTCTCCCACCTGCGTGGCAGAATTAAATGGTGTTCGGGTCATTGGTGAGCGGATCAATCCCACCGGAAAGAAGCGGTTCCAGCAGGCGCTGCGTGAGTGGGATATGAGCTACATTCTGGAAAAAGGCATGGAGCAGCAGGATGCCGGAGCGGAGATATTGGACGTAAACGTGGGTCTGCCCGGAATCGATGAGGCCAAAATGATGACACAGGTGGTAAAAAACCTCCAGTCTGTGGTGGAGCTGCCGCTGCAGATCGACTCATCTGCCCCAGAGGCCATTGAGGCGGGGCTTCGGGCCTATAACGGAAAGCCCATTGTAAACTCGGTCAACGGCAATCAGGAGGTGCTGGAGCAGATCCTACCGCTGTGTAAGAAGTATGGTGCGGCAGTGGTGGGCCTTGCCATGGATCACAATGGAATTCCTCAGACGTGGGAAGCCCGGGTGGAGATCGCAAAGCGCATTATGGATACAGCGCTGGCCTATGGCATTCCCAAAGAAGATATCTATATTGACTGCCTGACCCTGACCGTTTCAGCTCAGCAGGAGCAGGCGGTAGAGACCTTGAAGGCGGTTCGGTATGTTTCTGAGGAATTGGGCCTTCACAATGTACTGGGTGTCAGCAATATTTCCTTTGGTCTTCCCGCAAGAGAGCATATTACGGTAAGCTTTTTAACACAGGCCATGTATGCGGGACTGGATCTCCCCATTGTCAACCCCAACCAGAAGGCGATCATGGATGCGGTAACCGCCTTCCGGGTGCTGTCTGGACAGGATCGGGACAGCGAAGCCTATATTGCGCGGTTTGCGGGCGAAACATCTGCTGCTCCGGCACAGCCGCAGACCACCGGGCAGATGACCATTGAAACGGCCATTGCTAAGGGGCTCAAGCAGGAAACTGCGGCTTTGACGGAAAAGGCGCTGGAAACCATGAGTGAGCTGGATGTGGTCAATACCAAGCTGATCCCTGCGCTGGATCTGGTGGGAGACCGGTATGAAAGGCAGGAAATCTTCCTGCCCCAGCTGATCAACTCGGCGAATGCGGCCTGCGAGGGCTTTGAGGTCATTAAGAAGCGCATTGCCGAAAAGGGCGCAGGCTCTGTCAGCAAGGGGAAGATCGTGATTGCCACGGTGCATGGAGATATCCATGACATTGGAAAGAACATTGTAAAGGTCGTATTGGAAAACTACGGCTATACTGTCATTGATCTGGGCCGGGATGTTCCAGTGGAGACCGTTGTGGAGGCAGTGATTCGGGAGGATGTGAAGCTGGTGGGTCTGTCAGCGTTGATGACCACGACGGTCGTTAGCATGGCGGAGACCATCAAGGCCATTCGGGAAAGCGGCCATGACTGTAAGATCTGGGTGGGAGGCGCTGTGCTGACCCCGGAATATGCCGAGGAGATCGGTGCGGATTACTATGCCAAGGATGCCAAGCAGAGTGTGGACATTGCCCGGAAGGTTCTGGGATAACAGGAGGATGCCGGTATGAACATAAGAGAATATATAAAGGATCAGACACTGCTCTTTGATGGGGCCATGGGCACCTACCTGATGGGAAAATACCATAGAACCGCCGAGGACTGCGAAAAAACCAACCTTGATGCGCCGGAGCAGGTGCTGGAGGTACACAGAGCCTATCTGGCGGCGGGCTGTAATGCCGTTAAGACCAACACCTTTGGGGCCAATCGGATAAGCATGGGCGAGGATATCTGCCGTCGGGTGATCGAGGCGGGCTGGAAGCTGGCCAACGAGGCGGCGGGTGATAAATTTGTATTTGCGGATATTGGCCCGGTGCCCATGACGGATGCGCAGATGGCGTTGGAAGAATATCGGTTTGTGGCAGACACGTTTCTGGATTTGGGAGCAAAATGCTTCCTGTTTGAAACACTCAGCAGCTTTTCCTGTGTGGGAGAAACCGCAAAGTATATCAAGGAGCGGGAACCGGAGGCATTTATCATTACCTCCTTTGCGGCGCAGCCCGATGGCTTCACCCGTTCCGGGCAGCTGGCGGGACGGCTGATCCGTCAGGCAGAGGCATGCGAGGCGGTGGATGCGGCAGGACTGAACTGCATGGCCGGAGCAAGACATATGATCTCCCTGGTGGAGAGCATTGGCCCGGTAAGCAAACCGCTTTCTGTGATGCCCAATGCCGGCTATCCCACGGTACTGGGAAGCCGTACCTTCTATGAGGGTGACCCGGACTATTTCGCAGGGCAGATGACACGGCTGGCATCCATGGGCGTTCGCATTCTGGGCGGCTGCTGCGGCACAACCCCCCTGCACCTTGGGGCGGTAGCTGAGGCGCTGGGCAAAGAGCTGCCCAAAATGGTTCCTGTTTCCGTAAAAGAAAAGCCGGAAAAGCAGGAGCCGGAGCGGAACTACTTCTGGGAAGTCCTGCAGGATCCCCATCGAAAGCCCATCGCGGTGGAGCTGGATCCCCCGGAGTCTGGGGATGTGACAAAGTTTATGGCGGGGGCACGGGAACTTCAGGCCCACGGGGCGGATATCATCACCATTGCAGATTGTCCCATTGCCAGAGCACGGATGGATTCCAGCATTCTGGCCTGCAAGATCCACCGGGAGCTGGGCATGGAGGCTCTGCCTCATATGACCTGCCGGGATCGGAACCTCAATGCCACCAAGGCACTGCTGCTGGGCCTCAGCGCGGAGGGGGTCCATAATGTGCTGACGGTTACCGGTGATCCCATTCCCAGTGCCAGCCGGGATGAGGTAAAGAGTGTTTTCAACTTCAATTCCCGGATGCTGGCACGGTATATCGGCGGCCTGGGAGAGACGGTTTTGACAACGCCCTTTCAGGTATTTGGGGCACTGAACCTCAATGCCCGGAACTTTTCTGTGCAGCTGCAGCTGGCACAGAAAAAGGAGGAGTGCGGTATGGTGGGCTTCCTGACCCAGCCGGTTTTGACCCAGCAGGCGCTGGACAATTTGAAGCTGGCCCATGAGACCCTGAAGGGAAAGATCCTGGGCGGCATTATCCCAATTGTCAGCCACCGGAATGCGCTGTTTATGAACAGCGAGGTGGCGGGGATCACCGTAGACTCGGAGATCATCTCCCGGTATGAAGGACTGGATCGGGCAGCCGGAGAGGAACTGGCGGTAAAAATATCCACAGCGGTGGCAGAGGCCATCGGCCCCTACGTGGACGGATATTATTTGATGACGCCCTTTGGACGCACCGGACTCATGGGGCGGATCATGGACGAGATTCGGAAATAAAAAATAGCGGCGCTGGGAGTTCCAGCGCCGCTATTTTGATGTTCAGTCATCTTCAAAAATATGCAGAAATGAGAGAAAACAGCCGAAGGCCAGCAGGCCCATCCGAGCCCACGCCATATAGAGGCCGCTCTTGCCGCCGTAGATGGTGGCTCCGCCAAGGTTATACTCATCGGCCACGACACCGCCAACGGCAAATAACCGCAGGGTAATGATCAGGCAGACCAGAAGAATCAGAAAGATGATGATCTTGAAAATCCGTTTCATATTTACCTCCTTGTTGCACAAATAACCCTTCAAATAGAGTAACATGGAGGAATTTGGAATGTCAAGGGGCGGAAAATACAGAAAAATCCCCGGAATTTTGTGGTCTTTGCCGGAATGCTGTCACCGGATCGTTGGAATATCGCCAGAAAGATCACGGATAACTTCGCCTGCGATAATCAGCCCTGCCACAGAAGGGACAAAGGCGGTGCTGCCGGGGATGTCCCGGCGGTCGGTGCATTTATGCTTGGTGCCCGGCGGGCAGATACAGTGGGCGCGGCAGCTGATAGACATATCCTCAATGGGGCGAATGGGCGGCTCCTGAGAATAGACGACCTTTAACCGCTCTACTCCCCGCTTGCGCAGCTCCCGGCGCATGATGCGGGCCAGCGGGCAGACCTTGGTCTCGTAGATGTCCGCTACCCGAAAAGCAGTGGCATCCAGCTTATTCCCGGCCCCCATGGAGCTGATAATGGGAATGTTCCGGGCTTGGGCTTCCATGACCAGGGCGATCTTCGCAGAGACGGTATCCACGGCGTCTACGATATAGTCATACTGATCAAAAGGAAAATCCTGCGCATTCTCCGGCAGGAAGAAGGTCTTATGCACTGTGACCTGTGCATTGGGATTGATGTCGTGGATTCGTGCTTCCATCACATCGGCTTTGTACTGGCCAACGGTCTTTCTGGTGGCGATGATCTGCCGGTTGAGATTTGTCAGACATACCCGGTTATCGTCGATCAGGTCAAAGGTGCCAACGCCGCTGCGAACCAGCGCCTCACATACATATCCGCCCACTCCGCCGATGCCGAATACAGCCACCCGGGAACCCTGAAGCCGTTCAATGGCGGTCTGTCCCAAAAGCAGCTGCGTTCTGGAAAATTGGTTGAGCATATCATAGCCTCCTGTTCTGCCGCACAAAAGCAGTGTCCCTATGATAATGCAGGGATGGAAGTGCGGTCAATTGGCAAAGGTCACAATAAATCCTACTATAAAAATAGGAATATTTGGCGGGGTAATAAAAAGGAGGAAGAATTGCATTTGGTGTTAATAGAATTGAAACAAATATACAAAGAGGAACGGTACATTCTGTTGAAAATGTTCCGTTGACAACGAGAAGAACCATCCGTATAATACGAATAGTCACATTTCGGCATGGAGAGAGACGGAATGTGAACTTGAATTGAATCAGGGAGGAAATGAAATGAAAAAGAGAACGATGGCCCTGCTGCTGGCGGCGTGTATGACTGCCGGCATGCTCACAGCCTGCGGCGGAAACACTGGCAGTTCTGCGGCGGATGGGGCTCCGGCATCTGTATCCCAGCAGGAGTCTGCACCGGAGGCAACACAGACAGCGCCAGAGGCGATACCGGCAGCACCGGAGTCCTCTGCGGAGTCCATCAAGGAGGAAGCACCGGCACCGGAGTCCGCTGCGGAGGATGTGGAAAGTACAGTACCCGAGGAATCTGCGGCGGAAGAGGCAAAGACCTGCACCGTTACCTTTTCTGACGGTCAGACCTTTGAGGCAACGGTTGGCGAGGATTTCGTATTCTTCTTCCAGTGTGACGCACCCGGTGATATGGGAGAGCCCCAGCCCGGGGAGGAAGGCGCCGGAATTACGGTTTCCGATGGCACCGTGACCTACTCCAACGTTGGCCTTGGCGGCCCTTACAGCTATCCCACCAGCGAAAAGGTGACGATCTCCGGCTTTACCGGTGACTTTGATGTGACCATCACCGAGGCAGCCACCTATATGGACGCTACCTATACCATCTACACGGATGAGCAGGATATTGCCGATGCCATTGCCTTTGCAGAGGAGATGGCAAAGCAGCAGGCTGCAAATCCCATGCCGTAAATATCCAGACAAAAGCCGGAGATATGCCCCAGCAGGCGTATCTCCGACTTTTCATTGAAAAAGCTCGATGTTAAATTTGGCTGCCCGTGGCAAACCCTGCGGTAACGGCCTTGTGGACATCCCCGGGACGGTAGCAGTCGCCGATGTAATGCATATGCTTGCCGGAACCATAGAACTGGGCACAGAGATCCGGTGTGGCGGCAACACCGCCGGAGAGCACCACCAGATCGGCGGGAACATATTGCTCCTGCCCGTTTTCATCAATATAGGTAACACCCTTTGGCGTTACAGACACATATTTCTGAATTTTCCGGGCGTAGTCAAACCCTTTCAAATGCTCGTAGGCATCCATCATCATCACCACAAAGTGGGCGTGGGGGGCGTCCTGGGCCAGCATGGCCTGACGGGTCATAACCGTCACATGGTGGCCCTTCTCGGCCAGATGCATGCCGGTCTCTGTGCCGGTCTCACTGCCGCCGATCACAACGATCTCATGGGGAAGCTCTGCTTCATGACCGTAGACATCTACGCAGAGCATGGTCTTGGTGCCGTCTTCGATGGGAAGACGGGGGCTCTTAAATCTGGGGCCAATGGCAACCACCACATCGTCATAGCCCTCGGGAGCCAGCATTTCGCGGGTTGCCTCGGTGTTCAGGCAGACCCTTACACCCTTCTGGTAGACCTGCCGGATGAGCCAATGGTTGAAATCTGCCAAAGGCCATTTGAAGCTGGCGTAATCCGCATGGAACAGCTGGCCGCCCAGCTGACCGGACTTTTCATAGAGGGTCACGTCGTGGCCGCGCTCGGCACAGGTAATGGCGCACTTCATGCCGGCGGGGCCGCCGCCGATGATGGCGACCTTCTTCTTCTCCCCTACCGGCTCGATGACCTGATCCAGCTTGAACTCCATGCCGATCTTTGGGTTTACGGAGCAGAAGGAGCGGAACTTGTCGGAGTCGTTGGGCACATGGCACTTGTTGCAGCGGATGCAGGGGGTAACGTCCTCTCCCCGTCCGGCGTAGATTTTCTTGCCGTAATCGCTGTCACAGATCCATGCACGGGACATGCAAATAATGTCTGCTTTCTTCTCCCGCAGGATTTTTTCGTTAAAATCGGGGTTTTGAAGACCGGCAGAAACACCGACCTTAATGGAACCGCCCCGGCTCATAATGGATTCCTTCAATGCGGCGGCGGCATCCAGATTGGGACAGGGCACTGCACGGGAGGAGGTAAAGCCGATGGGATGCTGAGGATCCTTGTCCCCGTGGCGCACATGGAGAATGTCCACCTTACCCTCCAGAAGCTTTGCCAGCTCGAAGGTGTCCCCACGGTTGACGCCCAAGCCGTCCACGGAGATCAACATTTCAATGGGAAAGTCCCGGCCAAAGGTTTGCTTCATGGCGTCCATGACCTCAATCATCAGCCGGGCACGATTTTTGGCGGAGCCGCCGTATTCATCAGTGCGGTGATTGGTGTGAGTGGACCAGAATTCCGCCATGGTGCCGTTGTGATAAGCGTTGTGGAAGGAGAACATCTCAAAACCGAACTGCTTGAGAATTTTTGCATTGGCGACGGTGGAATCAATGAACTCCTGAATCTGCTGCTTGGTGATATGGTCTACACTGCGCCCGCGGCACTGCGCCTGCTCCTGCCGCAGCTGCTCCATGGGATCCGAGGGCATAATGGGGCCCCCGCCGCCGTGCTGGGGGGTGCCGTCCTTTCTGGGGCCGCCGGGCATGTCGTTCCGGGTGAAGCTGCCCATGGGCTGGGTAATGGCAATGGACTCATAGTAGCGAATGGCATCGATGGTCTGACACAGATAGTTGTGGGCGCTGGTCTTGGCGATGTTAACAGCGGTGTCGTGGGGCGGAAAGCTCATGGCAATCTCCCCGGGCTTCATGGGCGGGCCGCCGGGGCCTTCGTCCGTGCGCATGGCAAAGTTCAGATAGACGGCGGCAGCGCCGTTTTTGGCCCGGTTGGCCAGATGGGAGATCAGCCGGTCAGTGGGATACTCTTCGGTACCCTGAAGCATATGGGGGATGCCGGCAGTGGAAACCATTCGGTTTTTCAGCAGAACATTGCCTACTTGAATGGGAGAAAGCAGAAGCTCGTAGCGGTTGGACATAGTGGAACCTCCTAATTGCGGGATGTGTTTTTCTGTCAATAGCATACTCGGGGAGCGGGCAGAATGCAAGATTCGTTTTCTGCCTGCCGGAAGCATCAAAAATGGATGTGGCGTACCGTATGCAAAATACAAAAATGACAATATAATTGCCTGAGCTGACAGAATAATGGGAAAAAACGCAGTTCCGGTGTTATCGAATCGTAAGAATATGGAACAAAAGCCCTCAGGCACACTGCTTTCCGCAAGGTGTCTGAGGGCTTCATCATATGGAATTTGTGTAATTGAAATGACGGTTACGCCTTGAATTTCCCCGGGGTGGTGCCCTCATACTTTTTGAAGGCCCGGGACATGGTGAGCACGTTGGTATACCCTACCGCTGTGGCCGCAGAGGCTAAGGTTTCTCCCCGGCCAATTAGAATCTTTGCTTCCTGAATGCGGTAGTAGTGGATGTAGTCCAGAATGCTGGTGCCGGTGAGACGGAGAAAGCTCCGGGACAGATAGGAGGGGTTCTTCCCAAATTCATCAGCTACCCGATTTACGTTCAGATCCGGGTCGTTGTAGCTGCCGCGAATATAATTCTTAACATCCATGATCCATGCGGCGCTGGTGGACTTTCGCCCGGAGAGAACCCAGTCGTTGAGATGTCCGAAAATATGCTCCATTTGAGCACGCACCTCCGGGAAGGAAACGGCCTCCAACAGCGCCTTTTCCGGAGCCAGTGTCTGAAGTTGGGGTGTCAGGTCTTCCTCCACCATGCCCTGACAGGCTGCGATCAGCGCCTCTAAATACTGGGCGCATTTGTGCTTCAGCAGGATCAGGGGATCGGCCAGCGCCAGATATTCCTGATCGAAAAGGCTGCCGAAAACCGCTGAGGCCTGCCGGAAGCTGCCGGATTTGAACAGACTGAGGATCTCCTGTTCCTTTTCGATGTCGGAGCGTGCCGAAGGGTAGAAAATTGGAGCGGAGAGGATGGATTCCTCCAAAATCGGTGCGGTAGACAGGTGAAGGACACGGTATTCTGCCAGCTTCCGCACGGCCTGCTTGCTGATACGAAGGCCGTCAAAGTCGGAACGGACATGGCTGACGTGGGCAAAGAGACGGATACCCGCAACCCGCTGCTCCAGTGCGACCAGCTGTGCGGCAGTGCTGCGGAGAATTTCCGAAACGGTGTCGGCGTCTGTTCCACAAATAAGACATAGAACCTCGCTTTTTGCCTTAAATACATAGATGCTACTGCGGTTTTCCATCTCCTTCCGCAGAAGCTCCAGAATATTAACGGCCAGCTGGGCTTCGGAATATGAGGCGTGTCCAAGCCCCTGAATATAGGCGTAGGCATCTACGGCCACCACCTGTAGGGAGATCAGGCCGAATTGATCGCCGGGAAACCGGATGCCGCATTCCTGCATCCGCTGAATATGGTCGGCAGGGATCGGAGCGCCGTCCTGCAGCAGTCCCATAAGAAGATGATCTCGAATGGCCTCAGAGCTGGGCTCCAATCCGGCATCGGCCCACTGTGTGAGTTTGTCCTGCGGCATGATCCCGCACTTCCCTTCTGTTAGGCTGCGTATATTGTACCGGTAAGGCACGGGAAACGTCAAGTGCCGATGCAGGTCGGTGTACAAAAAGTGACGGATTTTAGTGGACGAATTTGATGATGTTATCGAGACATAGAACGTGATATTATGTGAATATAAAAACGAACAAGGAGGAATACCCATGAAAACCAAGCTGTGTGCGTTGCTGCTGACTGTGTCCATGGGGCTGGCAGCACTAACCGGCTGCGGCACCGGTGGCGCATCTTCATCAGCCCCGGCTTCTGCACCGGAAGCCAGCGTACCAACGGCCACGGAAGAGCCGAACGAGGCACCTGCGGTTCAGACACCGGAAGAAGCTGCTTCTGCGGAGGAGAACTCTGTGCAGGAGCCTGCATCACAAGAGGAAGGGGTCAGCAAATATGTTACCCCTGACAATATCGAAGAATTGATTGCAGGCCGTCCCAGCGTGGCCCTTCCCATTTCCGAGGCGGGAACGACCTTCACGTTCTGGACGGGGTCACCCGCTATGGATGCGACCATCTCCGGCTGGAATGATTCCACCGCAGTACAGGAACTGGAAAAGCGCACCGGGGTTCATATTGATTATATTGAGGTCGCTCCTCCGGCGCAGTCCGAGAGCTTGAATCTGATGTTTGCTTCGGGCGATTATCCGGATATTTTGAACTACGCCATTACCGGCAGCTATTCGATTCCATATCTGATCGAGAACGAGATCGTAACAGATCTTCAGGACATGATGGAGGACTACGCACCCTCTTATATGGCGCTGATGGAGGCAGATCCGGCACTCTATCTGGCAACTGTGGATGATGAGGGACAGATTGGCGGCCTGGCGGGTTATCGCTACAATGCGTTCAGCACCACCGGAGCCATTGTCCGCGCCGACTGGGTGGAAAAGGTGGGCATGATGCCCGAGGAGCTTGTGACCATTGATGATTACCACGAGTATCTGTCTCAGGTGAAAAATCAGGGGCTTTGCGAATACCCTATGCCCCTGCGCTATGACGCATCCATTACCGGCAGCCCCTTCCTTGCGGCTATGGGCGGCTATGCAGGCCCGGCAGCAGAATCTTCTCCCCAGAGCTTCTACTATGATGACAACGATGAGCTGGTTTACAGCTTTATCACAGATACTTATAAGGACTATCTGTCCCTGATGGCCGACTGGTATCAGGAGGGCCTGATCACCAGAGATCTTTTGAACTCTGATATGCTGGATTCCTCTGCAATCACCTCCGGTTCCTATGCGGTGTTCTGGCAGGATTGCCAGTTTATGAGTATGTGGACAGAGGCAGGCAAGGTCAATGATCCGGACTATACCCTTGCCGGTGTGACAGAACCTTTGGTCGAAGCCGGACAGCAGGTAGGATTTGGCGATATTACCGATATCTCCATCAACCTGATGATCTGCACCTCCTGCTCTGACCCGGAGACTGCGCTCCAGTGGCTGGACTACCATTTCTCTGAGGACGGCTCCATCCTCTGTCAGTATGGCCTTGAGGGTGAGGGGCTTGTTTACACCGATGGCAAGCCCGGTTATTCTGAGCTGATCTCCAACAACCCCGATGGCCTTTCCACGGATAATGCGCTCAATGCCTACACCATCAATATGAACATGTTTGCTTCCAATGGAACCACCCTGCGGAAAGCCTATGATGACGTACAGCAGAAGGCGTTGGATGCATGGAATGACAAGCGGGAGGTCACAAAGAGCTCCTTCACCAATCTGTTTACGCTGAATGCGGATGAGACTGCCACCGTGCAGCGGTACTACACCGATATTTCGACCTATGTGGCAGAGCAGGTCGGAAAGTTCCTTATCGGAGAATCGGATATTGATGAAAACTGGGATACCTTTGTGGAGACAATCGATTCCATGGGGATCGACGAGGTCATCGATGCCTATACCTCCGCAGGTGAGCGTTACTTTGGCCGTCTGGACTAATTGTCCCCTAAAATAATGAAAGGCCTCCAGCGGCAATTGCCGCTGGAGGCCAAATTTTTATTCACAAGTTATGCTGGCCAAATGGCGGCGGCAATCACGGCGAAGATCAGCGTAGGCAGCATGTTGGCAACGCTGAATTTTTTGTCCCAAATCAAATTGACGCCCAAGCAGAAAATCATCATGGAGCCGGTCATGGAGAGATAACTCAGTGCAGTATCGGTCATTACAGGGGAAAGCAATCGAGCCAATAGGGTAATGGTGCCCTGAAAAATGCCCACCGGGATGGCAGAAAAGGCGCAGCCCCGCCCCATGGAGGAGGTCATTACAAAGATAATAATAAAGTCCAATACGGCTTTTGCGGCCAGAAGAGAATAGTTCCCGTTGAGACCGTCTTCGATGGAGCCTACTACAGCCATAGCGCCGATACATACCGTCAGGGTTGCATCTACAAAGGCCCCCACAAAGCCTCCGTCCTGCTGGCTGCCGGTCTTGATTTTCAGCCAGCCGCCAAATTGCTCCAGCCGGGACTCGATGTCCAGCCATGACCCGATCAGTGTGCCCAGAGTGAAGCAGCCAATCACGATTATGCTGCCGCCGCTGACCAGTTTTCCCTGCGCAATGGTCAGCATTTGCTGGAGCCTTGCGACCCAATTACGCCGTTGCGGTTACCACGATCTGTCCACGATACCGTCCGGCACCGGAGACTGCCGTGCCGTTGACCGTTACGGTGCCGATGATTTTCGAATTCTCGTCCAGTTCCAGCACATCTAGATAGCTGGTACCCACTACCGTCCACACTGCGCCGTTCTTCAGGCACAGGTGTACCGGGTTATTGATCGAGGGGGCCGGGGTATTGCCCATACGGCCAATGCCGAGGTGTTCATCGGCATCCCCACTCTTCCGATAGGCCGTTCCAGCCGGTGCCTGCGATCCATCCTTATCCACGTGATAGGTATACGCACTGGAGATCGTGCCGGTGAGCGTTGCATGATCCAGGCAGACCTCCAGAATCTGAATCCGCTGATAGACGCCATTGAATACATCGCCGGAGGTGGCGAGGTTTTTCAGCGTAAAGGTCGCAGGTGCAATGCGATTTGGGGCCTCTTCCATTACCGGCTCCGCCCCGGGATGGGTCTTCAGAAACTCGGCAAGGTCTCCCCGGGCGGCAATCTCCTGACCGTCTTCCAGATACACGGGAAAATCGTCCCAAGGCATGTGACCGCTGCGTTTCTGGGCCATATAGGTCTCCGGCAGGGGTGCCACAGCATGGAGCTTTGACTCGATCTCCGGGACAACAAAGACACTGTCTTTCCCCAGTCCCACATCATCACTGGTCATGAGCTGGTAGAGCACACCGTTTTCGCCCACTTGGATCTCTGTTCCATCGCAGATGCAGTGGCAGAAGCAGCCGGATGTATCGGTTTCCGAGTAGCTCTTCACTTGGAAGAGTGTGTCTCTGGCATACCATTTGCCGCCCCTGAGCGAAACCGTACCGCCGCTGTTCTTGTGGAACAGTACGCCGATTCGATTGGAATAGCAAAAGCTGTCACCCTCCACATCAATGGAAGCCTTGCCCGTGGAGAGAATGAAAATGTAATCTGGAGAGTAGAAGGTCACGTCCCGGAAGCTGTTGTGAAAGCCCGTATCTGCGTAGTTTACATAACCGCATTCTCCGATGGCGCTGTTGCCCAGAATAAAGCCGTATTTCTTATCTCCGAGGGTGGGCACAGCGGTGTATTCATCCTTGCGGGATGCTTGATAGGGTTCCAGCCTGCCAATGCCGGAGAACAGCCGTTCTCCCAGCAGACGAACCCCACGGCCTGCATCTGTAGACAAGGCCGCCCAGCTCTGTGCCACCACGATGCTGTCATGGTAGTGAACCTGGGCCTGATCAATGGCATTGGTAAGCCGATTGCTTCCGTTGATGCCCAGCACCCAGGGGCAAAGCTTTCCGGCAGAAAAATCCCGGGCGCCGTAGATCACGCTGCCCGAAACCTCTACCCGGCTTTTGCCGCTGGCCATGACTGCGGTCAGGGTGCCATAATTCCAGAACTCCACATTTTGAAGCTTCACATTGGCCTCACCAACAGCCATGATGCAAGCACCGCGTCCCTCACTGTTGCCGCCGCCGGAGCAGTGGAAAGTGCTGTCTGCAATGACATAGGGCTCCCTCGGTGTTGCGGCGTCCACAATGATGCCGTTCAGATCGTCGATCTTCGTGGTCATATCTACCTGCGTCAGCCGTCCCGGCGCTGCGGAATAGTTCCCCGCAACGGCCTCCAATCCTGTTGGCAGCATCTGCCCGTCTCGTATATGCAGCGCCGTGCGGAAATCGCCGCAGCTGAGCTCTGCCTGAGTAGCAGGGATATTGGTCAAGGTGTAGACGGTGAATACCACCTTCCCGGGATAGGTGCCCGGGGCGATGGTGGTGGGCACACCGTCCACCGTCATAAGAAGTGCTTTGCCCTCCGACGCTGCCGGGAGGCTGCCCTCCTTCAGCACAATGCCGCTGGGGTATTGGGTGGATTCTGTCAGGATCCAGTCTGTTTCATAGGTCTTTTCTGTGTAGCCTGCCTTGGGCGGACCGCCCATGGGGCCGCCCGGTCCGCCGGGACCGCCAAAGTCCGGCATTTTCTGCTCGTTCATCTATACCACTCCTTCAATTCCGGTGAATGCCAGTTCGCCGTACTTCTGCCAGAACCGCCGCACCCATGGCTGTTACACCCGGGATACTGCGGCTTCATAACATATTATACCAGCAAATGGATAGAGATACAAGCGGTTCCCCTTGCGCAGAAAGTAGCAATTCTTGCGGTTTCCGTATGATATGTGCCGTCGGGATTCCACTTTTTGCAGGGGTAAGGCCCTCCAATAGTGTGCAGACGTCCTGCACATTTTGGTACCACATGGCAATGCGATTTCCCGCTGCCGTTACTCCTCTGCCAGATCTGCGATCATTTTGGCATTGCTGACTGCCAAAGCCAGCTGGAGCTTATTCTCCAGATTGGTCTTTTGAAGCATATTGGTGACATGGTATTTCACTGTGGTCACCTCTACCCCCATGGCCTCGGCGATCTTTCCGTAAGAAAGGCCGCGGACCAAATACCTTAGCACTTTCCGCTCGGCCTTGGTAAAGTCCGTGCTCTTTGCAGTGCCGATTTCTACGGCGGGTGGACAGTTCGGGAAAATATGTGCCCCGGCGGCGGTCTTTCGTACGACATCCATCAGCGCCTCCTGGGTGCAGTCCTTATACCAAAGGCTGTCTGCTCCGGCGGTTTTCGCCCGGGCGAGCACCTCGTGGTCCAGCAGAGATGTGACCACCACGATTTTGGCGGCCGGATGCCGTGCTTTAATTTTCTCCACGGCAGAAAGGCCGTTTTCTCGGTGCTCTGTCTGCACATCCATAAGGATCAAATCGATGCCCATGGTGTCGCAGAGGCCCGGCGCCTGATTTGCCCCGGCAATCGAAACAGCGACCTGATAGCCCGGTTCCTTTTCGATATAGCTCTCTAACATACTGCGGATCATCTTTTGATCCTCCACGATCATAACCTGCTTCATTGGTCAACCTCCTTTCCGGGTAAGATCACCACCAGTGCAAATCTGGGGCGGCTGTAGATGGTCATATGACCGCCTGCATCAGAAATTCGACGACGCAGGGCCGACAGTCCGCCGCCCTCACGAATCGTTTCCTCCGGCACAGCACCGTTGTTGGTGATGGTAACGGTCGATGTATTCCCGGTATTGCGCAAATGAATATAGAGTTCTGTTGCCCCGGCATGGCGCACACAGTTGGTGACGCATTCACTCATGGCCATGGCCAGCAGCTGCCGATTGGATGTGCCTGTTGGCAATTCCCCATCCAGGCTCACCTGCACGCCCAGCGCCTTTCCCCGGCTGATGGCATACTCCACCGCATCATCCGGCTGCGGCATTCCGTTTGCCCGGTGAAGAAGTGAAATGGATTTTTCCCAGACAGCGGCGTTTTCCAGAATGGTTGCCAGATCCGACTCCTGCAGCAGCGCTCTGCGAGCGGAGAGAATGCTGTGTCCGATGTCGTCATGGACCTGCATTTTCATGGTGAGGATTTCCTCCTCCCGGACGATCTCCGGCATCCGCTCCATCAACTGCCGCATCCGCTCATTGGCGTTCTCCAGCCGCTGGTTTTCCGCTGCCAGCGCATACTGCTGATGTACCAATTCGGTCACATCCGCCGCCGTTATCTGGGTGTAACGGCGGCCATCTTCTGCCTGTATGATCTCCTGCGCAAACCGCAGGATCGAGCCATCCGGGAACCGATAGGTGGGCGGCCGGGTGTCCAGCTGGGTCACGGTATCTGGTGGGGATCGAAGTGCCTGCTCCAGTTCCGAAAGGGTCTGAACACTGCTGCCCAGCAGCTGGGTGCTGACCCAGAGCATCCGCCGGTTCACCAGACAGGCAATTCCTCGGCTGTTGAAAAAGCAGAGCGCCATGGGAAGATTGTCAAAGCTCTCCTTGATGATGTTCATCCCCCTGCGCCTCCTTCCAGTGTGCAGCTATAGTAGCGGATGCCGTCCTCATCCGTTTCCCGGTTTAGCTGAGGAAAGCGCTCCAGCAGCATAGAATCGTCCCCGCTGCCGAGTACGCTAATGCGAACCGCAATCAGGCCGTCCTGCTCCCCGGCATAGAACAGCAGAGAGGACAATTCAGTGCATGTCACCTCCACCACTGCTTCAAACAAATCGTAAACCGCATAGCCGGTTTCCTGTGGGAGTTGCCCCTCCAGCTCCCAATTGACCTGACAGGCCACCCCATAAAGCTGAAGATTGGCCATGGATTCATTGAGGCACAGCCGCAGCTCCTCGGCCGCAATGGTTCGGCGCTGACCGGATGCAAAAATCAGGTTGCTCCGGCGTTTGATGTAAGTACCAATGACCACGATTTGCCCTAAAATGCGCTTGGCTGCATCAATGTCCTGGGTATTCCGCAGCTGTCCCAGTAGTTGATCCAGCAGCTGCATCTGATGGGAGGTCTGCTGTTCAATGAGGTCATAGAGTCGATTCTGCTCAGTGATCCGAAGCCAGCGGGCCTTCTGCTCACTCTCTGCCTTTAGTATATCTCCGGTATCACGAAGCTCGGACTGGGTGATTTGCAGGGCATCTGTCACCTCCACCAGCTTTGTGATGTCCTCTTGCCAGAACACATAGCCCTGCTCTACCGAGTGCCCCTTAAGTAAGGTGTGCTTGTCTAAGGCATAGGCGGAGGAAACAGACTGTTCCATAGCCTCTTTGGTGAGCGGACCGACCGCCTTGGAGGCATAGCGGACCCGATACTGCTTGTCTGTGATCTGGGTAGGCACCGTAGTCAGTGCCAGCAGCATTTCATAGCCCTGATTGGACAGGATCAGCCGACATTGGATGCAGCTTTCAAAAATCGCTGCGGTCAGCAGGCACAGAGAAACTGTAACATCCCCCGCCAGCAGCCAGACCCAATATACGCCCCGGACATAGCAGACCGCGTAGACAATGACCAAGGTAAATGGGATCATGGGCAGCCAGAGAAAGACATTGCTGTGGGGAATCCGACATTTATAGAGGATTATCCCCAACGCCACGGCGGCACAGAGCCCCTCCCACCCGGCCACCACATAGTAGCCAATACCATAGCTGTACTCCCGATCCGACATCAGCCCGTCCGGGAACCGGAATACCAGCTGATGGATGTCGTTGGTCAGCACCAGCGCCAGCAGTACAAATGTGGGAATGTACAGCAGCCTCAGCCATCCGGGCAGCCGATAGTCCTCCGGCTTTCCAAGGGCCATGGCAACAGAGATGGACAGTGTGGGGATCAGCAGCATGGGCAGATAGTATAGATACCAGAGATACCGTGCCGCATCCACGTTGTGTATGGAGTATTTGACGGTCCGCAGCGCCAGCCACAGCACCATCAGCCCTGCAATGGCCGTCAAATAGCGTCGAGTCTGATTTTGCAGGATCCGCCTGTGCAGGGAAACACCCCAGACCGCAATCATTCCAATGTAAATTCCGCTGCGGATCAGCCAGAGCCAGCTAGGGGCGCTGCCATAGATTCTGCTTACATAACGGATCGCCATGGCGATCAGGATCAGCAGCAATGCCCCAAGATAGGGGGCAATGCGGCGAATTTTTTCGTTTCCCATTGGGGCATCTCCCTCTTTTCTTATACATTTCTTTTCTGAGCGCAGTATAGCATATCCTCGTATCCATTGCAACTTTTCGGTCATTCCCACATATATGCGGCAGTTGTCCCAGGCTTTCCATAACAGTGTCTCCTCTCTCAAATTCTCAAAAGAGTTTTTGAAAAACATCGGAACCTATCCAAAAGTAGGGGGAAATTTCAGGGCATATTCGATACACTCTAATTGGATCTGGTAAAACAGGATAATTGCCAAGCGAGAGGAGCGTGGTATATGTGTATCGAATCGTGCTGGATATGCAGTGTACGATGTTTGCAGAGGCGATTTCCCAGTCCCTCTCCGGCAGCGACCCGGATTTCGTCGTCCAGCGCAGCGAATCCCCTGACCAAACCCTGACGCTATGTCGGTCCGTGCTGGCTCACGCATTGATTATGGAGGTCACCAGCTTTTCACCATGGCGGCTTTCTGAACGATTGCAGCTTTGCAGAAAGCTGCGGCAAAGCGTTCCTCAGTGCAAGGTGCTGCTGCTGGTGGATGAAAACGCAAATGCAGGCTTGGCCGTATCCGTAAAGCAGGCAAAGAAGGATGGGCTCATCGACAACTTTATCTACGCTTCCGTATCCCCGTCCTATCTGGCCGCCGTGCTGGATACACTGTAAAACCAGCTTCATCTGAATAATGAAAAGGAGAAATGTGATATGGGACTTATCAAGGCAGCAATGGGTGCGGCAGGCGGCGTACTGGCCGACCAGTGGAAGGAATATTTCTACTGCGAATCCATCCCCGAAACCGTATTGGCGGTCAAGGGCCAAAAGCGCACCACCGGGCGCGGTTCCAATAAGGGATCAGATAATATCATTTCAAACGGCTCTGTGATTGCCGTGGCAGACGGCCAGTGCATGATGATCGTGGAGCAGGGCAAGGTAGTGGAAATCTGCGCGGAGCCCGGTGAATTTACCTTCGATTGCTCCACGGAACCAACAATCTTCTCCGGCGATCTCAGCACCAGCCTTATGGACACCTTCAAAACCATGGGCAAGCGCTTCACTTTTGGCGGCGAAGCCCCCAAGGATCAGCGGGTCTACTATTTCAACATCAAGGAACTGATCGGCAACAAATACGGCACTCCCAGCCCGGTTCCCTTCCGGGTAGTGGATGAGCGAGCATTCATCGACATGGACATCACCATTCGTTGCTTTGGCGAGTACAGCTACCGGATTTGCAACCCCATGCTGTTCTATGCCAATGTCTGTGGCAATGTTTCCGAGGCATACACCCGGGATAAGCTGGACAGTCAGCTCCGCAGCGAGCTGCTTACGGCGCTCCAGCCTGCCTTTGCCCGGATTTCTGAAATGGGCATCCGCTATTCCGCTCTTCCCGGTCATACTACCGAGATCGCCGAGGCACTCAATGAGGTGCTGTCAAAATCTTGGCGGGAGAAACGCGGCTTGGAGATCGTCTCCTTTGGCATCTCCAGCATGAAGGCGGACGAAGAGGTAGAAGCTGAGATCCGCAAGCAGCAGATGCAGATGGGCAAGGAGGCCCGGCTTACCGATCCCGGCAGAGCCGCCGCAAGACTGGTGGAAGCCCAGGGAAACGCCATGGAGGCTGCTGCCGCCAACACCGGTGCTGGTCCGGCCATGGCCTTTATGGGCATGAACATGGCAGGGGCTGCAGGGGGCATCAATGCCCAGAGTCTGTACCAGATGAACGCACAGCAGCAGATGCAGCAGCCCGCACCTCAGCCCGCTCAAGCAGCACGAACTGCCGATAGCTGGACCTGCACCTGTGGAGCTGTCGTCACCGGAAAATTCTGCCCGGAATGTGGAAGTAAAAAGCCCGAGCCCAAGCCTGCTGCCGACAGTTGGACTTGTACTTGTGGCGCTACCGTTACCGGAAAGTTTTGTCCAGAGTGTGGCACCAAACGCCCGGAGCCGAAGCCAGACGGCTGGACCTGCGCCTGCGGCGCAGTAAATAAGGGCAAGTTCTGCTCCGAGTGCGGGGCAAAAAAGCCCGCCGCAGCCCCCCTCTATAAGTGTGATAAATGCGGATGGGAACCTGAGGATCCTATCCATCCGCCGAAATTCTGCCCGGAGTGCGGTGATCCCTTTGACGAGGGCGACATTCAGTAAGAATTCGGCGTCAATCTATTCAACATCCTCATCCACCATCACAGAAAAGGAGGCCACAATGAAAGGACATAAGTTTTTAAAGGTAACCGGCATTTTGATGATTATCGGCGGCGCATTGGCAACCATTCTGGGAATCATTGCAGTATTGAGCGTTGCGGCACTGGCGTATATTGCTTCTGCACACTCGGAAGCCGGTATGCTTTATGCCAGCACCATTCTATTTCTAGTCAGCGGTATTGTGGAGCTGATTGCAGGTATTATTGGTGTTCTGAATGCAGAAAAACCCCAGAAAGCCAAGGCCTGCATTGTATGGGGTGCGCTGGTTGCTGTTCTGAGTGTTGCGGGTACGATCCTTGGTGTTGCAGGCGGCGGCGATTTCAACGCATTCAGTCTGGTTCTAGGGCTGGTACTGCCAGTGCTCTATATCATTGGTGCAGTAAAGAATATGCAGTCTGCTAATTCGGTGGGCTAAACGTGAAAAGGAAATGAATATGGGCTTATTTGGAAAATTGTTTGATAAAAAAATTTGCGATATTTGCGGCGGAGAAATCGGACTTCTAGGCAACAAAAAGCTGGAGGACGGCAACTGCTGCAAGGAGTGCGCCGGGAAGCTATCCCCTTGGTTTAATGAACGGCGGCACTCTACGGTGGCGGATATCAAGGCACAGATCGACTATCGGGAAGAAAACCGGGATGCCGTTTCCAAATTTCATACCACCAGAAGCTTTGGTGAGGATATGAACGTCCTGCTGGATGAGGATCAGCAGCTGTTTATGGTGACGCGTGCTCGAAATCTGGTGGAGGCGAACCCCGACGTACTGTCTTTTTCACAGGTCACCGGCTGCGATCTGGACATCTCCGAAAGCCGTACCGAGGAGATGCGGGAGACCCGGGATAAGGACGGCAATACCAAGCGGGTGAGCTATACCCCACCCCGCTATGTCTACCGTTATGACTTCTATATCATCATTCGGGTAAATCACCCCTATTTTGACGAAATGAGATTCAAGCTCAATCGCAGCAGTGTAGAGGTGGAGGTCACCGGACGGCAGAACATGGGAACCACCCCGGGCAAGCGCAGCATCGACTATCAGGATTATGAGCGCATGGGCAGAGAAATTAAGCGTGCTTTGACCTCCATCCGCACACAGGTTCGGAAGGAAGCTGCCGAGGCCGCTGCCCCCAAGGCTGCACAGACATGTCCCTATTGCGGGGCAACCACCATTCCCGATGCCAATGGCTGCTGTGAATACTGCGGCGGCGCAATGGGATAGTCAACACCAAGTTCCAACGTGAAAGGAGAGAACTTCATGAAAAAACTGATCAGTATACTGTTGACGCTGGCAATGGCCGTGGGTCTGTGTGCCTGTGGCGGGCCGAAATATGACGAAAGCCTCATGGGTGTTTACACCTGCTACGCCGTGGAAATGCTGGGCGTGGAAATGAAAGCGGACGAAGTGCTGTCCCAGACCTCTACGCTGGAGCTAAAGCAGGGCGGCAAGGGCAAGATGAACATTGAGGGGACTACTGGCTCCATCAAATACACCCTGGATGGCGAAAACATCACCGTGGATATCGACGGTGAAACTGCCACCGGCACCCTGAAGGATAGCATTTTACATATCGAGATCATGAGCATGGATATGTACTTCATTCAGGAGGGCAAGGAGGTTCCCGAGGTGGTGGCTCCGGAAGTGGGTTACTTTACCTTTGAATCCATGGAAATGGATGGCGAAACACTCACCAAGGATGACCTGAGGGCAGTCGGTGGAGATCCGGACTCCTTCTTCCTGATAATCAACGAGGACGGAACCGGCACCTTGGCGATAGCCGGTGAGGATGCACAGCAGCTGACATGGAAGGATGGTACCCTCGCTATGGGAGGTGAAACCGTTCCTTATACGGTCGATGGCGATACGCTGACACTGGAAGAAGACGGAACCAAAATGATCTTTACCCGCAGCAGTGATACCCCTCCCGCAATTCCGGACGGAACCGCATCCGCAGAGCCAGAGGATTCTGAGATTTTGGGGGAGCCTGAGGGGTCTGAGGAGATTGAGATTCTGGACGGAGATGGCGAAATTGCAGAACCTCCGGTGGCGGTCAGCACCGAGCCGGTGTCCGCAGACTTGGGGGATTATCACGTTACGATTTTGGCGGCAGAGCAGTTTATAGATTCTTCCGATAAGGATGCCATTCGCTTTTATGTGGATTTCACCAACAACTCCGAGGAGGAGGAATCCTTCTTCTTCGCATGCAACACCGAAGCCTATCAGGACGGCTATGAGCTGGTGAGCACCTACGCCCCCTATGGGGAGTATGCGCCGGAGGACGGAAACTACAGCCGGGATATTCTGCCCGGAAGAACCATCCGTTGTATCGAAGAATACAATTTCAAGCCCGATGGCGGCGCCATCGAATTCACTGTGACTGAGGGCTATGATGGCGACAGCATCACCATGACCTTTGACCCCAGCGCCCTGCCCGGCCGTCCCGCTGACGAGTATACCATCGAGCCATGCAGCAGCGATGAACTGGTTGCAGGCCTCGCTGCCGAAGGCGTCTATAAGGATGACTACTATGTCAGCATCACCGGCTGTGAGGTAGTGGAAGGCTGGGCCGGTGACGGACCGGTGCTCCGTGTATTCTTCGACTTCACCAACAACTCGCAGGAGGCTACCTCGTTCTGGCGGGAGTCCAGCATAGAGGCGATGCAGGACGGCATTCAGCTGAGCTATGGCTCTGCAAATGATACAACAGAGACCGACGAGAATGAATCCGTGGAAATCCAGCCCGGTGAAACCATTTCGGTCAGCAGCTGCTTCACGCTCCATGACACCGGCTCCCCGGTGGCCGTTCGGCTGTATAACTCCTTCAGTGGCGACGACTTGGGTGCCACATTTGACGTACAGTAAGCATTTCTGTCGGGGAGCTGTCCGGTTCGGCGGCTCCCCATTTCTGTCAGCGTGATGAGAGGAGTTGGTACCATGCCTGCACAGACTGTAAATTACCAGTGCCCCGCCTGTATGGGGCCGCTGCACTTTTCCGGTGAAACCGGGAAGCTGCAATGTGACTACTGCGGCAGCCAGTATGACCCGGCGGAAATTCAGCAGCTTTATCAGAAAAAAGAAGAAGCCGCCGAAGCGGCCTTTGATACGGCAGCGGATGTTCCGGAGGAATATTCCTGGACCCCGGAGGGGATGCGCGCCTATAGCTGCCCTTCCTGTGGTGCGGAAGTGGTCTGCGATGAAACCACCGCTGCCACCTCCTGCCCTTACTGCGGCAACCCCACGGTGGTGCCCGGTCAGTTCGGCGGTATGTTAAAGCCAGACTATATTATCCCATTCCGGCTGGATAAAAACGCTGCTATTTCTGCCCTAAAACGCTACTATCGGGGCAAGAAATTCCTCCCTGGAGCATTTTCCAGAAGCAATCATATCACCAAAATTCAGGGCATTTACGTTCCCTTCTGGCTCTTTGACGGAACGGCGGAGGGAAGCGTTCGGGCGGATGCACAGCAGGTTCGCACATGGACGGAAGGCGATTATAAGATTACCGAAGTAGAAGAATATCGAATTCTGCGGGAGGGCGAAGCGCAGTTTCAGCGCATCCCGGTAGACGGTTCTACAAAAATGCCCGATGCCCATATGGATTCCATCGAGCCATTTGATTATGGGGAGCTTACGGGTTTTTCCACTGCCTATCTGCCGGGTTTTCTGGCGGAGAAGTACGATGTAGACAAAACCGAAAGTCAGTCCCGGGCCACAGAGCGAATGGAGGAGAGCCTTTCCGGGTTGCTGGATGACACCATTGAGGGCTATTCCACCCATCGAATCACCGGAAAGCACATTCATTTTGAGAAGGTCGGCGTGAAATATGCCCTGCTGCCGGTGTGGATGCTCCACACCAAATGGCAGAATCAGGATTACCTCTTCGCCATGAACGGTCAGACCGGCAAACTCATTGGAGATTTGCCGGTGTCCAAGGAAAAATTTGCAGCGTGGATGGCGGGGATTTCCCTGCCGCTGATGGCGCTGCTCACCCTGCTGATGTACCTTTTGGGAAAGTAAGGAGGCGGCGCATATGAAAAAATGGATTTTGAAGCTGACCATGGCGCTGTTGATTGCGCTGACGCTTTCCTTGCCTTCCTTTGCATGGCAGGATCATGGAGGCACTTACACCGCCATTGATGCGCTGGACTCCGAACGCTTTACCGCCCAAGGTGAAGTCAGTCTCCCCACACTATCGAATCAGTTTGCACTGGGTCTCCATGTGGACATCGTGGACGATTTGGAGAACTATAGCATTTATGACTATGCCGCACTTTTTTATGACCAGTACGGCTATGGATCCGGTCCCGAGCAGGACGGTATCCTGCTGATGATCTATGTAGCGGATCAGGGTGAAGCTGTCGATTTTGTGGACTACTGCGTCTATTCCCGGGGGCAAGGGACGGAGGTACTGGATGCGAACTATGCAGCAAATCTCTATTCAGCGCTGGATTTGATTCTGCAAGGCGAGGGGCTCAGCTATGAAGCCGCCGGCGAGGCTTGTGCCGATGCCGTGGATATCTTTTCCTCTAATATTGCGCTTTTCATGACAGGGCAGAGCGATCCTTCGCAATTATCAGAGGAAGAGGAGGAGCCGCAGAATGGCTCCGATGCCCCGGAAGCCGTCCTGAACACAACACCTGAGATCGCTGCTGCGGAAACGGAAGAAGCGGTTGCCTCGGAATCGGAAGAAACAGCAGCTCCGGCGCAGGCAGCAGAGTCGTCCGACTATTCTCTAATTGTTGATGAAGCAGGACTGTTGACGGACGTCCAAAAACTCCGGCTGGAGGATCAGGCTCGGAAAATTGCGACGAAATACAGCTGCAACCCCTATGTGCTGACTGTAAATTCCCTGAACGGTGCAACCCGCCGGGAATTTGCCAAAAACTATTATCAAGAGCATTTGTTGGGCAACGGTGACTACCGGAACGGAATTCTGTTTCTGGTGGCCATGGACAGTCGAGATTACGTTACCGTCACCTATGGCCGAAACCCAAAGGATCCCGAGGAGTATGGTGTGGGCATTTTAGCCTTCACGGACTATGGCATCTCCAAATTAGAGGATGACGTGGTACCAAAGCTCTCCGATGGAGATTACTTTGCCGCATTCCAGACCTATTTGACCGATTGTGAAACGTACCTTGACAGCTACAGCCAAGGTACCGCTTATGACAAGGGTGTCCGTCTTCCCGGCGATCCGTTGTTTTCCCCGATGCAGATTTTAATTATCATTTTTGTGCCGCTGCTGATTGCGCTGATTGTCTGCCTAATCTTTAAGGCACAGATGAAGACTGCCAGAAAAGCTACTGGTGCAAGGAATTATCTGGTAGATGGCACCTTCCAGCTTACCGAATCCAGAGATGACTATATTCGCACCACCCGGAGCACGGAAAAAATTGAGCGGAATGATTCCGGCAGTTCCAGCAGTTCCGGCGGCTCTTCTGTGGACTCTGATGGATTTGGCGGTTCCAGCGGCGGAAAGTTCTGAAGATGGAGGGATCAGAGCTCGGCGATCCCGAAACGTAAACACGCTGCCACTATAAAAACACCTATAAATAGTTCAGAACATGGAAAAGCCGCTGATCTTGCAAAGGAATCAGCGGCTTTTTGTATAACAAATCGATTAAAAAGCGGATGAGGCCGCCAGTTATGCGATGGAAAACAAAAAATCCTCTGCATCGAAATGATGCAGAGGAAAATTGGAGAGGCTCACCAGATTCGAACTGGCAACCGTGTCCCACGGGGCCGGGCCCCGTGGGAACCCTCCGACCTCACGATTAAAAAGCGGATGAGGCCGCCAGTTATGCGATGGAAAACAAAAAATCCTCTGCATCGAAATGATGCAGAGGAAAATTGGAGCTGCTAGCCAGATTCGAACTGGCGACCTCATCCTTACCAAGGATGCGCTCTACCGACTGAGCTATAGCAGCAAACAGCTTGCTTATTATAACACAAACTGCTGATTTGTCAACAGTTTTTTGTAATTTCCTGCTGTTTTTTGCGGGGACTTGCGTTCTTGATGGTTTCGGATTATACTAGGGCTAAAGATCCATACAGAAAGAGGCTGATAAAATGCGAAAAGAACTAACTGCACTACGGAAGGCCATGACGGCTGCAGGCGTAGATATTTATGTAATACCCACAGATGATTTCCACGGCTCTGAATATGTGGGGGATTATTTCCGCTGCCGGGCCCATGTCTCCGGCTTCACAGGTTCTGCGGGCACGCTGGTGGCCACGCAGAATTGGGCAGGACTCTGGACAGATGGGCGGTATTTTCTACAGGCTGCCCAGCAGCTGGAAGACTCCGGCATTGACCTTTGCAAAATGGGCGAGGCTGGTGTGCCAACCGTACTTGAATGGCTGAAGGCGCATTTGCAGGCGGGTATGACCCTTGGCTTCGATGGGCGTTCTATGACTGCCGGGACCGGCACGGCCATGGAGCAGGCGGCCAAAGCAGCTGGTGCGCAGATAAAATATGAGCTGGATCTGGTGGGCGAGATCTGGGAGAATCGGCCGCCCATGTCTCAGGCTCCGGCTTGGGAGCTGGATATTGCCTATGCGGGAGAAAGCCGCAAGGATAAGCTGGAAGCGCTTCGGAAGACGCTGCGGGAAAAGCGGGCGGATACCTTTATCCTGACCTCCTTGGATGATCTGTGCTGGCTGCTGAATATTCGTGGAGACGATGTGGCCTGCTGCCCGGTGGTGCTGGGGGATATGGTCATTACAGCGGATTCCATGGTGCTCTATGCGGATGAGCGAAAGTTTTCGGAGCAGCTCCGGCAGGCGCTGGAGGCGGACGGTGTTTCTCTGCGGCCCTATCTGCGGCTGTATCAGGATATCCGGGAGATCCCCGCTGGCAATCGTGTGCTGGTGGATCCGCAGAAGCTCAACTACGCAATTCTCAAGGGAATTCCGGTCAATGCCGTACTGATGCAGGAGTCAAACCCGACGGTGGGGCCGAAATCCGTAAAGAACCCTGTGGAGTGCAGAAATGAACGGCTGGCCCATGTGAAGGACGGCGTGGCATTGACCCGCTTTATGAAGTGGCTCCATGACAATGTGGGGAAAATGCCCATTACAGAGATCTCTGCTGCGGAGAAGCTGGAGCAGTTCCGTGGACAGATGGAGCATTATCTGGGGCCCAGCTTTGATCCCATTATGGGCTATGGCCCCCACGGTGCGATCATTCATTACTCCGCAACGGCGGAGTCTGACGTGGCACTGGAGCCGCACGGATTCCTGCTGTCGGATACCGGTGGACATTATCTGGAGGGCAGCACAGATGTGACCCGTACCTTTGTGCTGGGACCGCTGACACAGGAGATGCGCCACCATTATACCGTAGTCCTGCGGGGGAATCTGGATCTTGCGGCAGCTGTGTTCAAAAAGGGCTGCGGTGGATTGAATCTGGATCTGCTGGCACGGGCCCCCTTCTGGGAGGAAGGACTTGACTATAATCACGGCACCGGTCACGGCGTTGGATACCTGCTCAATGTCCACGAGGGACCGCAGAATATCCGCTATCGGCTGGTAAACGGCGCTGCCCAGGACGCCCCCATGGAGCCGGGCATGATCACCTCTGACGAACCGGGCATTTATCTGGAAGGAAAGTATGGCATTCGACTGGAAAATCTGGAGCTCTGCGTGGAGCGTCAGGCAACGGATTACGGTACATTCCTGGGCTTTGACACCCTGACCATGTGCCCCTTTGAGCGGGACGCCATTGTGGTGGAGGAGCTCTCTGCAAAGCAGCGGGCACAGCTCAATGCCTATCACCGGGCAGTCTATGAGGCAATCAGCCCGTATTTTACCGAAGAAGAAAATGCATGGCTGCGAGAGGCAACAGCGGAAATCTGATCCATTCATTGAACGGCAGTGCGGTGCTTCAAAGTGGAAGTGTCGCACTGCCATTTCATATTTGTGATTTTAGAAGGGAGAATGCCAATGGAGTATTCGATTTATCAGCTGTGCTGGCTGTTCCTGATCTATTCCTTTTTGGGATGGTGCGTGGAGGTCAGCTTTGTAGCGGTGACCAGCGGAAAAGTGGTAAACCGGGGCTTCCTGAATGGGCCGGTATGTCCCATTTACGGCGTGGGAATGCTGGGGGCACTGTTGCTTCTGGGACCGGTGTCCGGGAATCTGCTGATACTGTTCCTGCTGGGAATGCTGCTGTGTACTGTGGTGGAACTGATTGGCGGATGGGCGCTGGAGCGGGCCTTTCATACCAGATGGTGGGACTACAGTGATGAGCCTTTTAATTTAGGAGGCTATATCTGTCTGAGGTTTTCTATTATGTGGGGATTGGCGGTGACCTTTGCGGTTCGACTGATCCATCCGGTGATCTTTTCGCTGGTGTGCTGGATCCCGCAGCTGGCGGGCTGGATCCTGCTGGGGCTTCTCTATGCCCTGTTTTTCACTGACTTTGTGCTGACCATGATTACGGTGATCGGTCTTAGAAAGCAGTTGGGCGAGCTGGAGCGGGTTGGAAAAGCCCTGCACACTGTGGGGGATGCCATTTCTGATCGAGTAGGTAATTCGGCACTGGCTGCGGATGCCAAGCTGGAAAATGCCAAACAGGCGGGACAGGAACGCATGGCAGAGGGCAAGGAAAAGCTGGAGACCGCAGTGGAGAGCGGACAGCGAAAGCTGGCAGAGGGGCGGGAACGCCTTTCTGAGGCTCGGGAGACCTATGCCCAGACCAAAGAAAAGCTTGGAGATCGGATTTCGGAGTCCCTTCAGGAGCTTCAGCAGAAAAAGCAGGTGTTGGAGCAGCGCCAGCGTGAACTGCTCAGCGGGCTGGGCGAGGGTGCTCGCTTTGGTACACGGCGTCTGACCGGGGCATTCCCGAACCTGCGAAAGGAAATTCGCCAGCGGCTGGAGGTGGCACGTAAGGAGGAAAACGAGCGCTGACCCATAAGTGCCGGTGGGGATAATGCGGGTTTCCACATGTCACAGTTTTGAAATAAATCAAGAGTATGTGTGGTATTTTTTCAAAAAAGAAAACCTGTTTTGATGTCGGTGTTCGATTTGTGTGCTTTGGTGTAGAAAACCTAAACTTTGAAAGCATATTATTTTTCCTATGTTGCCAAATGACAAAAGGTATCATTTATTGCTATAATACCAATAGAAAATGCGTTATAACGCAATAAATGATATGGAGGAAAACACAAATGACAAAACGTGTGCTGACAGCGCTGCTGAGCGCTGCAATGCTTCTGAGTCTGCTGGCTGGCTGCGGCAATAGCAGTTCCAGCGCTTCCAACGCCGGCGAAGCCTCTGCGGCTCCCACCGAGGCTGCCAAGGAAGAAGCAAAGGCTACGGATATCGGCTCTACGCTGGATCTGTCTACCCCGAAGGAAGATTCCGCCGAGGAAGAGGATCCCGCAGAGGCCAACGATCCCAGCCTGCATCTGTACTCTTATGACAGCAACTATGGTGTGGGCGCAAAGACTACTGGTCTGCCTCTGACCACCGAAGGTGACAGCTTCAGCCTGTGGCTGTCTGTTCCCGGCAACGTGGGTACTCTGTTTGCCAACGGTATGGCAGATCATCCCGTGTTCCAGAAGGCCGAGGAGTTTACCGGCGTACACATTGATTTTCTGGAGCAGTCCGCTGAGACCAACGCAGAGAAGTTCAATCTGATGCTGGCCGGCGGTGATTATCCCGATCTGGTCAACGGCATGGATTACACCGGCGGCAACGATCTGGCGGTAGAGTCTGACTTTGCCATTAATCTGGCGGACGACATTGCCGAGTATGCGCCCAACTACCAGAATATCATCAATTCTGATCCCAGCATCATTAAGACCATCACCACCGATGAGGGCAACATTGTGGCCTTCTACACCTTCAACTCTGAGAAGCAGGGCACGACTGAGGGCGCATGGATCCGTGGCGACTGGCTGGAGGATCTGAACCTTGAGAACCCCAAGACCTATGATGAGTGGGAAAAAGTACTGACTGCATTTAAGAATGAGAAGGGCGCAGAGGAGCCTCTGATGATGCCTTCTGACATGGTTCCCGCCGGGAACTTCCTTGCTTCCGGCTTTGGCATTACCGCTACCTTCCAGTCCATGATGGGTTCCGCCTATCCCTACTATGTAGAGGATGGCGAGGTTAAGTATGGTCCTCTGGAGGAGGGCTACAAGGAGTATGTGGAGCTGATCCGTGACTGGATGGACAAGGGCCTGATCTCCACGACCTTCATTCAGGACAACGCCAACCCCATGGGCGATGTTTACAGCACCAACGTTTCCACCGGCCGTACTGGTATCTTCTTCAACGGCGTGGGCATGATCGGCATGTTCCAGTCTACCCTGTCCGATGCAGATGCCAACGGCAAGCTGATTGCCTGCTACGATGCCCGTAAGAATGCAGACGATGTGCTGCACAATGCCAACGAGGACAGCATTGTGGGCAAGATGGGCATTACCATTACCACTGCCTGCGAGAATCCCGAGCTGGCAATGAAGTGGTGTGACTTCTGGTATACCGAGGACGGCGTGCTCCTTGCCAACTATGGCATTGAGGGCCAGAGCTTTGAGTTTGACGAGAATGGCCAGCCCTACATTACGGAGCTGGTTACCAACAATCCCGATGGCCTGAGCCTGATGGATACGCAGTTCATGTATTCCACTGACTCTGTGAACCGTATCAACGATATCACCAAGACCCGCAGCACCTATACGGAGGCTGGCCTTGAGGCGCGTGATATCTGGGATTATAACCGTGACGATGCCAACACCTATCCCTCTGCTGCAGCACTGACCGCAGACGAGGCAGATGAGCATTCTTCCATCTACTCTGACATTAACACCTATCTGCAGGAGCAGATCGCACAGTTTATCACCGGTGCAAAGAGCATGGACGAGTGGGATACTTTTGTCGAGAAGCTCAAGGATATGGGGATTGAGGACTGCATCCAGCTCAAGCAGGATGCCTATGACCGCTATCTGGCAAGATAAGTCTCCCCTGTTGCTGTAATGAACCGGCCCGAAGCATTGCTTCGGGCCGGTTTTGCATTTGCGGCGTTAACGTATGAGCTCCATTTATAGGTTCAACGTCAATAGTTGGGCAGCAAAAAGTATCGTAAATTATTCGGAAGACAAGGAAAAACCGCTGATTTCTGGCGAAATCAGCGGCGATTTGGTTGCGGGGCCGGATTTGAACCGACGGCCGACCGGTTATGAGAGCGTCTCTGCGGCAATTCCGTGGATGGATTGCACAATCCGGCACGGATTGGACGATATTTCGGCACAATCAGGGAGATTTCGGCCTGTTTTGTCCAACTGGTGCGCCAACGTTTTTCTGGTAGTGGGTCAGAATGTGGGTCAGGGCACTAAACGAGGCTTCTATCTGCACACTTCCTTTGATTCTGAGAAAAAATTTCAAGTAGTTATTCTCTATATACATCTGTACGCAGAAATGCCCACACATTCTTCCACACGATTTGGGGAAATTACACTCAAAAACAATGCTACATTGCGGATCTTATATTGGTGTTACTGTTTCCTTTCAGTACCAAACCTATACAAATCAGTTTTCCATATGGTATAATTTGTGTACTTGAACATCGGAGGAATCCCCAATGAACATCAACGTAGCAATCTGTGAAGACGTGGCCGCCGAACGTGACTATTTAATCGGGCTACTTCAAAAGTGGGAGCAGCTTGGCGGCCACACCCTGCAAATATCCGCATTTCTCAGCGCAGAACGGTTTTGGAGCGCATACGAGGACGGCTACCGTCCGGAGCTTCTGCTGCTGGATGTGGAAATGCCAGGACAGAACGGAATGGAGCTTGCCAAAAGGCTACGCCAGCTTCATGATGATACTCCACTTGTCTTTATTACCGGATATTCCGACTATATGGCAGAGGGGTATGACGTTGCTGCACTGCACTATCTGTTGAAGCCGGTTTCAGAACAAGCACTTGAGCGGGTTCTGAACCGCACTTTGGAGCAGCTGCAGCATCAGCGGAAATTCCTACTGTGTACTTCGGACGGCGTAACGCAGAAGCTCTATTTTGACGAGATCCTGTACGTTGAGGTATTGTCCCATACTGTGACCATTCACGGGGATAGAGGGAAGGACTATCTCCTCCATATGACAATTCGGGAGCTGGAACAGGAGCTGGGAAATACCTTTTGCCGCTGCCACCGTTCCTTCCTGGTCAACCTTGCAAGAATCCATCAGATTAAAAAGACAGATATCCTTCTGGACTCTGGTGTGGTGGTTCCCATGTCACGACGTTTGGCTGCGGATGTGAATCAGGCATTCTTTGCGTATTACCGTAGGGAGGCAGAGAAATGAAATATGTATATCTGCTTGGTGGCGCTCTGCTCTTGGGAATCCTCGTTTTGCTGGTGCGGCAGTGGCTAATCCGCCAGGTTGACCGGCGCATTTCTGGCTATCAGAACGATCTTTTAAATCGCCACGTTGAAGAAGTGGAGCAGATGTACCGTCAGGTTCGTGGATGGCGGCATGATTATAGAAATCACATTCAAGTGATGAAAGCACATCTGGATGCGGGGAGATATGAGGAACTGGATCACTATCTTCAGCTATTAGGAGAGGATCTGGCTTCGGTGGATACCGTGATCAAGACCGGAAACGTGATGGTAGATGCCATTCTGAATAGCAAGCTGAACCTTGCTGCCAGTCAGGAGATCGCTGTGAACGTGAAAGCTACGGTACCGCCCACACTATCTGTGGAATCCATAGACATCTGCGTGATTCTCGGTAATCTCATGGACAACGCTATTGAAGCGTGTATGAGATTGGCTGATTCGCAAAAGCGCTTTATTCGGGTCTATATGGGCAGTCATAAGGGGCAGTTCTACATTTCTGTCACCAATTCAGCCTCAGCGCTTCGGAGAAAAGGACAGAGCTATTTGAGCACAAAGTCTCAGGACGGCCATGGATTTGGCCTCGTGCGAATTGACCGGGTTGCCGCAAAGTACGGCGGCTCCGTCAACCGTCAAAGTGAGGAAGGCGTGTTTGCAACGGAGATTCTACTGCCAATTTAACCACTTGCGCTCCTACGATGACCATTCACGCAGGAGCGCACCATTTTTATTTTTGATCTGTTAATATGTCGGTGTAAGGAGGTGCTAAAGCATGGAACATGCAGAAAAACCCAAATACACCTTAATGCAAAATATATGCTATCTTGTGAAACACGTTTGGACTTGGGACAAATTCTTCCTGCTGTGCATAGGGATCAACATTGTGTCAGCGCTGCTCTTTGCATTGGGATCGATGTTTCTTCCAAAGGCCGTATTGGCCGACCTGGAAGCGCAGGTTTCGGTCAGCACCCTGCTAATTACCATCCTGCTCCTGTCTGGTGGAATAGCGGTAGCAAGCGGAATTCAGGCTTGGAGCAATGGACAGATTGAATTTCACAAAATGCTGACCCGTTGCCGGTTTAGCTTTCCGGTCTATGTGAAAGCCTTGACCGTGGACTATCAGCAATTCGATACCGCCGCCTATCAGGAGATCAAGAAAAAGGCCTATGAACCCACAGGGTGCAACAGCTCTGCTCTGGAAGCAGTCTGGCCGGCCCTCATAAAGGCCCTGACCAGCGGACTGGGCATCTTCACCTATGCCGCAATTCTCTTTCAGGTTGGTTGGTGGATTGCTTTGCTGGCTGCTGGGTGCGCCGTGATTTCTTTCCTCGTTCGAGATCGAATTATGCGCCAGCGCCATGCAGATACAGCTGAATGGGTGAAATATGCCTCGAAGCCCTATTACCTCAACGACAAGTCGGGAGATTACCACTACGGGAAGGATATTCGCATTTTCTCCATGGGGAACTGGTTCCGAGAGATTTTTGATATCCACATTCGGCTCTGCGAGGATTGGCAGCTGCGGCATGAAAAGCCCCTGTGGAAGGCGGATCTACTGGACAGCATCCTGACCCTGTGCCGGGAGGGGATTGCCTATGCATACCTGATTGATCTTGTTCTGCATGGACAAATTCTCGCATCGGATTTTGTGCTGTACTTCGCAGCCCTTGCCGGATTCTCCACTTGGATTTTGGATGCGGCCAATCAGCTCAGTATGCTGTCACGTTACAGCAATCAGATCTGTGATTTCCGTGCTATGTTGGAAGAACCGGACGTGTTCCGCCACGGCAGCGGCGAAACAGCCCAAGCCCGCATGGGCCGTCCCGTGGAAATCACATTGCAGGATGTCAGTTACCGCTATCCCGGTGCCGAAGTGGATGCAATCTCCCACCTGAATCTGACGATCCATCCCGGTGAAAAGCTGGCCGTCGTCGGCCTGAATGGCGCTGGTAAAACCACGCTGGTCAAGCTGATCTGCGGATTGCTGGATCCCACGGAGGGCGCTGTATTCTGCAATGGGATCAACGTGAAGGACTTTGACAGGCAGGAATACTACAGGCTGTTTTCCGTGGTGTTTCAGGATTTCTATCTCCCGCCTCTGACCATTGCAGAGGCAATTTCCTGTGATACCCTTGAGAACACCGATTTTGACCGGGTCGCTGAATGTCTCGCCCTCGCAGATTTGACCGGGAAGATCGACACCCTTCCACAGGGGGTCCACTCCCTGCTGGTTCGTGATGTGAACGAGGATGCCGTGGAGCTGTCCGGAGGCGAGACGCAAAGGCTGCTCCTTGCCCGTGCGCTGTATAAGAAAGCGCCCATGGTCATTCTGGACGAGCCCACCGCAGCCCTGGATCCCATTGCGGAGCACCAAATGTATCAGAAATACCATAAAATGACTCAGGAACGGACCTCTGTGTATATCTCCCATCGGCTGTCCAGCACACGGTTCTGTGACAGAATTCTGTATTTGGAGAATGGGGCCATTGCAGAAGCAGGCTCGCATGCAGAGCTGCTTGCCCTTCACGGCAAGTATTATGATCTGTTTTCCGTCCAAAGCCAGTATTACAAAGAACAGCCGAAAGGAGGTGCGGAACATGAAGAATAACACGCCGTTGGGAATCCGGAAATGCCTTGCGCTTACCCGCAGAGCCTTTGAAATCCAGTGGAGGATCAATCGCAAATTCTTTCTCAGCAATGGATGTTATGGCATCATCAGCACCCTCAGTCCTTTTGCGACCATCTGGTTTTCCGCACGTTTGCTCAGTGAGCTGGCCGGGCAATGCAGTCCAGGAAAGCTGGCATTCTGGGCAGTCTGCGCCGCCTGCACCGGGCTTTTGATCCGGCTGCTCACCAGCACAGCCGAGCATTGGAAAGATGCAAACCAGCTCACCTTTTGGCATAGAACCGAGCATCTGTATGCGGAGAAAATGCAGTCCATGGATTTTGAGGATGTGGAGGACGCCAGGGTTCATGAGCTCCGCTCTCAGATCGGTCAGAATGATAACTATAACAACTTTGGCCTGAACCGCCCCTTGTGGGAGATCAATGGAATTATCTCTGCGTTGACGGGAGTTCTTGCTTCCGTTGCTATGACAGTTTCTCTGTTTCAAAGCAGCGTCAATCATGGCTTCTCCATGCAATGGCTGAATTCGCCTCTATGCGTAGTGGTGCTTCTGGGCCTGATTTTTGCAGCCGCATTTGTGTCCATACGAATGACTGCAATTTCTACAGCGTGCGTCTGCGGAATGACCGCCATGGAACACGTCAAGAAGGGCAACCGCATTTGGTGCTATTATGGGTTTCGCCTCCCCAGCCTGACCAAAGCAGGTATGGATATCCGGCTCTATCACATGGACTGTGGCATTCGAGCTGCGCTGGAGCAGAGCCAAAAAGAGAACTGGGAGGTAGAAACAGCCACAGCCAATGTCCGTGGAAGATGCGAAGGCATCAGCCAGCTGTCCGGGAGTATCTGTTATGGGCTTTGCTACATCTATGTGGCGCTAAAGGCCCTTGGGAATGCGTTTCCCATTGGCTTCGTGGTTCAGTATGTTGGTGCCATCGGGCAATTTTCCGAGTCTGTACGGAAGCTGGCAGTCAGCGTGACGTCCCTGATCCAAAACGCAAGCTACTTGGAAGTGACCTATTCCTTTCTGGACATCGAAAACAAGAAGTATATGGGAACCATCCCGGTGGAAAAACGGGATGACAATGAATTTGAGATTGAGTTCCGGGACGTGTCCTTCCGCTATCCCGGCAGCGAAACCGATGCCCTGAAGCATCTGAGCTTTCGCTTCAAGCTGGGAACAAAGCTGGCGGTAGTGGGCATGAACGGCAGTGGAAAATCCACTATGATCAAGCTGCTTTGCCGTCTGTACGACCCCACAGAAGGAGAAATTCTCCTAAACGGCATCAATATTCAAAAGTATGACTATGATGAATATATGTCCCTGTTTTCCGTGGTATTTCAGGATTTTCAGCTGTTTTCCTTTACGCTGGGGGAAAATGTGGCATCCAGTCGGAACTATGATCGTGTCAAGGCCCAGCGGTGCCTGAAGCAAGCTGGCTTTGGGCAGCGGCTTTCCCAACTGCCCAAAGGATTGGATACCTATCTGAATCAGGACTTCGATCAGAGCGGTGTTACCATGTCCGGCGGAGAAGCACAAAAAATCGCATTGGCAAGAGCGCTCTATAAAGATGCCCCCTTTATGATTTTGGATGAGCCCACCGCCGCTTTAGATCCCATGGCAGAATATGAAATCTATACCCGATTCAACGATATGGTTGGAAGAAAAACAGCGGTGTATATTTCTCATCGGCTTTCCTCTTGTCGTTTCTGCGATGAAATTGCCGTATTCCATGAGGGAAAGCTGGTACAATACGGGACGCATTCCCAGCTACTAGCGGATCCGAATGGGCAGTATTACGCACTTTGGACCGCTCAGGCGCAATATTATACGGAGGAAAGTGTGTAATATACCGATATCATCCGAGAAATCGGCTTGCAGTATCCTGCTGCACACTTCCTGCTCTATCATAAGGCCCACAGTATTTCCCTTAACCGGGAGCAATACTGTGGGCCTTTCTGCGGCAATGTCGTAATAGAGGAAGTCTATTTTTGGTGTGCTGTTCATCCTGAACGATAAGGTACAATATTTTTCGCACAATTACATATAGAAAGAGAGTCCCTGAATCGTGTAAGATATAGCTACCACAACAACATCAACACGAAAGAAGGAACTCTCCATGGCAGATATTATACAGCTAAATCAGGAAGAAATCAAATCCCAGCTTGGCGACATGGTCAGGAAATCAGTGGAAGATACGCTGAACACAATGCTAGATGCCGAGGCTGATCAGATCACCCAGGCTCACAAGTATGAACGCACTGACACCAGGCAGGATCCAAGAGCTGGTCACTACACCAGAAAGCTTATGACCAAGGCTGGTCAGGTGGAGTTGAAGGTTCCGAAGCTCCGCAAGTTGCCGTTCGAGACGGCAATCATAGAGCGATACAAGCGCCGTGAGGAATCTGTCGAAGAAGCATTGATCGAGATGTACCTTGCCGGTGTATCTGTGCGCCGTGTAGAGAACATTTCAGAGGCGCTGTGGGGCGCCAGGGTCTCCTCCGGAACCATCAGTAACCTGAATCAAAAGGTTTACGCACAAATTGAAGTGTGGCGCAACAGGCCGCTGGAGGTCATGTATCCGTACGTCTATCTCGACGGCATTTATCTGAAAAAGAACTGGGGCGGCACCATAGAAAACATCGCAGTTCTTGTTGCGCTCGGTGTAAATGAAGCCGGGAACCGAGAGATTATCGGTGCGGCAGAGGGTGGCAAAGAGGACAAGGAGAGCTGGCTGAATTTTCTGAGGTCACTGAAGGAACGGGGACTCAAGGGCGTTCGGCTCATGGTTGGTGACAAATGCCTTGGGCTGATAGAGGCGATTAAGGAAGTCTATCCGGAGGCTGCTTACCAGCGCTGCATGGTCCATTTCATGCGAAATATTCTGACCGGTGTTCCCCGGACTCGAAGCAAGGAGGTCGCTGCAAAGCTGAAAGCAATCTTTGCCCAGGAGGATCGTCCGGCCTGCGAAGCGAAAGCTGCCGATGTTGTAAGATTCCTGTGGGAAAACAAGATGAGAGCTGCTGCAAATACACTGGAAAATGGCATATCTGAAGCACTGGCCTACACAGCGTTTCCACGTGAACATTGGCTGAAAATCCGTAGCAATAACGGAATAGAGCGGATCAACCGTGAAATTCGCAGACGTACCAATTCTGTGGGCTGTTTCCCGGATGGGAACAGTGCGTTAATGCTTGTCTGTGCACGATTGCGGTATGTCTCTGCATCGGACTGGGGCGTGAAAACCTATCTCAATATGGAGCGGCTGTATGAGCTTGAACGTGAAAAAGCGGCCGAGCAGGCCTCTGCTTCCTAAAGCCGCCAGCCTTGACCGGCGTCAGAAAGCGCAGTTTTGTATGAGCGGCGACGGGAACTCAGGAATACGGTTTAGACCTCCGGCCCCATCGCCGGGCTAGTTTACTGCGCTTTCCTAGACGTTCAAGCCCACAGCCGCCGCAAAACGGCGGTGGCTGCTGCCCGGTATTTTAAGCGTCATGGCTCCGAGAATCTTGGAATACAGATTTGTCTACTGCGATTCAGAACTTAAAAATGTGCGAAAAATTCTTGACATAACCAGCGATTGATGTCCAGCACCAGCATAAACTCCGGTCCGACAGCCTTCCGAATGCTTTGAAGGACTCGCAGCGGGAATTTGGCCCGATTCTCCATGCTTCCACCGTATCCGTCGGTCCGAGTGTTCTTTTCGCCAGATAAGAAATTTCCGTACTTCCCCTGAAAAAGGCCCAAATAACCGCCGTCAAAGCCCATCCGCTGATAGTACAGTGTCTTATCCACAGCGATTTGAATGTGTGCCTCCATATCCTGCTCGGTCATTGCCCGACGGGGAGGCTTCATCTCCGCAATGTGTACCTCATGGTCCAGTTCCTTGGGCGGCAAATCGTCGGCAGCGCCATCCACCACATCTACATCCTCCATCTGATTTCCCGCAGAAACATCTACAATGATTTTAGACCCATAGTAATGGACGCAGTCCGCCACCTGAGAGACGTAGTTCTCCACACTGGGGTTGCGGATGTCATACATGGGAAAATGTTGCTCGTCCCAGTTAAATGCCTCACGTTGCCTGTTGTTGCTCATGTCCGCATAGCAGATTACCGCCGCTCCATTTTGGCGATATGGCCGAACCTGTCGCGGAGGTTACTTACGACTAAACCAAATGCAGCAGATGCTGTACCACCAGAGACACCACTGCCACGACGAACCAGCAGCAAAGTCCCAGCGCAATGGGGCGCACCCCGTTTTTAACCAGACTTTTCAGATTTGTGTTTAATCCGATGCCCGCCATGGCGACCATAATGCCAAACTTGCCCAGCTCATTGAGCCAGCTGGAGGCAGCTGACGGGATCCAACCTGTGGAATTCAGGATTGCAGTCAGCAGGAATCCCAGAACAAACCAGGGGAAGATCTTCACAATGGAGTAGTTGGAAGCTGCCGCAGTCCCCTGCTGTTTCCGCTTCCAGGTGCGGTGTACGGTCAAAGCCAGCGTGATGGGGATGATCATCAGGGTCCGAGTGAGCTTTACGATGGTGGCTAGTTCGCCTGCTGCATCACTGAATGTAAAACCGGCAGCCACCACGGATGAGGTGTCGTTGATAGCGGTTCCGGCCCAAATGCCAAAGCCCGTATCCGTCATATGGAATACGCGTCCCAGAGCCGGGAAGATAAACACTGCCAGAATGTTGAACAGAAAAATGGTAGAGATCGAATAAGCGACCTCACGGTCGTCTGCTTCAATGACAGGGGCGGTGGCTGCGATGGCGCTGCCGCCGCAGATGGAGGTGCCCACACCAATCAGTGTTGCTGTATTACTTGGAACCTTCAGAACCCGCCCCATCAGGAAGGCGGTCAAAAGGGATGCGGCGATGGTACAGAGCATCACAGCCAGAGACTGCCCCCCGGTGGCCAGCACCGTTCGGATATTCATGCCAAAGCCAATAAATATGATGGAATACTGCAAAATCTTTTTGCTGCAAAATGTAATTCCTGCATCCATGGCGGATGGCCGTTTCCAAAATGCCAGGATCATTCCCAATAAAATTGCAAACACGGGGCCGCCGATCAGCTTCCCGACCGTTGGAATATAATTGGCCATGACCCAGGCTGCTGCGCCGATCAAAAGGCAAAACAGACTGCCGGGCAGAAGCTTGTTTTCCTGTTTCATACATACACATCCTTGTTATTGATACTTTAAGAAACGGCGCCTGCACCGAACTGGGTGCAGGCGCCGCACCATATTGTGTTTACACCGATCCTGATTGAGAGAGGGACGTGGCATTTATCGCTGTGAGCCTACGGAAGAGGATCGTATCAGACGATCTTCACCACAAACAACCACCAGGGAATTACGATTGCCAGCGTAAAGATTACCGAAACCAGCATCTTTGCCGCACTGCATTTTGCAAAGTCCTTCAGCGTCACATAGCCCATGCTGTAGAAAATCAGGTAAGTGCCGATCTCGTAGGGCAGGATCAGCTGATCCAGACCAAGATAGAATGCATAAGTGGTTGCCAGAGGCGTAACGCCAAGCCCCAGCGCAATGCCCGAGAGCAGCGGCGCAATAGAGGACATGGCCGCCATCGGTGTCAGCAGGAAATTCACAATGATGCCGAAGATAAATACAATAGCCAGGAACCCGTAGGTGCTGGTTCCGCTCATCAGCGGCAATGCCTTGTTTACGATATATTGTCCCGCACCGGTAACGTTGGCCACCACGCCAATGGACAGGCAGGCAACAATGAAGAAAATGACATTGAAATTGATCTTACGGAAATGCTCCGGCTTGCCGACCTTGATGCCAGGCAGATAGCAGATAACGGGAGCCAGCAGAAAGCCGTAGAGCATATCAAAGCCATACTTTCCGATCCAGCGATTCAGCAACAGGTATACCAGCAGCGCAGCTAGGATAACCAGAACCTTTTTATCATTCCGGTCCATTTTGCCCAGATCCTTAAGCTGCTGCCGGAAATAGGCCTTACCGTTGATGGGCTGCTCAGGCTTCATAATCTTCGTAATAATAAATGCCATCAGGAAGGGCATCAGCAGCAGGGGAAAATCCTGGAGGAAATAGTCAATGAAGTTGGTATTCAATGCTTCCGCAGCTACCCCCTCGACGCTCTTGGACATATCCAAGAACATCTGAATACCGGAGGGCGAATAGACGAAGCTAGATGCTGTATGGAATCCAAAGCAGGCTGCCATCAAAATGCCGCCGGAGGCCTTGCCCACGGGCAGCTCCAGGGATTTGATGATAGACAGGGTAATGGCTGCCACAGCCAGGCTGGTCCAAGTGCCGGGAATAATAATAATGGCCAGAATCGATGTAATGGTAATACCAAATACAATGCCGGTATAGGTTCCGCCGGTTAGAATAATGCAGTGATATGCAATTCGCTTAAGAATTGTGGTATCCTCCAGAATCGCCACCAAAAGCAGTGTCGCCAGAATATACCACGGAATAGAATTTGTCCATGCGGAAAAGACGCGGTCCATGGGCGCAATGCCGGTGACGATATATAGGGTCATCATTAAAATACCAGCTACCGCATTTTCCATTTCATCAAAACAGAACATTGCAATGCCCATCAGCGTAATGGCAAAGAACATCCGGATGTCTCCGGTAAAGGCCTCACTGGTGGGGATCAGCAGAATCAATATGGGAAGTCCTAGGGTCACGATCCAGCTGATCAGACTTTTTTTACTTGCCTTGGTCATGATTTCTCCTCCTGTCTGTCGTTTTCTTCCCGGGAGGCTCCACACACATTTGATCTTACCCGGCGGCCACACAAAAGGGAAATATGATTTTTCGATGAAGTTGATCGAATGTTTTTATTACAGTGTTCTCTCTGCAAATTGCACAAAGCAGAAAAATGCTGTATTTCCAAGGCCATTTTCTGCACAGCGCTTAAAATCAGCGGTTTTTTTCGATTTCTTTTGACATCATAAGATTTTACGATCAATGCAATCGAAACGATGTATTTCCTATTTTGCGGGAAAATCTCTATACTAGTGGAGGAAATCTTCTGCAGGCGGCTCCACACAAAGACACCTGTGAAGGAGAAAATCACCTATGAATTCTTACTATCCTCATATTTTTGAACCAATTACCATTGGCGGCGTGACATTTAAAAACAGGATCTTCACCGCCCCGTCCATGGGACATATGATCCAGAACAATGCCCCCACCTATCCGGAACCGGCCATGATCGCCAACTATTTGGAGAAGGCAAAGGGCGGGGCTGCACAGATCGAGTGCGGCGGCCAGCAGGTCAACAATCCTGGCCGAAACCCGATCCATTCCAACTTTGACATTGAAGATCCTACCGGCTGGCGGAACTTCATCCACTTTACCAATGCCATTCATTTTTATGACGCAAAGGCATCCTACGAGCTGATCCACTTTGGCTCTGAGGGGGAATACACCGAGGAAGCCAAAAAGGGGATCATCTATGGATGTTCCGACTTTGTACGAAATGATGGCCTGCATTTTCATCAAATGCCCTATGAGGAAATGGATAAGCTGGCGGATCGCTATGCGGCTCTGGCCGAATGCGTCCGATTCTGCGGATTTGACACGCTGCTGATTCACGGCGGGCACGGTACGCTGCTGCAGGAATTTGTTTCGCCACGCTCCAACCACCGCACAGATGAATACGGCGGCTCCATGGAAAACCGTGCCCGGTTCCCCCTGATGGTGCTGGATCGGATCCGCCAGCGTGTGGGCCACGATCTTCTGATCGAGTATCGTATTTCCGGCTCGGAATGTGTCCCCGGTGGCTTCGAGATTGATGACTGCATCGAGTTTCTGAAACTCATTCAGGACCGCATTGACATTGCCCATATTTCCGCAGGCGTTGTCCGGGAACCCCGACTTCGTGCCATTACCCATCCTACGGGATTCCTCCCCGAGGCTGCCAATGCATATCTGGCCAAGGCGGTTAAGGCATGCCCGGACATTCACATTCCTGTGCTCACAGTCGGCGCATTCCAGCAGCCCGAGGCCATCGAACGCGTTCTTGCCAATGGGGAGGCAGACATTGTCGCCATGGCCCGCGGCACCATTGCGGATCCCTACACGGTGGAAAAAATCCGGGAAGGACGGCCCCAGGATATCGTTCCCTGCATTAAGTGCTTCCACTGCCTGGACGACTTCAAAAAGACCCACTACTATTCCTGTGCCGTCAATCCCATTGCCGGACGGGAAACGCAGCTGGATATGCTGATTCCAAAGGAATACACGAAAAAGAACGTGGCCATCATCGGCGGTGGTCCCGGCGGAATGAAAACTGCGCTTTTGGCCTCCCAGCGCGGCCACAGGGTCACTCTCTTTGAAAAGCAGAGAATGCTGGGCGGACAACTCAACGATGCCGATTTTATGTCCTTTAAGTATGATCTGAAGGCCTATAAAAATTATCTGATCTCTCATGTGGAGCAGGACCCCAATATCACAGTACATCTGAGCTATGAGGCAACGCCGGAGAATATTCAGGCGCAGCACTTTGACAGCGTCATCTGTGCCATTGGCGCTGTTCCGCTGATCCCCAGGATCCCCGGTGTGGACGGCTCCAATGTGATCTGGGCTGGTGACAGCTTTTTCGAGCCCGAGCGTGTTGGAGATCAGCTTGTCATCATTGGCGGCGGTCAGGTGGGCTGTGAGACTGGCGTACATTACGGTATGAATGGCAAGCAGGTTACGATTCTGGAAATGCAGCCAAAGCTGGCACCGGATGCCATGAGAACCTATCAGGAAGAGCTGGAGGGGCAGGTCCATGACCACTGCACAGCGATTTTGCATGCGAAGGTCACGAAGATCGAAAGCGACGGCGTCACTTATGAAGACAGCAGCGGACAGGCGCACAAGATTCCCGCTGACACGGTGATCCTTGCAGTCGGCATGCGCCCACTGGCTGTGCAGGCGGAAACCTTCCGCTCCTGCGCCGAAAACTTCCGAAAGCTGGGTGACTGCGTGAAGGTCGGCAATGTCAAAACGGTGACCAGAGCTGCCTTTGACGCAGCAATGACCATTTAAACTGATTGATCAGAGATTCTCCCATCTAAAGAAACCACACAGCCACCGGCGAAGCCGGTGGCTGTGTGGTTTCTCTTAAAACGGGCGTTTCCCAAGGATCGAAGGGCTATGGTCCCTTAGGATGCTATGCATGCATCACAGTCGGGAGCTGCTCTAAAAGCCGCGCTACCATGGGATTGCTGGTCCCGCGGTTCCATACCAGCTCATGAGAGATCACTGCGGCCTCATCCGGAATGGAAATGGCCTTCAGGCCTGGATAGCGGTGCTGCCGATAATAGACCTCCGAAAGCAGCATGATGCCCTTTCCCATCTGGGCATAGACAAACCCGGCACACATGGAGTCCACTCGGTGGATTTTGGGCTCCAGCTTCATGTTTTCCAGCGTTTTCAGTACACGGGAATTCCCCCGGGGCTTTTCGTCTACCAGCAGCAGGTCCAAACGGTCTACGGCCTCCTGGCAGGTTTCGATGCCGCTGTCCTCCCTTACCACCATGACCACTCGCGTCTCATAAACCTTTCGAGAGGTCAAATCCGGCGGCAAATGCTCTCGGTGGCGCAAAATCAAGAAGGCTGCATCCAAGTCACCGTAAATCACCTGGTCTGCACATTCTGTGAAGGGAGCGCGGATCAAGGTCAGCTCCACACCGGGATTCTGAAGGCCAAAGTGCGCCAGCGCTTCTGTGACGCCGATGCATTCGTAGTGATCCTCGGTATTGTCAAAGCCAATCCGCAGAATTCCATTTTTCCGACTCTGACTTTTCCGGATGACATCAGGCAGCAGGGCCGCCTGCTCCAGCATCTCCTGTGCAGGAAGCATCAGAGCCTCCCCCTCCGGCGTCAGCGAGACCTTCCGGCGATCTCGCACAAACAGTTCTGCGCCCAACTCCCGTTCCAGTTCCGCAATCTGATAACTCAGAGCGGGCTGTGAAATATACAGGCTCTCGGCGGCCCGGCTGAAATTTAACTGCTCCGCTACTTTCAGGAAGTACTCCAGCTGCTTGAGTTCCATTTCATCGCCTCTTTTCCCCTTGATTCCTACATATTATTATAAGGAATAAGCCGCTGTTGCGCAAGGGGAAGTTTCCAGAACTCCAGACCGTTAAGGCATAGCGCGCATTTCAATCAATCCAGATAACGGTCCAGAGCGGCCTGTTTGCATTCGATGCAGGCGTCGATGCCCATGGCGTCTACATCCGCCACATAGTCGTCGAACTCATCCAAGGAACGGTCCCCGATGACAAAACGGACGATTTCGGCCAGGAGATAGGTGTTGATGTCAGAATAGGCCCGGCTGAAGGTTTCCTGTTCCTGGGTGTTCATGATGGCGTTGGCAGAATAGCCATACTCGTTGTCACCCATTTTCCAGATATCCAGAGAGGCCATCTGGGCATCGGAATAAGTGGACCACATCCGCTCCGGCTCATTGTAGCCCAGGAATACCGTGGCATACATGGCAAGGCCGAAGTTGATATTCTCTGCACCGGTGATCAATTCGGTAAGCTGAGGCTCGCCGTCCACATATTCAAAGCCTTCCCCTTCCACACCGTAGTTCAGCAAGAGCCGGCCTTCGTCTGTGTAGCGATAGTCCAGCCACAGGGCGGCAATTTCCGGGTAGGCGCAGGTGGAAGCAATCACCTCGCCGCCGCTGGTGGCCATTTCCGTTGCAACACGGATCTTATTTACGTCTCCGCGGTTCTGCACCGCATCCTGAACAGGCCAGATTTCAAAGGTGCTAGAGGAATCAAACATGCTGTCAAACTCGTGCATTCTAGCCAGCTCGCAGACCCAAAGCCCCATGTTGTCGGTGGTGATTTGGTCGGAGGGTGCCGTCATGGGGTCGGCAACGCTGTAAAAGTCCTTGTAAATCAGGCCCTCGGAATACCACTGGTTCATCATGGTCAGATAGTCCTTGAATTCCGGCTGGATGGGGCCAAATTTGACTTCTCCATCCACTTGATAGAAGGGAGCGTCCATCATGGACACATAGCCGTTGATCCAAAAGCCGGAGCAGAAGTAGTTTCCGGTTAATACGCCGCTGGAGCCCATATGCATGGCCGCATTGGCGCCCAGCTGGTTCTTAAAGGTAGTGAGCACCTTGTGGTAATCGTCATAGGTCTCCGGCATGTCAAGTCCTAACTGGTCCAGCCAATCCTTCCGGATCACAAGGCCGAAGTTGACTGCAATGTTTTCGTCATACATGCTGTTTACTGAAAGGATCTGTCCCTCGTCGTTGACAGCAGTGTGCATATATTCGTCGTTGCTTTTCAAAATTGCATGATAGTTCCGGAGATAAGTGTCCATATATCCCGTCAGATCGATGCAAATATCCTGGTCAAATGCCTGGTCGGGAGATAGGTTGGAGCTGGCGGGAAAAATGTCCACATAGTCTCCGGAGGCAATCATCAGGTCAAAATCCTGTCCCTGGTTAAAGGGGGAGGATTCCCGGTAGTCCACATGGATGCCGGTTCGTTCCTCCAGCGCCTTGTAGACGGAGGCATCTCCGGGGGCGCAGACCGCAGAGAGATCAGGATTCCAGGAAATCCAATAGGAAATGGAGATGCTGTCGTCGTGGATGGGAAGGGTGTATTCCAGTTCCGGCTCGGGCGCCGTCTCTTCCGTGGACATCACGGTACTTTCGGGCTCCTGATTTTCTTCCGGCTTCGGCGCCTCGGAAGGCGCAGAAGTCTCTGCGATGGTCTCAGCCGGCGCAGAGGATGCGTCGCTGACAGCCGTGCCACCGCAGGCGGTCAATAGCAGTAGCATACTCCATACCAGAAGTAGCGCAATACAAGATCTTCGTTTTTTCATGCGTATGTCCCCCTTTCTATATGGTATGAACACCTTCACCACACAAGTGGTATTACGATTTTGTGGGCAGGCAGGCTGTGACGGGGCAAATCTGTAGAATATTCCCTTCCAGATCTTCTCCCCAGGCGCATATATCGATCACATGCCGCCCATGCTCGTCTACCCGCTTTCCGTAAATATAAGCCTTGCCAATGACTGTGTCCCCTTCCCCACCGTGGCGGTTCAAGGGGCGGTTTTCATAGCCCGGTACAACCCGAGTGAGCAGATCGTAATCCTTGGGCACAAAGCCGCTGCGAAGCTCTTTGAAGAAGGGATAGAACCGCCAGCAGTATCGGGTCACATAGCCCCGATCGCCGATGTAGTTGGTAACCGTGCGGAGAACATGATGTCCCGCCGTGTCGTTGTAAAACGCCATTCGTCCGCCGGGAATGTTCCGGGACCCCAGGTGGAGCGCTGTTTCAAAGAGATAATTCCCGTTGCCGTCCCGGAAGCAGGTCTTTCGTTTTTCCTTGTCCCGGAGGAACTTTCGGGACAGGGTGTTCTGGTTGCCGTACCAGGCAATCATGTCCATATAGGTGATGGGTCCGGAGCAGGTTTCCGGCATAAACACGCCAATTTCCGCGTCCTCCCAGTAGAGCGTGTCTGCGCCCCGGATGGTTTCCTTGTCCCAGATGGAAACGATTCGATCCCAGTCCTCATCGGTGGTATAGTGCGCAGGAGGAAAATAGGCTGACCACTCTCCCATGTTTTCCGAGAAATCCACCGGAGGGCCTCCATCGGCCCGTTTTTTATAGCAGTCGCGGGTGTTTCCAGTGGCCTTTACTACAATGTTTCCGGCTGCATCCTCCATACTGCCGGTGCCACCCAGATACCACATTCGGAGATCGCTGCCAGGCTCGGTCAGATCAACCATCTCATTGGTTTCCCCGGCGTCCTTCAGCAGATCGCCGGAGACGATGGGACGGGCCAGCTCAATGTCCGTGCCATCATTGGTGTAGTAGAATGCGTCGGCAATATCCTTGGGAAATCCCAACATCGCGCCGCCGCCGCGGCCCACAAACCCCGGCAAGGCCGGGAGTCCCTGATATCCCGCCTTTTTTGCATATTCCACATCGTTGAACAAGGGATTATAGGGATCCCATCTGTGGTTATATGCCCGAATCTCCTCAACCGAATAGGGCTTTGCTTCCGGCGGCCCGAAAAAAGACATATCCTCCATCCCCGGAGGTCCCATTATGGGCATGTCTCCCATCTCTCCGGCGGCCATTTTCTGCCGCTGCTGGACAAAGGGCAACTCCCAACTGTCATATTTCCCCGGCTGGAAGGTTTTCCATTGGATCATTTACAGCTCCTCCTTTTGCGAAACGGCATAACCAAGGGTAAGGGCCACCCGTTTCTTTCGATATAATACGATTATATCGACTTGCATCCTTAGTGACAAGAGACAATTTTTGCAATAAAAGTCCATATGTATTTGGAGCTTTGCACAAGAGACACATGCTCCCTTGGAACCATTTTTCTGCGCAAGAATTGTCCCATAGGGTCCCAGAGGCAGCCGAATCGGCCCGGATTCTCGCCTGCCCGGTTTCCCCTGGGCGGTCCATTTGGGAAAGTCCCCCTTTCCTCGGTGGAGGATTCCCTGGGTTTGATCTTTCCGGACTTTTTTTGACATTCTCCCAGGATGTCTGTAAGCTAAAAAGGAACCATCTCTCTGGGGACGGATGCGGTAGGCGTTTTGAAGCAGCAGCGGGAGAAGCAGCCCAGCAGCAGTTATGTATTTCCCGGCCCCACCGGCGGGCCGATTGCCCCGGACAGCGTGCTCCATATGCTCCATCGGGTGTTGGATCGAGCGGGCTTGCCGTAGATTCGCCTCCACGATCTTCGCCATGCTGTAATTGGCCAGCTCGCTGAGCGTAACATCCTCATGGTGATATCGGTGCATAAATAACTTCCTAATCTCTTTATCCTTTCCCCCATTTGAATCTCTGCGCAGGGCGATAACCCTGCGCAGAGATTCCATTTTCTCGGCTTTGAATAAGGAATCCAAAGAACTGCACAAATAAGCAAATAATCCGTATACTCACGACGAAACGAACACAATCACGCTGATACTTTTCCTTGAAGAAGCGTTTCAGCGTGGTTTTCTATATGGGTCAAAAACACTCTCAGAGGTGGGAAGATTTCTTCTCCCTCCAGACAACTTTAAACATTGGCAGAGAAAGCCGACCGCGCTTCAGGAGTGCGGCCGGCTTTTCGGATGCGAATAGAACATGAAATACCTAAAGCGTTGACAGGTATTTGCCCAATTCCCGTCCCAGGGTCCAGGCGATGCCAATGCTGACGCCGGAGACAGGGGTGGAATACTGAACGCCGAAGCGCCTGCCGCAGCAGTTGCCGGTGGCGTACAGGCCGGGGATCGGGTCCAGCTGCTGGTCATAGACTTGCTGATTGTCGTCGGTCCAAAGGCCGTCTACCGTGACCATGGGTCCCATGGTGCCGCCCTTTGTCCGGTCTGTCACCATTGCATAATAGGGTGCAGTGTCCAACGATACCAGCAGAGAAGGATCCTTGCCAAAATCCTCGTCCCGACCGGCATAGCAGAATTGGTTATACCGCGCGACAGAGTCAAGCATGTTCTGCTTGAGCTGCCCGGAGAAGCCCAGAATATCTGCCAGCTCTTCAAGGGTGTCGGCGGCATACAGTCTGGGAGATTCTGTGCCCTTGGGGGCTCTGGGGTCTTTGATGGCATAGCCCTCTTTTCCGGCTTTCTTTGCGCCCGAAATGTATTCCATGGCTGTAATCATTCTGGGATCCCGGGGTTCATTGACCCAAAGAGAGCCGTGAATGGGCGGCTGCCGCTGAAGCAGCTCATCAATTTTGTCGTCAAAGAGGTTTACGATTCTTGGAGTCTTGATACGGGCTGCTTCGATGCCGGAAAACTCGCTGTCACCGAAGCCCTCGTTGCAGAAGCGCTTGTTTTCGCCGTCCAGCCAGAGTGTGGCAGTTGCCTGAAACAGGGGGGAGTTGGGCGCCGCAGTGTTGCCGCCCATGCAGGCGATGGGGCCCGGAACCATGCGGCCTCCAGCCCATATGCCCATCTGAATACCGCTTCCGTCCCGGCTCAGGCCGGTGATTCGCTGGTCTTCAGAGGCGGCGAGAGTCACAAGCTCGTCGCACAGGTCCCGCATCATTTCATCGTTACGGGCAAAATCTCCTGCGGCCAGCACGACGCCCTTGGCTGCTTTGAAACGGACATATCCCCCATGGCGCTCCTTGGCGATCACAGCGGTCACACGATTGCCGTCCTTCTCAAGCTGCTCTGCCACGGTGGAGAAATGGAACTGGGCACCGTGCGCCTTGGCCCGCTGGATGCTGGCTACCACGGCCTCTGTGATCCCTTTGTCGTGCCACAGTTCCTCCGGGAAGGTGGCAGTGCCGATCCAGGTCTTGATGCCGCAGATGTTGTTCGAGTATTTCCTGGGGGCGGGCCAGTAGCGGATATACACGTTGTTCTTCTGCTCCTCGGAGAGGGCCTCCAGGAACCAGTCGAAGCAGCTTCCGCAGTTTTTGACGAATTTCATGACAAGCCTGGGGTTGCTGCGGTTACCGCTGCGGAGCTGCCAGTCGTTGAAGAATTCAATCTCATCCACGGGAGGAACGCCCTTGGAACGGAGAAATTCAGAATTGATGTGGCCGAAGTCGATTCCATAGGCCCAGTAGTTCTTCTCCACCATGGTCTCGATGACCCGAACAGATAGGCCGGCCTCCGCGCAGGTGCGGGCCACTGCAACGCCGGAATGTCCGGCTCCCACGATTACCACGTCAGCCTCACAGGTATTCAGTATTTTCTCCTCCGGAATGGGCTCCGGCGGGATTCTCCATGCAGCTTTGCCCATGGCTGTCACTCCTTTTCAGATTTATGTATAGATTATAAAAGCAGCCCGGGCCTGTGAAAAGCGTCAGTTTTTTTATCAGTAAAAATGTGTCCAAAAAATCTGCCGCAGGGACTTCCTGCGGCAGTGGAACTATTGGGGCATAGAGACGGATTTTCGGTATTCCGATGCGCTTATGTTCTCCAGCCTGCGGAAGCTCCGGTTGAAGGTCCTGCGGTTGGTGTAGCCCACGGCCTCCCAGATCATGTCGATCTGGTTGGCGGGGTCCTTCAGGAGTTCCTTGGCGTGGAGGAGCCGCTGGGAGTGGATGAAATCCAGAATGCCGATGCCAAAGACCTCCTTAAAGGTCCGGGACAGGTAGGACTGGTTCATCTGGAACTGGTCGCAGATCATGGCAAGACAGAGATTGCTGTCCGCGTAGTTTTCGATGATGTAATTGCGCACCGTTTCGATTTTGACCTGCCGTGCCTGTTCACTGCTGATGCGCTGTTCCGCGATGTCAGCGAACAGCTCCTCGATGAGCTGGTAGATGGCCTGGTCCGTGTCCAGGGGCCGGAGGTACAGGTACTGGACCTCTGAGGCGGAGAGGCCGACGATGTTCAAAAGGCTCTCCACATGGTTCATAAACCGCAGCTTTGCCAGCTCAAAGGTGATGCCCGGGCTGCTGAGATCTCTGGCAGTCAGCTCCCGCAGGGTCAGCTTTGCCATGTCCAGGTCCCGGCTCAGAACAAACTGATAGTATTGCTTTTCCAGCTTGGGGCTTGACGCTGAGACAGGGGACAGTTCTTTTCCGGTAATCGGGGGGATGACCTGTGTGCGGGGCATATTGTCGATAGCAAACCGTTGCTGGAGCGTGTGATAGGCTTTGATCCTGGCCTTGGGGAGATTCTGATGCCCTTTGACAATGGGACTGTGGGCCACAATGAGCCGAATGCGGTAGTTCCGTTCGACCACATCCACAGCGGTCTGCAGGACCCGGTCCATGGTGGGCAGGATCTTGCCCTCAGGCGGGTCGTCGTCCACAAAATTGATGAGGATGTTGGCAAAAGCCAGGTCAGACTCACAGCAGCCGGCAAGGCAGTAGGGACCCAGTGCGGTCTCAAATACATTGTAGATCGCGGCTTTCATCAGTTCCACCTCCCGTTGGGAGAAACGTGAGGCACCGGCGGGGGAGAACAGCTGGGAACGGTCCGCCAGATCCATGGCGACGACCATGAAGAAATCGGTCTCAAAGGCGAGGCCCAGGGTGGCGGTATAGTCGGGTGGGGGTGCTTTTCCATAGAGAGTGACTTCCGTGTTTGCCCGCTGCAGCATCAACCGGGCCAGCCGCAGGTCCTCTTCCTGCTGGGCGAGACGCTCCAGCAGAATGTCGATCTGTTTCTTGATCTCAGACACGGGGCTTGGGGTGTGCTCCGGCGTATCAGACAGAATTGAAAACGGTATTTCCACAAATGCGGCCCCCTTTCTATGAGATACCTATACTATACCATAATGGGACGATTTTTTTCACCTCTTTTCTCAGAAAAATATCGTATCTTTTTTTGCCCGGACGGCTTTGCTATAATCGGGATAGAAGATCAGTCACACAACGGGTGGAAGGAGAATGCCTAATGGAAACCCAATATCCCAATTTGCTCAGTCCCTATCAAGTGGGAAATGTCATATTCAAAAACCGTATGCTGGCAGGCCCGCTGGGGTTCTGCGTTCCCAACTCCGGCGGATGTATCCACGAGCACAACCTGGAGTTCTACGAGATCCAGGCCACCGGCGGCGCCGCCCGGGTCACCACCAACGACTATCCCGTCTCCGGTGGCATGGGCCCCGGCGGCGGGCTGGACTTCCGGGGTCCGGTGGATATCGAGATGGAAAAGTGTATTCAGGAGTATGTCCGCACCATGCATCGGCATAACACTCTGGCCTTTATCGAGTTCACCCACGGCGGATTCCCGATTCGGGACTATGTGGACCCGGACGAGGAGACGGCGACGCCCAATATGCGCCCCATGGGAAAGGGCGACGGAAAAATGGTCATGCCGCCCATGATGGGGGACGGCCGCACTCTGGCGGACCTGCCCAAGGAGGAGATCCGCCAGATCATCGACGATTTCGCCTCCTGCTGTGCCACGGCGGCCCAATTCGGCGTGGATGGAGTCCTGCTCCACGGGGGCCACAACAAGCTCATCGACCAGTTCCGCTCCAAGCGCCACAACAAGCGCACCGATGAATACGGCGGCTCCCTGGAGAACCGGGCCCGGTTCTGCATCGAACTGCTGGAGGCCATCCGGGAGCGCTGCGGGGACAAGCTGCTGCTGGAGCTGCGGCTCAGCGGCGACGAGGGCTATCCCGGCGGCATCACCATTGACGAAACGGTGGAGTTCCTGCTGTACCTTCAGGACTATGAGGAACGTCACCAGAAAAACCTGTATGACCTGTTTCATCTCTCCGGCGGCGACCACACCACGGCGGCGGGCAATATGGCCACCAGCTCCCCGGCCTTCTACCCCAGTGCCTACAACCGACCCTTTGCCAAGAAAATCAAGGCGGCGGGCTTCAAAAAGCCCTTGGTGCTCATCAACTCTATTAACTCTCCGGAGCTGGCGGAGGACATCATTGCCTCCGGGGACGCGGAGTTCGTCTGCATGGCTCGGCAGCTGGTGGTGGCGGACCCCTTCTTCCCCCGGAAAGTCAAGGAAGGCCGCATCGACGAGATCAACACCTGCATCCGCTGCCACAACTGCTTTGACCGGGAGGAGTGCGCTGTCAATCCTATCACCCAGAACCGGGCCTATATGCAGACAAAGGACGTCCCTCTGGCCAGAGAGCCAAAGAAGGTGGCCATCGTAGGCGGCGGCATTGCGGGCCTCAAGGCTGCGGAAACCGCAGCGGCTCGAGGTCATGCCGTGACCCTCTATGAAAAGGAGAGCTATCTCGGCGGCCTGCTGCGCTTCTCCGACACGGACAACTATAAGCACGACATTCGGACTTTTAAGAACAACATGATCTCCCGGGTGACCCGACAGGATAACATCACCGTCTGTCTGAACACCGAGGCGACCCCCGAAATGTTGGAGGAGCAGGGCATTGACGCGGTCATTGTGGCCATCGGCGGTGCGCCGGTGATTCCCCAGATCCCTGGCGTGGAGCGGGAGAATGTCCTGACCTCCATGGATGTCTACGACCATCCCGAGTGGGTCGGCGACCGGGTCATTATGCTGGGCGGCGGTATCCAGGCCTGTGAGATCGCCCTGCATCTGGCCAAGGCGGGGAAGCAGGTCACTATTGTGGGCCGCCGGGAGAAGCTGGCGCCCCACGAGGTCATCAACAACGACGTGTTCCATCCCATCCCGGCCATGAAGAAGATGTTCCGCAGGTTTGACCATCCGGTGGAGATCGTCACCGGATGCAACTGCGTGGAGATCACGGAGCAGGGCATCCGGGGCGTCATGGTACAGTCCGGCGAGGAAATCCTGATCGCGGCGGACACCATGGTGCTGGCCGCCGGAAGCCGGAACCGCCGGGCGGAGGCGATGCAGTTCAACAACTGTGCCGGTTTCGTTGGGATGGCGGGAGACTGCCGGGAGCCCAAGAAAATCAAGCAGGCAGTGGCGGCCGGCTACTACCAGGCCATGGACATCTAATCGGACACCCGGGCGTAACGCTCTAATGATAATATGGTGTAATTCAGAAGGAGGATAACCCATGAAAAAGAAGTTAATTGCAATGCTGTTGGCGCTGGCAATGCTGCTTGCGCTGGCTGCCTGCGGCGGGACTACCGAAAGCGGAATGGCATCTTCCGCCGCCCCTGCAGAAAGCTCTGCGGAAAAGGCTGCTGCTCCATCGGAAAAACCGGAACCCCCGGCTTCCGCCGAAGAGGCTGCTGCTTCCCAAACAGAAGAGATTTCTGCGGAGCCGGAGCTGGCACGCAACGACACTGTAATCACCTATCCGCTTTCCGACGGTGAGCATCTGAGCATTTGGTGCGCCAAGCCGGGCGGACCTCCCATCGTGCGGGACAGCTGGTCCGAGCTGGAGATTTTCCAGCAGGCCGAGGAGCATCTGGGCGTTATCATGGACTGGACTGAGGTAGATATGTTTGCCATGGAGACGCAGTTCAACCTGATGGTGGCAGCCGGAGATTATACGGACATCATCTCCGGTGTGGTTCAGAACTATTCCACTGGCGTTGTGGGTGCCTATGAGGATGGCGTGGTCATGGATATCGCCGACCTGGTCTACGACAATATGCCCAACTACTGGAACCTGGTGCATGCCGATGCCGAAAAAGAAAAGTACGTGACCACAGAGGACGGCCAGGAGCTTGCCATCTATGTGGTAAACGATCAGCCCCTGACCGAGCGCGGTCTGCTGATCCGAAAGGATTGGCTGGACACGGTGGGCATGGACACCCCTGAAACCTTTGACGAGCTGGAGGAGGTACTGACCGCCTTCAAGAACGAGTATAACTGCTCGAATCCTCTGTATGTGGGCGAAACCGGACTGACCATCCCTGCGCTCACCGCCGGATACGACATCGCATACTATGACGACGATCTGGCACTGTATGTGGACGACAACAACCAGCTGGTGTGTTCCTACATGACCGAGGATTACCGGGACTATGTGGAGATGATGAGTCGCTGGATCAAGGCCGGACTGGTGAACGGTGATATGCTGCTGAATAGCGAGAGCGTCAACATGAACGACACCCAGACCTATATCTGCAACGAGAACGCCGGCGCATTCCACACCTCTGCCAACCAGCTTTCCACCTATTATACCTATAGCTCCAACGAGAACTTTGACGTTACCCCTATCAATGTGGTGGTTCGCAACGCTGGCGATGACACAATTAACCACTTCGGGAGCTATGAGCCGGTGCAGTCGGGCCAAACGGTGTCCATCTCCACGGACTGCGCCAATCCAGAGCTAGCGCTGCGCTGGATCGACTACTGGTACAGCGAGGAAGGCATCATGTACATGACCTACGGCATTGAGGACTACACCTACACCGTGGCAGACGACGGCACTGTCACCTTTACGGACATGATCGTTAACAACACCGACGGCATGAGCCCCGAGGGCATGATTATGAAGTACAACTGCCAGGGCAAGATCTGCGGCGTCATGATGCAGAAGGCGCTGTGGGCTTACTATTCGGACAAGCAGAAGGAGGTCATGGATTTCTGGTCCACGCAGGTGGAATATGACCGCTCCATCCCCCTCTATGTCACCCTGACCACGGAGGAATCCTCCCAGTATACGGGCATTGTTTCGGATATTACCGCCTATGCGGAATCGGAGCTGACCAAGTTCCTGTTTGGTGACCGGGATATCTCGGAGTGGGATGCATTTACCGCAGAACTGGAGGCAATGGGAATCAATGATGCCATTGCGATCTACCAGGGCGCTTACGACCGGCAGACTGCATAAGAATTCCGGATGCGCTGGCCATCCCCGAACCGGCTGGCCAGCGCAGCCAATCACCCCTTGAAAAGGAGAATTTTGATGATTGAGAAAATTTTTGGATCCGGGACCCATCTGGTGGAGGAGACTCTGACCTGCGAGCATCTGGTGATTGCTGCGGATGCCGTCTTGCAAGCTCCGGCGCATCGGTACCTGGTGCTGACGGTGGACGGGAACTCCCATCCGGTGGCGCCCGGGGAATATCAGGGAGAGATCACCCTGTCCGTGGCGGAGTATTATGTGGAGGAGGTCTACCCCTCTGTGAACCGGGGCGCGCCCATCGACCTGGAAACGGCGCTGACCGTCAAGGATGGCACCATTGTGCCGGAGCAGAGCGTCCCGGCGGCCCTCCATGGGGGCAAGATTACCGGCAGCAGCGCTTCGGAGTTTTACCTGGGCACAGACCGGGAAAACTTCGGCGGAATTCTAGTGGACGGCGACAGTGACTACACGGTGAACAATGCCCGGATCGAGATGTCCGGCATGGGCCTCAATGACTTCGTGGGCATGGGTGCTGGCGTTGCAGCCCTTGGGAATTCCAAGGTCACCATCAACGACAGCGACATCCACCTGACCTCGGTCACCCGCTGCGCGGTCCACGCCGGTGGCAAGAGCGTGGTCACCGCCAACAACTGCCGCATGAGCAACTATTCCCCGGATGCGGAACTGGGCAGCTGGAGCTGGGGTATCAGCGTCCGGGGCACCAACCGCCTGTGCCAGCTGGCCGATGACGCAGAGGTTCACTACAACGGCTGCGAGCTGACCTCCAATGGCTGGGGCGTGCTGTCTGTGGACGGCTCCAACTACGCGAAGATGTTTGTCAAGGACAGCATTTTGACTCTCACCGGCCCCCGGAGCCACGGCTACGGCGTCTTCTGCATCGGTCCCACACCGATTTCCTTGGATCACTCCGTCATTGACGTCAACGGCTTCCCAGTGATGATGATGAGCATGGAGCGCAAGGGCTCCGTGACCCTGAAAAACGGCAGCCTGTTGACTGGCCGCCGCTATGGCGTGCACCTGACCAGCGATGGCGGCGGCACGCTGCTGGTGCAGGATTCGGCCATCCGTACGGACAAGTCCGCCATCGTGGCCAAGAACGCCAACACCAATATTATCCTGAAAAACGCCCAGGTGGAGGCCGGAAACGGGGTCCTGGTGCAGATGATGGACACCGACGATCCCGGCCTGGCCGGAGACTTCATCGACGTCAGCATGTATGCGAAACTGGAGGATGAATACATCCCCGGCCGGGACCTTACCAGCGCGGATCCCATGATGGATCTGTTTGTCACCGTGCAGGATTCTGACCTGGTGGGTGATATCTTCAACTCCTCAACCAACCTTCCTCGGCTGGCTAGCAAGGAAAAGCCCGCCGGGATTCCCAAACGGCCCGGGATCGTGCCGCCGGGCCGGCTGGCCGGTTCGATCCCCAGCGGGGATGGCCCTGCGGCGCCTCCTCCGCCTCCCAATGTGGACAGTATGAAGGACGGAGACGGCCCCATGATGATGCCGAATATGGGACCTCCGGGCCCCAAGAACCTGCAGGTGGTGCTGGATGCATCCACTCTGACCGGCGCCATCAGCGCAGCCAAACAGCGCTACCGGGAGGGCATCACCTATATCGACGAGACCACCCGGGAGGAGCTCTGCAATGTGACCCAGTTCCCAGCCCCTGCCATTAACAACGGTGTGATTGTTGAACTGAAGCATGGCGCGCGTTGGACGCTCACAGAAACCTCATTCCTCACCAGCCTGACCATCGGCGAAGGTTGCTGCGTGGAAGGCGTGCTTACGGTGGATGGGAAGGAGACCGCTGCGGTTCCGGGAACTTATACAGGAGTCATTCAGGTAAAAAAAGCGTAACCCCGTTTCTGGCAATGAACCAATCCAGACACATCGCTGCAAAATTTAGTTCATGCATCAGCTCGAAAAAAGTCCAATTGCTGTATAAGTGATAAGAAAACGTAAATTCCATTAGTCATAACCTCCGGCTAAGCCGGAAACTCAGTGAGTTCTGGATGTCATATTGCTTGCAGCCCCCGAAGGAGCCAAAAATGGTTTGCTGACCGCATTCATTCTCGTGCTTCTCCTGAAGGGGCTGCTTTTATGCCCTGTGTTTACTATCCGCAAACGGATGCGACTTGTGGTTGTTCCTGTTTAAATAAGCTCTCTTGCAAAGGAAATATGGCGCTGCTTCAACCAAGATGGCTGGGTCAGGAACCGGGTTGGGCAGCACGGCAAACGTCCGAACATAAGCCAAATCAGCCGCGAAAGGAATGAAAACTTGAAAAAACACACAGAGTATTTGAACTCTGAGCGGCCCCCAACGGTCTGCCCGGAGCCTGAAGAACTCCTCCCAGAGTTGTCTGCGGAGGAGTTCTCTGCATTGGAGGCGGACATCCTGGCCAACGGATGCTAAAATACCGCTCCAAACGGGAGCTCGGAGCGGCGCGAAAAATATCGGAGCTGTTAAAATAGTCCCGAAGGCATATTATCAAGGTGTGAAACAATCAAAAACGCAGGTAGATTACCTGGTTTTTGTCATAACTATAGCATAAGAGGTGTTTTCCGCTCCCACGAGCTTATTTCAGTCTCCTGCAACGATAGGCATAAGCCTTGCCCCAGCCGGCGTAGTCGTTTCGCTTGAGCATATCGATATACCCCTGAATCTGGGGTGCATATTTGCAGCCGGTTGTCATCATTTCATCCTTCCCAATTAGCTTCCGCAGCTCATAATACACTGCTTTTGCAGACAATGAATGCCCCATGATCGCAGCAGGAACGCGTTCCCGCAGGAGAGCAGCGAGTTCTTCCGATGTGCGGGGAGAAGGAATCTCATAGCGACCAGTGCTGTGACCTGCGGCACCAAAATCATCATTGTCCAGGTCAATTATTGGGTGTTTCGACATTTGCGGCATCCTCCGTTCCCAGCTCCCCGTGGAAGGCGAGGATCTCATCCAGTGTTTGGGGCGTATATCCCATATACGGCAGCATGCATCCCACATTGTAGATATTCCCGCAGCTGTCCCCATCGTTTTTTCTTGTGTCCCGCAATTCCTGCCGCCACTTCTCAAGAAAGTCATTCTCTCTTGTGGTGTGCACATGGCCGCACAGGTGATAGACATTCGGGTTGTGGGAGGCACGGTAGAACAGGATCGGGTAGTGGCTCAGGATCACCCGCCGCCCATTGTCCTTTATCTCCTTGTAGTCCCGCACATCCTGAAACAGATTCCGAAGGGAACTGCTCATTTCCTTCAAATCGTGATTCCCACGAATGAGCACCTTGTGCCCGGGCAGTTTCTTTAGAAACTCCTTCCAATCAGGTTCCTTTCCCCAACAGAAATCTCCGAGGATATATACCCAATCTGCACTGGCGACTACCCGATTCCAGTTATCAATCAGTACATCGTGCATTTCTTCGAGATCCTTGAAGGGGCGTTGGTCGAAGCGGAGGATATTTGCGTGCCCGAAATGTGTATCTGCGATATAGAAAATCTTTGACAACTTTTATTCCTCCTATCCTTGTGAAGGAGTGCGTTCCGCCCTCCGGACTTAGGTTGCCATCGTGGGAGCTTTTTCATCTGCGCATTGTCCCACAAAAAGCCTCATAATTCCGAAGATCCCGTTCCGAGCAGTACACTGCGTATTCTACGGTATCAAAAGCAAGCCTGTATTCCTCCATTACCTTTCGGAACACCCCGGCAACGACCTCCGGAGGATTCTGAAAGGCGCCGCGCAGGTAAGTACATTCACATTCCACCAGTGTTCTTCCTGCAGAAGCTCCGGAATCGCTGTGTCCTCCCGGAATACGCACACATCAGGCGTATAGACGCAATCGTCGTTGTACAAAGGATTGCCGGCCTTTCTGTGTGGACCGTAAAAGCGGTTCCACAAAGCTCCGGTATTCAGGCAGGGGTAAAGGGTGCTGCTTCTGCAGATACATTCCTCCTGAGCGGAGGAACCGCGGGTCACGCCGCCGCCGGGATTGGTTGCAGAGGCGAAGTTCAGTATGCAGGTTTTCTTTCCCTCCCGCACATAGGGCTCTGCTGCTTTCAATGTTCGTTTTCTGCTGACGACAACTTTGGTGGGGGCGCCATTTGAAGGAGGGGAGAAGGGCTTTCCCACAGTTAAAGACACCACCACAGCCCATGCTTACAAACCGAACAGAAGCCCACCCCGCGGACAAATCCCGTCCACAGGGTGGGCATATTTTGATTCCCTTTCCATTTGTTCTCCGGGTCCCGCCTCTCTACGGGACCTGCCAATAGGTTTCCGCAAAGGCTATTGGGACCGAAATCGCTGATTCGGAGTTTTCAGCCAGGAACTATGGAGCCATAGAATCTAAGATTGGGCAGAATCGTTCAATCAGCGTTCTCCAGCTTGGTATTGATCATATGCATTCTGGTAAACAGCGACAATTTCGGGCAGTCCCATGCTCTCACAGGTGGAAACATATTCGTTCCAGTTTGTGTCATTGAGTTCCATTGCCCCATCCAAAAACTTCAGAATGGTTTCATCCGCATAGGTCAGGAAGTCCCCCTCGTATTCCGCAATTTTCTGATTCTCATCAAAAGTGAGGGTGTCTTTAATCGCAGCAGGATAGTTCCGGTCATCGGTAGAATCCGCAATGGTCCACAAGTCAATGGCCTCCAGCGCACTGTCAGGGAACGTGCTCACCAAACAATCGTCAGCAGAATAGAAGCTGACAAAGCGTCTCATGGTGAACAGGTCCCGAGACATCTCAGCATTGGGAGCACTCATGCCGGTCACTGTTACAGGTCTGTCCCATGTGAAGTTCACCTTATCCCCATCAATATCATAGCTCTCGCCTTCAATGCCATAGTTGGCCATCATATAGCCGTCAGTGGTCCAAAAGTAGTTCTCCCACTGGCAGACCAGTTCAGGATTATTGCAGGAAGAAGATATACTAAAGCCGCTATTTGTGTCCACCAAGGCCACCTCATTATTCCAGACATACGGAGCGGAAGCATCTGCTACAACTTGGGGGACCACAGCAATTTCAAAATTGGGATCCTCTGTGTAATCAATGATCTCCTCCACCTTATCCACAACCGCCTCCCAGATAGCAGTTCGCCCATCGCCACAAGCCATGTTAAGCTCCCACTGATCACTGTCCAGAGACAGAAAATCCTGATAAAGGACACCCTCGTCAAACATTTGAAGCAGCCACTCCAGATACGCACGATAGCCGTCGGTGGTCCAGCCGGACATCACCTCGTCCCCCTTGCGGAAAATCGAGGATGTAATAAATCTCGACACATTGTCGCTGACCAGTATGGGGATCTCGCTATCAAAAGCGGCATTCATCGCACCAGTGCCAAGGGTACCATCTCTTAAATAATACGTATAAGGGGTGTCATAAGCGGTATGCAGGGCACGAAGCAGCTCCGTAAATTCATCCAGTGTGATAAGATCACCGGAAAATGCAATGCCCTGTTCCTTCATCCAGTCTCCACGAGTAACAAAGCCACCTTTTGAGGCAAAGGAGCCATCGCCGATCCGGCTGAAGGCCAGCGTCAAACCGTCTGTCAGGGTATCATCAACCGTCTTGGGATCCAGTGCCTTAAGGACAGCCGCGTAGTTTGGCATATATTCATCAATATACTGTCCAATATCAATAACGATATCTTCCTCATAAGCCTTGGACAGACCGCCGGTATAATACTCACGGATGGGGATCAGATCTGGCATATCGCCGGCGGCAACCATCATGCCAAACTGCTCACTGGCAGAGGACTGTCCGACTTCCACAAAATCCAGATGTACGCCGGTGGCTTCCTCTGCATAAGGAATCATATTAAACTTGGCGTTAGAGTCTACAAACTGGACATAGGGAGGGGTATAATACCACATGGAAATGGTATTGTTCTCGCCCTCCAGCGGATAGGCAATATACGCCTCAGCCATTGCAGCCATGGGATCGCCGGAATCTTCGGCAGCGGGAGTTTCCATCACGGAGCTTTCTGCGGTGGAGACCGCAGGTTCTCCATCAACAGGAGTTGCAGCAGGTGCAGGGACCTCAGCAGATGCAGAGACTGCGTTTTCGGCAGCGGAATTTGCATTGCCGCAGGCACAGAAAAGTCCCGCAATCATTGCCAGTACCAGAAGTAACGCAAGAAAGTTTGTCTTTTTCATTTTTATTTCCCTTCACAATTCTTGGTTTATATTTCCAACCACACAGGACACCAATGAGAATTAAGCCTTGCGGCTGGACAGCTTCACGGTAGCGCCGCCTTCCTCGTAGATCTCGTCATCGTTGATGGTGGTGATCCAGAAGCCAAGCTCCACAAAGTGCTCTCCGTCCTTCTCGTACTTGTCGTAGACCTGGGAATGGATCTTCATGACGTCGTACTGGAGGCCGTGGGTCACGCTCTTTTTGCCCTTCAGGGCGGGCACGGGGGCGATGAAATCCGTGGCGTAGGTGTTCTTTGGGAAGTCAAAGCCCTGCTCCACCGGGTGGGTCATGATGCCCCAGCGGATGTTCTGGAGCCAGCCGTGGGTACCCATCCAGTTGTTGATGTGGTGGATGGCGAAGTCACGGCCCAGGAAGTTGATGAAGATGCCGCGCTTTGTCTCCTTGGGAGGCTCGCCGCCGCTGGGCGGGGGCCCCATCTTGGCCCGGGGATCGTCGTAGGGCGGCACCTCGGGGTCCCACTGGGTCATGTCCTCGGGGACGTAGACGCCGAACTTGGGGTCACGGGTCATCTTCGCCCGGACGGCGGGATCGGCAAGCTCCTTCATGGTGCGGCTGCCGCCCACGGCCATGCCGTAGGGAGGTGTGGGGTTGCAGGAAGAATGGATGGGGCCGTCGATGGTTACATTGGGCATATCGCCCACGTTTACATCCTCCCAATAGAGGACCTCGTCCCCTCTGGGATTTTCCTTCGCCCAGGTGTCGAAGATTTCCTGCCATTCGGCGTCCGTGTAGTAGTGCTCCGGCCGGGTCCACCAGTCGGGGGATTCCCAGCCGCGCTGGTCGCCCATGTCGGCGGGGTCCTCGTAGGACTTGAGATTCTCCCGGGCGGAGAACATGACCTCGATGACCTTCACGCCGTCCTGATTGTAGACAGAACCGTAGGTCCGGAGATACAGGTTCCGGTAGACGCTGCCCTCCTTGGGTGTCAGGTCGATGAGCTCCAGTTTGTCCTTCACCAGATACAGGGTATCGCCCGCATAGACCGGGTGAAGCTGGGTGACGGAGTGGTTTAGACCGGTGACGGCCAGGAAGTCCCGGGCCTTGCCGTTGAAGGCCGTCAGGAAGCTGTCGTCGTGGGCGGCAAAGGTGGGCATGGCAATCTTTGCCTTGTAGCCTAACTTCTGCGCATAGGCGTCGTCGGTGTAGAGCTTGTTGTCGGGATCATATTTCTTTGCGTTGTAGAGCATCATGTCCTCTTTGACTTCCAGAATGTTGGAGAAGCCTTGGGTGCCCTTTTCGATCTTTCCGGAGATCAGCGCCTGCACGTCAATGGGGCCGCGATCCTCCAGCTCTTTGATTTTTGCCATATACTCCTCGGCATAGGGCTTTTCGCGCTTGGTCCATACGCCGGGGTAGACGGTTACAAACTTACCAGTTCCCATTACAGTTCATCCTTTCTTCAAATGCATGAATAATTGACCAAATGTTTATAAAAAAGTTTGTTGAACATGGAAGTTCATGCGTTCAATCGCACTTCTTTCCGTACACAAAATTCGGAAAACCCTTCCCGTCTCCAACAGAAATGATACCTTCAATGAAACCCTCCGCATCAACTTTCGCCCAAACCTCCCAGCGGCCCGGTCCAGCTTGGAATCCAACCTTGAAAAATTCATCGCCGGTATAGTATCCGAACAAAATAGGCGTTCCATCAGCATCTCCACTCAATGTACCGTCGGGATTCGGCGTAAAATGAAACGTCATATCCCCCTCAAAGAAATTTTCACCCGGTGTGCCATAATCCTTTAATTGAACGTTGGGCGCTGCTTCATTTGAGGCGTTGTTTGCACCGGCTCCCCCCGGGGCACCAGCTGTGGGATCACCGACAGGAGGCCCACCTGCCGGAGGTCCTCCCTGAAAATCAGGGCCATGGACTAAAGACGGATTCGGTATCCACATCTTTATATAATAAGTTCCTGAAATTGACATTATCTCACTCCTTGTTGTGTTTATAGGGGGAATATTACTAAGATTAGTATAGTTTAAGAATTGTTCCCCCGCAATTGACACTTTCTCTCTTGGTATCTAATTATTCTTTAGAATATCAAGGCGGATTTTTGATACAAACTGATATAAATTTCAAAAAAGTGAAATATGCAATTGCCTACTTTTTGACGGGTTCAAACCCATTGGGTGGTTTCGTTATACAAAAAAGGGGCTGTCTCAAAAGGAAAATGAGGCAGCCCCGAAACAGGTTCTATAATAAATGTTGGGGTCAGGTGATGAACCTGACCCCAATGTCATAAAAAGAAGGTTGAGCATAGCGAAAAAACCCTTTGTCATAAAAGTACCACCAATCACGAGAAAGGATGAATCGCTATGCTCAACAAAGATTATACTGCAAAACTTCTGAATCTGGAAGATGTAATTATCACAGATGTCAAAAATCTTTGTAATGAGGTTCACATTTCACTCCAGCTGCCCCGGAAAGCACACGTCTGCCCGGCCTGTGGTGCCGTCACAGACCGCATTCACGACTATCGAATGCAGACAATCAAGGAGTCCCGCTGGCGAGAAACACCTTCTTGCACCTTCGGAAGCGCCGCTACCGCTGCGCTTGCGGCAAGCGCTTCTTTGAGAAAAATACCTTTCTGCCTCGCTATTACCGCATCACCAGCCGTTTGGTATCCGAGATCATCCATGCTTTTGAGAAGGTTGTCCCCGCCAAGGAGATCGGCTGCCGCTTCAAAAATTGGAGAATGAAGAAAGAAACCAGTTGGCGCTCATGTTTGAAATTGCGCCCAGACTTGCAGGTGCTTACCGCTTGAAAAATGAATTTCTTACTGTGATCCATTCGAAGTCCTCCTCGGTTGGAAAACAGAGGCTCGCAGAATGGCTGCTTGAAGCTGAGAATATGAACCTTCTCGAATTCCGTGATTGTATCAAGGCCTATCGCAACTGGTCTGATGAGATCCTCAATTCCATGGATGTCCCGTGATCAAACGGCTTTATTGAAGGCTGCAATAACAAGACCAAGGTCTTAAAACGGGTCTGCTTCGGTATGCGGAACTTCCGTAATTTCGGAAACAGGATCTTATTCTCCCATGCATAAAAGTCGTGCCGAGAGTTTCCCCTCGACACGACTTGGTACTTATTCTTTTTTGCTACCCCAACTATTGACGTAGAACCCAGAAAAAACGCAACAATTTTGAAAGGATGCAATGCCTTTCTGAATTGTTGCGCTCTTTTTTAGAACGATTTCGTTGCTCTTCCGCAATTTTCTGAGGAGAGGCTGCCTCAATATGCTTTTATCATTTTGAGACAGCCCCTTTGCATGGATCGCGTTGCTTATGCCTGACGCTGGTAGTAGCGGTCCAGAGATGCCTGCCTGATTTCAAGGCACTTTTCTATGCCCATATCTTTGCAGGTCTGGATAAAGCTATCCAGATCCGAAATGGGTGCATCTCCAGTGATATACTTTAAGAAGTTCTCCTGTCCATAAGTCGTGATGTCTCCGGCCATAGAGTTGTATTCATCAGATTCGTCTGTGGTCATGGTCAGCGTGGACGGCAGACCCCAGGAGTTATCCTTGTTTGTCATCCAAATATCAGCAGCCTCTAACTGTTGCTGTGTCAGTCCCTGCTCTTTCGCCGATACATCCGTAAGACACACGGTATTCTGAAGCATATAACGGAACTGCGCCAGTGTGGCTGTCATCCCCTCCGGGTTATTTACGATCAGATCAGTATACTGCTTATTACCGTTTTCATCATATTCAAAGGATACCCCCTCGACACCCCAGTTTGCCAGCGTGGAGCCTTCCTCTGTGTAGCGGTAATCCATCCACTGAATGGCGATTTCCGGATACTGGCAGGCTGTTGTGATGACACAACTGGACATGGTGGACAGGGACTCATAATTGGTCGGGCCTAAATGGGTGGCGTCCCCCTCGTTTTTGACTGCATCTGGAATGGCAGCCACCTCAAAACCGAGATCGGTTGCGTTCTGATTGTACTGCTCGATATAGTCCTTCTCAGACCACCACAGCGAGCTCTGGCCACTGGTGATCATCCCGATATCAGCACCACCCTGCATGCCGAAGTCCTCGCTCATAAAATCCTGATAGATCCAGCCCTTTTCATACCAATCCGCAACCAAAGCAACATACTCCTTGAAGCCATCCGTTAAAATACCGCTTTGGAGCTGACCGTCAATCTGGAACCATGGCAGGGTAGCTTCAAAGGAGTTGCCGAAGGAAGCTACAGTCTCCAAGCCTGCGGTCAGATAATTAAAGCCGGGCTCACCAGCCATGGGAAGCTGCACGGTAGCACCGTGAGTGTTGTAAGCCTGTTCAATGTAGGCCTCATATTCCTCATAGGTATCAATTTCGGCGGGGTCCATTCCAAACACTCTGGCCCAGTCCGCACGAATCTGGGGGCCTTTGCTGCAGGGTGCGCCCGTATCATAAACCTGGACGAAAAACACAATGCGTCCTTCGTCAGTCATGGAGTCCCGCTGGTTTTGCGCATTGGCGTTAATAATGGCGTTGTAGTTCGGCGCATACTCCCCAATATAAGGAGTCAGGTCCAGAAAGACCTCATCCTCCACGCCTTTATCATAGCCGCCGGAGTAACCGGAGGCCGCCTCGCAGTAGATGTCGGCATAGTCTCCGGAGGCCATCTGGAGATTAAACTGCTCATTGAAATTCATAGGATGTAGCAGCTGGAAATCTACATGGACGCCGGACAATTCTTCCAGAGTGGAATAGAACAGGTTGTCCGACAGGTCCTGGCACCAATCCTGCACCTGCGGGTTAAAACGCATAAAGTAGCTCAAGGAAACCGGCTCTTCTGTCAGAGGCATGGAAATCTCAAAATTTTTGGCTTCCATTGTCTCTGTCTCAGCCGAATCAACAGCCGAGGGCACAGCCGCTTCCGGCACCGTCTCTTTTGTTTCCGCCGTGAGCTGCGCCGCCTCTGTTTGGGGTGCCGAAGCGGAGGCCTCCGGTGTGCTGCCGCAGGCTGTCAGCAAGCCCAACAGCATACACAAGGCCAATAAAATAGCAAGCGCCTTTTTCATAATGATCGCCATCCCCTTCTGTAAAAACGAATAAAACCGTTGCTTTCCGTGTGGTTCAGCTATTTTTCGTTATGCAATAATCAATTTACCCCCGGAAGGCAAGGCAAAGCTGCCGGAAAGGGAAGTCCCCTCCGCCGCAACAGCTTGAATGGTAACGCCATCGGGGGCGTCCATACCGTCAATACTCCCACAGTCCACCAGGGCAACGGCGGAATCCGCAGTTGCATACCAACCGGAGCTGCCCACAAGCTTCACATAAGCATTCCGGATCGCACCTTTGATGGTGGATTGGTCCAGAATAACAGCCATGGACCGGACATCGTCATTGACAATGTCTCCCTCCAGCTTAGAGCCGGAGATGTACAGCTTGTTCCCGTAGGGAACCGCATCCGCGGGCATCACTTGGGCAGTGGAATCGTCGTTGACTATGGCGTGGACAACATAGTTTGTGGCAGTCAGGGTACTGTTTTCAATATCTGCGTGGATATTATGACTCTTTATGTAGAGGCAGGTGTCCTCTGCGTGGCATACAGAACCCCGCACCTCCAGTGGTGCGGCAGAATCGACACCACCAGCCAGATCATGGCACATAAAGTTATACTTCCCGGATTTCAACTCGCAACCGTTGAACTTCGCGGTAAAGTCTCCCGCAAGGATACCACAATGGGTAGCTGTCCGGAAACGGCAGTCGTTTAGCACTACATTGCAACCACCATCGGCATAGACTCCATAGCCCACCTTGCGGACAACCACATCGCAGTTATCTGCCTGCAAGTACAGGTCCCGGCCATTGTCTGTGGACAGGGCCGCCCAACTGTCGGATTCAATATGGGTGTCCTTGTAATAAGTCTTTGTGGTGCCTACAGACAGGTGCGTACGGATAGTGCCACCCAGGAACAATCCGGCGGGAGGCTCCATCATGCCGGGACCCTTGATCGGGTTTTCGGGGTCATAGTAGTCAGGCAGCGGGCCGCTGTTGCCATAGACCTTACAGTTGTTGATATGCAAGGTAGCAGTCCCGGAACAAGCCGTGCAGGGGCGAATGACGCCATTGGTTTCGATATAACTGTTTTCCACGGTCAGTTCAGCGTTGTCCGTGGCCAGCACTGCGGCGCCGATGGCCTCAAAGTCATTGACGCCCTGCCCATCCAGCTTGAAATAGGAATCGGAAATGGTATATTTGCTATTCCCTTTTACCACGATCCCGTTGATGAATTTTGCATCCGTGGTAAAGCGAATTCCTTTGGCTAATGTGTTTCCGACATTTCCCTCCAGCTGATGCTCCGTGGGATATGTCGTGACCCTGTTGTCCTCAATCACATAGGAGGGGATCATTTGAAAGGAACGTGGGAATTGGGGGTCATCTGTTGGATCGTTGGTGGGGCTGCCGTGCTCAGGCGGAGGTCCGCTGGGAAAGCTCATGGGTTTTTTCTCAGGTCTCTCGCCAATTTCGTCCTTCAAGGGCATACCAAAGGGCGGCAGACTGCTGCGAAACTGAAATACCATAATTTTGACCAGCCTTTCTTCTGTTATGCAATAACCAGTTTGCCGCCGGAGGCCAAGGTATACGCACCGGAAAGTACGCAGCCCTCACCGGCCACCGCAGAAATGGTAACCCCTGCCGGAGCATCAATTTGCTCCACTTTTACATCTCCCACCAGGCACACGGTAGAATTGCCTGTGGCGGTCCACTTGGAACCTACCAGCGAGATAAAAGCGTCGGTAATAACGCCTTTCACTGTGGCGTTCAAAATAGACACATTCATGGTGCGGTCCGTGTCGTCATTGACAATATCGCCTGCATAGTCGCCGTTGGCGATGACTGCATTGACACCGTAGCACTTAAGTTTCATATCGTCCGGCACCTTGGTTGCCGCATCGTCGTCGTTGACGATAGCATGAACCAAATATTTTCCGGTCTTGACTTTGGCTCCATCCAGCTTGAGATACACATTCTCGGATTTGACAAAGAATACGGCTTCGCCAATATCCCAATCACCGCCCACAATGTGGCACTCAGTGGTCTCCGTGTGGTGACCCCGGATCCCGTGGAGCATTGCACCATACTGGTTGGACTTGACAGTACAGTTGTTCAGCTTTACCCACGCATCGCCGGCAATGATGGCCACATGGGTATCCACGGTGATGCGGCAGTCATTGAGCACATTGTGGCAGCCGTTGTCCGCGTAGGTGCCGTAGCCCACCGTCTCGCAGACTACGTCACAGTTGTTTGCCTCCAGATACAGATCGCCATGGGAGCTGTCCGTGGACAGGGCTGCCCAGGAGTGGGCCAGAATTTTGGAATCATAGAAATATGCCCGGGAATTTCCCATGGAAAGATGGGTCCGGCAGTTGCCGCCCAGCTTCAGGCCCGGAGGGGGCTCCATCATGCCGGAGGCGA
>CAUHNW010000004.1:0-186542 GCA_959607825.1 uncultured Oscillospiraceae bacterium | reverse complement strand
ACCGGCATGTCCTTTGTGCGGCTACTTCTGGCGTACCAAAAGAAGCAAGGACGAATCCTTGCTTCTTTTCTTTTGTGCTTGTCTTTTTTCGAGCTTCTGTCAACTCCGCCAAAAATTCTTCGCTATGGCTCGAATTTTTGGGAAGGGACAGCCCCAGTCGGACATGCCACCGGCATGTCCTTTGTGCGGCTACTTCTGGCGTACCAAAAGAAGCAAGGACGAACCCTTCTCATAGAACTGTTCAAACTTGGAGCGGCGCTCCCCGTTGCCCAGCTCCGGCAGATCACTGTCCTCCTCATCGTTGAGAGAGTAGCGAATGTCCGGGTTACTTCCGTCAAAGGTACCGATATTGTCGGTGGCGGACTTGATCTGTTCTGGGTTAAACACCACGTAGAATGTATCAGCAGCATATTCGCTGTCCGTGTCATTCTGAATGATAACGCCGTCATACCCTTCTGCCTTTGCCTTTCGGATAATCGGCGCTTCATAGTTCGGGTCGCTGAATTGGCCCGGTAGCAGTGTGGCCCTATACGGGCGTTTCATGTCAATGTACGCCTCAACAATCCTGCTTCCCTTGCGTTCTTCCGACATAGTTTCTGCGTAATCTCTGGATTCAGAGAACCAGTATGCACCGTCTCTCGACTGGAAGGTGTTGAAGTCCGCATTGGTTCCATGGTATACGACCTTCGGCGTTCCGTCTTCGTTGACTACCTTGGACGCATTCACTGGATCATTCTGCCAATCGCCAAACCACTCAGCAAACTGTCTGGTTTGCGTCTGATTTTCAACTCGGAGGTTGACTTTTTCCGGGATCTGGTGTAGTATAGTACCAGAGGCCGACGCATAGCGGGCTGGAGTGGGAATTGTACCCCTGAACGCCGCCATGTCTGCGGCCTCATTTTTTATATAGAACACGCCGATGTCGCCGGAGTTCTCCTGAGCAATTGCTTCTTGGAGCAGTCCAGCGGCATTTCTTTCATATGCGCTGGAAATCATATTGACATCCATGCTGATCCCATTTACTGAGCGATCCACCGTAATCTCCACCGGGGCAAGCAGGCTTTTTCCTGCTGTCCCAATGTCTATGATTTCTACAATGCTCCGCTGACTCCGAACAGGGAAGTGTTTGCTGTCAACATCCTTGGATGCAATCACCGCCTCAGGATTGGATATTTTATCGTACAGCCCCTTTACCACCTCGGCGCCCAGACCGTGGTAGTTAGTGCCCTTCCGATACCGTCCTTCCTGTCTTGCCTCGGCATCCGTCTTTGCAATAGAATATACATGACCGGGCCCGATGACCACCGGAAGGTCTGGAACTCCCAGCTCTGTCAGAATCCGTGGCGTGTATCCCATGAGAACTGTATCTTTTGAACTTCTTGTTCCAGATAGAATGCTATCCACGGAATCCCGATACCGTGCCGTTACTTCTTTCTGCGTAGCCTCGCGGGAATCGGAGGTTTCTTCGTGTACAGAATGGTGAGATCCGCTTCCATCCCGCTCCGCATTCATCGCCCCGACCCACTTTGCGTTCTCCATGGACTTTTTGAGCATAGATTCCAGATTCTCCGCTGCTTCGTCATAGATCTTGGCAACGCTGGCCTGTTCAGACTGGGCGCTATCCGCATTCGGCTTGCCGCCAAGTTTACTGCGGAACTTCTCTGCCGTGCCCAACGCCTTCTGAATAATATTCCGGTTCTGACTCTTGGCGATCTTCCGCAGCGCATTATAGTCCCCCAGCATCTCTGCAAGGCAGTTTGCTGCATACTCGCCCTTGGCGTAGTCCATGGTCACATCCTCCCGGCGAATCCCGAGGGGGCTGCCTTCCCGATCTGCTTCGTCCATATACTGCACCATGATTTCCCGGACGCCTGCCTCAACATCGTTCGGTGTTCTCGGCTCCTGTTTCAGTCTCCAGCTGCTTACCCGAAAGCTCTGTCCATGGCGTTCCAGTAATCTTGACTTTCCCATCAGAGTATGTTACACTGCCCATAGAGCCTTCCTTGGCTGCATGCAACGGCAATTGGAGCCCGAGCCTCTGTAACCACTGGTTGGCTCTGTTGTTTTTTTCAAGAGACAAAAAAGGAGAGCTCTACATGCTCTCCCCATTCTTTTCGCCGCGAAAGAAACTGCGCCGCAAGCAAAAACCTGCGGCGCACTTGGACAAGAAACCAGTTAAGAACCTTGAGTTTTGGAAAGATGTTCTTTCCGGCACATTGTCTGGTCTGATTGTCTTGATCGTCGATCTTCTCGTTGATTGGCTGACCAAGCGGTAGACCATCGGGTGTGAGGGTTCGGGCCCTCACACCCCCGATATAAATCATTTCTAAAAATATTGCAAGGGGGAATTTCGGTGAGATATGTTTTTTCTGACAATTTTATTTTTCGCCCTGTTTTTCTCAATCCGCAAGCTGCTGAAATAACAAATAATCGCCGCTTCCCAGCCGTTCCATTTCCGGCGCACACGGCGCACCTGCATCACACAAAAGCGTTTCGGATTTCCTCATACTTTTCTGCGGTGGCCAACGCAGTGGCTTCCGTATTGCGGAAGTGCACGATATAGGTCCATCTTCCATACGGTTCAACGCTCTCTATCCGAGACAGGTTTGCAATATAGGATTTATGGCAGCGAAGGAACTGTCCTCCGGGCAGACGCACCGCCAACTCTTTCAGCGACATAGAAGTGGCATAGGTTCCATCCTCTGTCACAACATTTGTCACACCATCGCTATGCTCCGCAAAAATAATACGCTCCGTATTGAGAAAAACCGTCCGTTCCCGACTTTTCAGGATCAGCTTGGAAATTCCCTTGACAGACATCGACTGCTCCGGTGCCGCCGACTGCTCCACATACTGTTGGCTGATCTTCTGCAATGTTTTCAGCACTCTGGCCCCGTCAAAGGGCTTGACCAGATAATCAAAGGCATAAATCTCGAAGGCATCTGCCATAAACTCATTGTGGGCAGTTGCAAAAATAATTTTTACACCGGGGTTGATCTCCGTAATGGCTTTGGCGCAAACCAGCCCGCTCTCCCCATCTAAATCAATATCGACAAAGCAGACTTGGGCAGAGCACGCAAGGTACTCTGCCACTGCCTGAGAAAATGTACCGCAGACGGACACCACCTCATAATCTTCCGCCTTCTCGATCATTCTTTGGAGAACCAGCGCTGCGGCAGGTTCATCCTCGATAATCATCACCTTAATCATTGGTGGTTCCCTTCTTTTGGGCCGTATAGTGCTCAATGCCACTTCCGATTTTGGTCTTCATTCCCGTGTCTGCTTGAACATTTTGCAGCCGATAATAGTCCATCACACCCATATTCCCTGACCGGAGGGCCTCTGCCATGGCCTTGGGCACCTCAGCTTCCGCCGCCACAACCGCAGCACGCATCTCCTGCTCCAGCGCAATTGCCATGACACGCCGCTCTTCCGCCTTTGCCTGTGCGATCTTTTTATCTGCCTCAGCCTGCAGAGATTTCAGATTTGCACCAATGTTTCTTCCGATGTCAATATCCGCAATGTCAATGGAGATGATTTCATATGCCGTGCCCGAATCCAGCCCCTTCTGAAGAACCACCTTGGAGATCTCATCCGGATTCTCCAATACATCCGAATGCTTTTCCGCCGATCCCACCGTTGTAACAATTCCTTCGCCGATTCGTGCAAGCACGGTACTCTCCCCTGCGCCGCCAATGAGCCGCGCAATATTGGTGCGCACCGTTACCCTCGCCGTTACCAGAAGCTCAATACCGTCCTTCGCCACTGCGGAAATACTGGGGGTAGAGATGACCTTAGGAGTAACCGTCATGGTAACCGCCTCAAATACATCCCGCCCCGCCAGATCAATGGCAGAGGCCTGCTCAAATGTCAACTCAATATTCGAGCGCTCCGCAGCGATCAGTGCGTTGACAACGCTATCCACATTGCCGCCTGCCAGCAGGTGCGCCTCCACCTGATTCAGATTCAGGTTCAGGCCGGCCTTGGTGCCCTTGACCATGGCCATAACGATCTTCTTGGGTGCGACTCTTCTCAGGCGCATACCGATCAAGTCCCCAACGCCGATCTTTACGCCGGATGCCAGCGCCGAAATCCATAGCCCCAGCGGAACAAATGCTGCAAACAGCACCACCAGCAGGATAACGACAACTAAAATGATTATTTTTACAACCAGCATATGCATATCTATCCTCTCCCCTTCAAATTATGATGTGATTCAATCCATTCATCTGCTTCCCTATGCGAGCTTTTGTCCGCCAGCACGCAGAGCGTACTGCCTGAAATGCGTGTGATCCGAATGGGCGTATCTTTGGTGACGTAGCGGCCTTCTGCACGCACATCAAATTCCACCCCATCGAATGCACCGATCCCCGCCGGCCGCAGGTCTGTCACCGCAACACCTGTTTTCCCCACCAAATAGCTGAGATCTTCGTTGGAGATACTGGCCTGTTCCGCAGACAAGCTGTCATGCAGCACAAACGGCCCCCGTTTTTTCCCGTTGACAAAAACCAGACAGATGGTCACAAGAACTGCCAATACCGCCAGAATAATGACCGCCATGGTTACTGCGGCTTCCAGCGTATCTGTTGCCAGCAGCGTTCCTCCCACAAAGCATAAAATGCTGGTGATCCCGGGCAGTCCAAAACCGGGTATCATAAATTCCACCACCGCCAATACAAATCCGGCAATCACCAGAACCATGCCAAGGACAAGCTCAATATTCAAGTCTGCACCTCCTTTCTAAAGCAAATTTGAAATACGGTTTGTATATCATCCGAACGCCATGTGAGCATTCCATGATACTTTTGAAGCAGCTGTTTCACAATATAAAGCCCCATCCCATGGCCAGATTCCTTTTTCGTAGAAAATCCGGCTGAGAATATGCGCTCCCGATTTTCCTCCGGAATCCCAGCGCCATTGTTGCGTACCTCAAACAGATACTGGCAGGCATTCTCCGACACCTGAACCGTTACCGTGGGTTTGGGTGTCTTTTCCGTTTCATCCGACCGGAGGGAAGCGGTGATTGCATTATCGATCAGATTGGCCAAGATCCTCACAAGATCCCAATCCGGCAGCGGAAGCGCTGCCAAGCTGGAGCTTACCTCCAGAATTAAATGGACGCCATTGCGCTCCGCCTCGCCGATCTTTGCCGCAAACAGGGCATTGATCGCCGCAGAATCCGTGCGAATTGCTTTTCCCGTTCGCTCCAGCTCATGACAGATCGGCTTTATGTAGTCACGGAGCGCATTGTATTCCTCTACCTCCAGCAAGCCGCTGATCACGTGAAGCTGGTTGAGATGGTCGTGCCGCTGCGCACGAAGCTGCATATTCCATTTCTCCAGTTGCCGATAGGCATTGACCAGATTATCATACTCCCTTTTCTGTTTGACGCTGATGCGCCACAGCACAAATACACAGAGCGCCGTCACCAAAATTACGGTCAGATACATCGGGATGGACATCTTCTAACACCTCTCTTCCGTTACAACTGCATTATATCTTCTCAGACATGGAAAGGAAAGGCAAAACAGCTAAAAACCTGATATTTCGAGATGAAATGTACAGAATTATGGTTTTCCCCTCACATCACAGCCGGTGCCAATCTGGATGAAAAATCCGATCCATGTCTTTCCTGTGACAAAAATGCCCCCTGATTCTTCTTCCAAAGCAAAAAGTCCTCCCGAGGCGCCCAAAGACGATTCTTGGGGTAGCCTCAGGAGGATCCGGTTGTTGATTAAATTTTCCGTGCCGGGCTTTTATTGGTGCAAAACAGCTTCCGCTGCATGCTCTCCGGCCATACGCCCGGAGTTCAGGGCAAAGCCAAAGCCATGGCCGCTCATTTCCACGTTGTATTCATCGGCATCCACACCGCCGAAGTCTACTCCGGCAATATAGAGATTTTCCACCTGCTGGTACTGGTCGTTCAGTGCCTGAAAATACTCGTTGACCCGGACGCCCCCATGGGTAATGAGCATATCCGCACCGGCCCGGATGGCATACAGGGGGCCATCCCCCAGCGGTGTCAGATAGCGCCTGTCCTTGGCAAACATGGCATCACGTCCATGCCGGCAGAACACATTATATTCCGTCAGCGAGGCTTCTACCGCCTGCTGCGGGCAGCCAATAAACGCCGCCAACTGGGCCGTGTTTTCAGCCTTGACCATCACACCGTCCGCAATGGCCTTCTCCATGGTCTGGGGCAGCTGTTCCTCGGCCTTGGGGTCAATATGGATCAGTTCGATCATGTCCCGCCCATCGGAAAGGGCCTGGTCCAGCTGCCGCTGGCCAAAGACCACCCACATCTTGCCCTCCGGCTGACGGAGGCAGGCATTTGCTGCCTGCGCAAAGTTATAGACGATCCCTTCACTTGCAAACCGCTGGCCAAACCGGTTGAGCCACATATGATAGGGCTTCCCAAGGATCAGATTCAGCGCCGCATACCCCTGAATCTTCGGAGCGGCAATCTCCATGGCAAAATTCCCCTCAATATCCGCACCGGCCTCCAAGGCCATACGGACCCCATCGCCGGGGTGGCGCATGCCGCCGCTCTTTGCCACGTACTCGGGCTTAAAGCCGGGATAATACTTCCGGATCATTTCCTGATTACCGGAAAAGCCGCCGGTGCAGATAATGACCCGCTCCGCAGAGATATGGACCTCCGTGCCGTCCTTCTTTTCACAAATTGCGCCAGTCACAGCGCCGTGGTCATCCTGTGTCAGCTGCTTGCCCCGGGTATGGGTCAGCAGTGTGACGCCATGCTCCAAGCAGAACTTTTTCAGACACCGGATCACCACGCTGCCCGCATTTTCCTCTGCGCTGGTAATATGGAACACCTCCGGGGCCTGGTTGGGGGTATGGTGCACCACATCACAGAAGTCCACGCCCTTGTCCATGAGCCACGAGATGGTGTCGCCGCTCTTGTCCAGAAGCCGCCGCACCAGCCGTCCATCGATTTTCCAGTGAGAATACTCCATGCACCGGGTAAAGATCTCATCGGTATCCGCAAAGATCAGCCGCTTCCGCTGGAGCACGCTGTCTACCGCAAAAACGCCCCGGGGAAACAGGCCGTTGCCCCCTACTGCCGCCATGGACTCCGCCACGATAACCCGGGCACCCTTCTCTGCCGCTGCGGCAGCCGCCGCCAGACCCGATGCGCCGCCGCCGATCACCAGCAGCTGTGTTGTATACTGTTCCATCTTTGCCTCCTTATTTCTTCCGCCCGACAGGCTTCTGTCCGGCGGTCAATTTCTGTCTACAGTGTAGCCGGAATTTCACCAAATTGCAACCAAATCCCGCAAAAAACCTGTGATTTCGGAAAAAAAGGGACGCACGCAATCCAATCCTGCGCTGCGTCCCTCAATTCTGTCATTCCAGCATATGCTGTCCGGTATACAGTTCGTAATACCGTCCGCCCTTGGCGAGCAGCTCCTTATGGTTGCCGAACTCGATGATCTCGCCGCCCTCAATGACTGCGATCTTATCGGCGTTCCGCACCGTAGAGAGCCGGTGGGCAATGATGAACACGGTCTTCCCGTGCATCAGGCCGTCCAGACCCTTCTCGATCTCCTTCTCGGTCCGGGTATCAATGGAGGAGGTGGCCTCGTCCATAATGAGTACCGGAGGCTTCGCCACTGCCGCCCGGGCAATGTTCAGAAGCTGCCGCTGGCCCTGAGAAAGGCTGCTGCCGTCGCCGGTGATATAGGTCTGGAAGCCTTCCGGCAGCGACATGATGAAGTTGTAGGCATTGGCCCGCTTGGCCGCCTGCATGCACTCTTCATCGGTGGCATTGAGCCGCCCGTAGCGGATGTTCTCCATGATAGTGCCGGAGAACAGGTGGGTATCCTGAAGGATCACCACCAGACTCCGCCGGAGGTCGTCCTTCTTGATGTCCTTGACGTCGATGCCGTCATAGAGGATCCGCCCCTCCTGCACATCATAGAACCGGTTGATCAGGTTGGTAATGGTGGTCTTGCCCGCACCGGTGGAGCCTACGAATGCGATCTTCTGGCCGGGCAGCGCCTCTACAGAAACATGCTTCAGTACCGGCTTGCCCTCCACATAGCGGAAGCAGATGTCCTGCACCTGCACATGGCCCTTCAGGGGCACCAACCCCTTGTCGGTCTTCCACGCCTCACCGGAGCAGGTGGTCCAGTCGGAGATCTCATTGCCCTTTTCATCCACCGGCACCATGGTAATGGTGCCCTCGTCCACCTCAGGCTCGGCATCCATCACCGCAAAGATGCGCTCTGCACCGGCCACGGCGCTGAGCAGCGTGACAATCTGCTGGGATACCTGGTTGATGGGCATTGCCACCTGCTTGGTGTAGTTGAGGTATACGCCCAGAGAGCCGATGGTAAAGGCCACGCCCCCCAGGGCTGTGCCGTTGATGACGAACAGGCCGCCCACCACCGCAGTGATGGCATAGCAGATGCCCATGACCTGATTCAGTACCGGCATGATGATCATGCCCACATAGGTGGCATCCATGGCCGCATCCCGGTAGGCAATATTCTTCTCAGTAAACTCTTCCTTGATCTCTTCCTCGTAGTTGAAGGCCTTGACCACCTTGATGCCCTCCACCATTTCCTCTACATAGGAGTTCACCAGGCCCAGGTTCTTCTGCTGCTTCCGATAGAGCTTCTTGGACTTCTTGCTGATTTTCTGAACGATGATATAGTCCACCACCAGTACCGCAACGGTAATGATAAACAGGATATAGTTCAGATAGATCATCATGGCCACTGTTCCCACAAAGGTGAGAATGGAAGAGATCAGCATGGTAATCGTCTGCTCCATGGCCATCTGTACGTTATCGGCGTCATTGGTAAAGCGGCTCATGATCTCGCCGTTGCCGTGGGCATCATAATAGGAGATGGGCATTTCCTGCAGCTTGTCAAACAGGTCTTTTCTCAGCTTATTGATGGCCCGCTGAGAAAGGAAGCTCATGAGAAGCCCCTGTCCATAGGAAGCCGCAGCACCCAGCACATAGATGCCCAGCAGCTTCATAAGCTCTCCTGCCAGTGCCATCCAGCAGTGGGAATTCCAGCTCTCGCCAATATAGGGCACGATGTAGTCATCGATCAGGGGCTTTAAGAAGTAGCCTGCCCCCAGATTCGCCAGCGTGGAGATCAGCATCATGATCAACACAGCGATCAGCAGCGCCTTATTGGCCACCACATAGTTGAGAAGGCGCAGCAGGGTGCCCTTGGTATCCTTGGGCTTCCGGAAGTCCTTGGCACCGCCGGGGCCGCGTTGTCCGCGCATGGAGCCGGTATAGTTCCCGTCTTCCTCGTCCTCGTCTTCCTGAGACTTCTTCTTCCCCTTGGTATCTACCTTTGGAGCCGTATCCTTCTTCTTAGCCATCCAGACCGCCTCCTTCCTGCTGGGATGCATAGATCTCCTGATATACCCGGCTGCGGGCCATGAGCTCGTCATGGGTGCCCATGTCGCTGAGCCTGCCCTCGTCCAGCACAATGATCTGGTCGGCATACTGTACCGAGGAGATACGCTGGGCCACCAGCAGCACTGTGGTATCCTTATACTTGCTGTAGAATGTCTCGCGGATCTTTCCTTCAGTGCCGGAGTCTACCGCAGAGGTAGAGTCGTCCAAAATCAGAATGGAGGGATTTTTCAGCATGGCCCGGGCAATACAGAGCCGCTGCTTCTGACCGCCGGAGACGTTGACGCCGCCCTGCTCGATCTCGGTATCCAGTCCCTCCGGGAACCGGGAGATAAACTCATAGGCCTGAGAATCCTTGGTGGCCTCCAGCAGCGTCTCGTCCGCTGCCCCCGGTGCACCCCACTGCAAATTGGAGCGGATGGTACCGGTGAAGAGCACATTGCTCTGAAGCACCATGCCGATGTGGCTGCGGAGATGCCGCAGATTGTAGTCCTTGACATTGACGCCGTCAATATAGACGTTGCCGCTGGTCACATCATAGAATCTGGGGATCAGGCTCACCATAGAGGTCTTGCCCACGCCGGTAGAGCCTACAATGGCCACAAAGGAGCCTGCCGGAATGGTAAAGCTCACATCATTGAGCACCATATCCCGTCGATCCGACTGGGGATACCGGAAGGATACATGGTCAAAGCGGATCTCGCCCCGGATGGGGGTATCCTTTGTGCCGTTTTCGGTGTCCTCGCTGCCGTCGCGGATATCGGGCTCATGGTTGAGCACCTCCACCACACGGTTGCCGCAGGCACGGGCACGGGTCATGCCCATGAGCACCATAGAGAACATCATAACGCTCATGAGAATATTGTTGATGTAGGTCACAAAGCTCAAAAGCTGACCTGCCTGAAGCTGGCCCACGCCTACCATCTTGCCGCCAAACCAGTAGATCGCCAGTGTGGTTCCATAGAGCACCATTCTGGTGGCAGGCTCCATGACGCTCAGGCGGATGGTAGCGGAGATCGAGGTCTTCATGAGGTCATCGTTGGCCTTCTTGAACTTGAGCTTCTCATGGCTCATGCGCACAAAGCTCTTGACCACCCGGATGGCAATGAGGTTTTCCTGCACAGAGGCATTGAGGTTGTCGATCTTGGTCTGCATAACCTCAAAAAGATAAGTGGTAAACTTCATAATAATGAGCACCACCGCCAGCAGGGTGGGAATCGCCACCAGGAAGGTGATGCTGAGCTTCCAGTTCATCCGAATGCAGATGACCATGGAGATGATCAGCAGCGAAGGCGCACGGATCAGCACCCGGGTCAGCTCCATCGCTGTCTGCTGAAGCTGCTTAACGTCTGTGGTACATCGCGTGACCAGCGATGCCGTGGAGAATTTATCCACATCCGCAAAGGAAAAAGTCTGCACCTTCTTGAAGATCGCCTGACGCAGATTGTAACCAAATCCCTGCGATGCCTTTGCGGAGAACTTTGCGGCAAAAATGCCGTCTACAATGCCCAGTGCCGCCACCACGACCATGATGCCGCCCACAAGGAACATATACGGAATGTCACGGTTGGCCACACCCTGATCTACGATCTTGCCCATGAGATAGGGCAAAATCAGTTCTGCCAGAGATTCGCCAACCACCAACAGCGGTGCCAGGATGAAGTACTTTCGGTATTGCTGAATGTACCCCATCAATTGTTTGAACATAGATGGTTCCCTCCTATTCTTCCGGTTTGCCGGAGCCAATGGCCTCCAGATTGTCGATCATGCGGCGGTAGAGCAGCGAGATCCGCTCCAGCTCCTCCCCGGAAAATCCACGATACATGCCATGATCCAGTGTCTCAAACACTTCGTCAATGAGCTTTGCCGCCCGCAGGCCCTTTTCCGTAATGGCAATGGGCTTGCAGCGGAGATCCTCCGCATTGGACAGCTTTTTCACATAACCGTCCCGCTCCATGGATTTTAAGGAGACCGTCATGGTAGCCGGAGACACCCGTAGCCGCCGTGCCAACTCCTTCTGAGACGCAATGACGCCGTTTTCCTGCTGAGACAGGATGCTCAGGATCGCAGGCTGGCCAATATTGGAAAGGCCGTTTCGGCTCAGCAGATTATCCACTGCCGCATGGTGCTTCCGTTCCAGCACATGAAACAGCTGCTCCGGGCTGCCGTCTGTAAAACGAACGCCCAATCATTATCCCTCCTGTCCAGTTCGTTCGCAAGCTTACTGTTTGCATGCAAACGATTTGTCTATGAAATGATACCCTTCTCAGCTGGAAATGTCAAGGAAAACCTGTGCATTTTTCAAAATTATTTTTTCTAACTATTTGCATGCTAATATTTCGCCCATTTTCATCGAATATGCTCCTATTGTAAACCTTTTAATATCCGTATCTGGTTGACATTCCATAAGCTGCTGTGCTATGCTTTTATCTGTGAAAGGAAGGGATACTATGTCCAATAAAAAATCGTTTATGACCGTGCGGGAGCTCTGCGCTACAGCGCTGGGGGCAGCCCTGATGACCATCTGCGCATGGATCTCTATTCCGGCCCAGGTGCCATTTACCCTTCAGACCTTTGCGGTGTTCTTTGTCACCGCCCTGCTGGGGCTCAAATGCGGCACGCTCAGTGTCATTGTTTATCTGCTGCTGGGTGCGGTGGGTCTGCCGGTCTTTGCGGGATTCAAGGGCGGGCTTGGCAGCCTCATGGGCGTCACCGGCGGATATCTTCTGGGCTTTGTGTTCTCGGCACTGGCTGTGGGTCTGATCACAAAGTTCTTTGGCCGCAGTTTCCCGGTGCTGATTCTCTCCATGGTCCTAGGATTGGCGCTCTGCTATGCCTTCGGCTCTGCGTGGTTTCAGCTTCTGTACATTCAGACCAAGGGCGCCATAACTACCGGGGCTGTGCTCAGCGCCTGCGTAATTCCCTATCTGATCCCCGATGCCATTAAAATTGCACTGGCGGCGGTACTGGTGCGGCGACTTCAGGGGCATGTCTCGCTGGCACAGGCATAATTCGGATATACGTTTTTCGGCACGCTGCAAACAGATCTGCGGCGTGCTTTTCCGTCTGTCTCCCCCACCTCTTATTTTGATATCGAAACTCACATATTGTCAGTTGGCATTTTCTACAACCGGTACTATGATAGAAGCATCCCGCAGGAAAGGATGAATGAGATATGAAAGATACCCCCCCAGTGGGCCATTCCCATGGAACCGGTCACCGAGGATCAGATCGTAAAGACCTATACAGCCGATGTGGTGATTTTAGGTGCCGGTCATGCCGGAACCGCCGCTGCCCGAGCCGCCGCCGAGGCAGGCGCCAAGGTTCTGGTGGTGGAGCAGCAGCAGGAAAAGCGCTTTCAGGTATTCGGCGCACAGTATGGCTCCATCAACTCGGAATTTATGAAAAAGCGCGGCGCTCCCTCCGCCGACCCCGTGGAGATCATTGCCGACTGGCAGCGCCGGAGCCTGAACCGGGCCAACCCTGCACTGGTGCGGCAGTTTGCCTACAACACCGGCTCCACCTTCGACTGGTTTGTGGAGCCCCTGCCGGAAGCGCTCAAGGACGTCATGACCTTTGAGAACCCATGGCCCCGGCACTTTGAAGGGGAGCTGGGCGGCTACCACAACTACGTGGGCACCGCCATTTTCAAGAACACCAAGTTCGATCTGTCCAAAATGGGGCCGCCCCCCGGAGAGGACGGAGACGGTCAGGAAGGCCCGCCCCCGGAGGGCCCCCACGAGAACCCGCTGAGTCTCACCGAGGCCGTGGTCTTCACCCATGAGCTTACCAAAAAGCTGGGGGCTGAATTTGTCTTCGGCATCACCGGTGACTACCTGGAAAAGGACGAAACCGGCCGGGTCACTGCCCTTATCGGCCACAACTATAAAAAGGAATACTTCCGCTTTATCGGAACCAACGGCATCATTCTGGCCGCCGGTGATTTTTCCGGCAACAAGGCGATGGTCATGGATCTGCTGGGCGAATATGCCGCCCTCACCGAAAACGGCGAGAAGTTCCCCTATATCCCCGCAGGCCGCAAGGGCAAGGGCGTCCAGATGGGCCTCTGGGCCGGCGGCAAAATGGAACCCGGACCCCGGGGCGGCATGTGGTGCTGTGTGGGCGGCAGCGGCGGCCCCATGGACGGCAGTGCCTTCCTGCGCCTCAACAAGCACGGCAAGCGCTACACCAATGAGGGCATCATGGGCTACTGGGGTGCCGGACTTCAGGGTGCCCGGCAGCCAAAGGGCGCCATCTACACCGTCTGGGACTCCAATTGGAGAGAAGAGCTGGAATACCAGACGCTGGATCATACCGCCATCGACATGGCAGATACCCAGGCTCTGGATCGCATTGAAATGCAGCTGCAAAAGGCCCAGCGCATGGGCATCGACAACAGCTACCGCCCGCAAGGCCCCCCCACTGCCTTTAAGGGGCTTCACAATACACTGGCCTGCGCCGACACCATTCCGGAGCTGGCGGAAAGGCTTGGGCTCACCGGCGAGGATAAGGAGAATTTCATCTCCTCTGTGGTCCGGTACAACGAGCTGGCCCACAAGGGCCGGGACGAGGATTTTGCCAAGGATCCCCGGCAGCTCCATCCCATTGAAAAGGGCCCCTTCTACGCCTTCTGCGAAAATGCCCGGGCCGTGGGCTTCCTGATGGTCACGGTCTGCGGCCTTGTGGTGGACGAGCACCAGCAGGTCATCGGTCAGGACGATGAGCCGATTCCCGGCCTCTATGCCACCGGCAACTGCTCCGGCGAGCGCTTCCCCATTATGTATACCACCCCGGTGGCCGGTGTCTCCATCGGCATCGCCTATACGCTGGGGCGTATCGTGGGCGACTATGTAGCAAAGCACCGCTAAATTCTGAATCGGAAAAGTTCTCGCCTTCGCGCGGGAACTTTTTTGCAGATTACCAAATTATTTCATTGACCATTTCCCTGCGATTCGATATAGTTAGCTTATCTTACCTATGAATGAAGAAAAGAGGAAAAAACATGAAAAAACTTTCCCGTTTGACAGCGCTGCTTCTGTGCCTGTCCCTCTGCCTTGGCGTTTGGCTGGTTCCAGCATCGGCAGCCAACACGCCGTTTTCTGACGTGCCATCCGGCGCATGGTATGAGGACAGCGTACAGTACGCCTATGAAAACGGCCTGATGAATGGAGTCGGCGGCGGCAGGTTCAACCCCAACGGCACCGCCACCCGCGCCATGGTGGTCACGATCCTCCATCGTATGGCAGGTGAGCCGTCATCGTCTCAGATCATATTCAATGACGTGCCGCTGGACGCGTGGTACTTCGACAGCATCTGCTGGGCCTACGATCATGACATTCTCACCGGCTACGGCAACGGCAGTATGGGGCCAAATAAGCCCGTCACCCGGGAGCAGCTGGTAACGATCCTCTACCGCTATGCCGAGTACTGCGGCTATGACCTCAGCGCCAGCAACCGGCTCTACGCCTTCTCTGACCGATCCTCGGTCCACGGCTGGGCCTTTAACGCCATTTCCTGGTCTGTAGGTGCAGGCATCATCACTGGCATCACCAAAGACGGCGGCACCATCATCCAGCCCACCGGCACCGCAAAGCGTTCGCAGATTGCCACCATCATGATGCGATTCATCCAGTACTTTGACGATGACCCCTCCAATGATCCTGCCGTTCCCGAAGATCCCGATCCCTCCGGTTCCTTTGAGGGTTCCGTGGATTCTATTCAGGTGCAGGGGACGAGCTACCAGCTGGGCATGAGCGTTTCCACCCTCACCGCACAGGCAGGACAGCCGGACGAGACCCTCACCGGCTTTGATTCGGACGCCACATGGTATGTCTATGGGACCGATACCTATGAGAATTTCTTTATGGCCCATGTAAAGGACGGCGTGGTATACGAGATTTGTGCCAGCGGCCCCAGCGTCTCCTTCATGGATCACCACCCCGGTCAGTCTATTGACGATGCAATGGATCAGGCACTTCAGGAGGCTGTCCGCCAGCCCGGCGTACATAGCGGCGTTGAATGCATAGCGGACGGTTATGACAATGACAGCATCACCTCTTACATTCTCTATGACAATAATATAAGAAGCGACAGCGATGAGGAGACCGCCCAGACCCTCTACGCCGAATGCAAGCTGAATTTCCATCTGGTCAACGCCTATCGAGCCCTCCACGGCCTGCAGATCCTGAAGTGGAGTGAACCCGCCGCCACTGCTGCCCGGCTCCACTGCGAGGACATGCGGGATCAGAACTATTTCGAGCATGACAGTCTCGATGGCCGCACCTTTGTGGACCGGCTGGACGCCCAGGGAATCAGCTACCGCGCCTGCGGGGAAAACATCGCATGGGGACAGGGGAATGGCTTTACCGCCTTCAACTCCTGGCTGAACTCCTACGGTCATCGCCAGAATATGCTGTATCCCACCTTTACCCATCTGGGCGTAGGCGCATGCACCGGCCCCTACTGGACGCAGGATTTCTATGGAGAATGGTAAATAACGAAACGCCGCCGGTCTCCGGCGGCGTTTTCACTGGCATAGGCTCTATTCAACGTTCTGCGGCAAGCTAGTACTATTCCCTCCGGCTATAGGATCCCGCAAAATGGATATTTGCGGCACAGCGAATTTTTCGCTATAATAGGATTATCATACTTATAGAAATGGAGTCGTTCTCTTATGGAATACATCCCCAACGGCGGGCAGACCTATCTGCCCATACAGGACAATATTCATGTCCCCACCCTGCCCTTCACGCCCCTGTCTGCCCCCACCCCTGCCTATGCGCCTTTGGAGCTTACCGAGTCTTGCAGAGAAAAGGGCTATGTGATCACCACCCAGGCCCAGCACTTTCTCCCGGGTGTCACCGCAAAAATGATGGACTGGTGGTGGGCCAACATGGAAAAAGGCTATTATCTCTGGGCTCCCGGCTCCCACAAGCGCTTTAACTGGGTCAAGAGCCCCAGCCAGTATGGCTTCCTGAACTCCGCCCACATGATCTCTGAGGCCATGGTTCCCGGGAAACCGGTTTTCGGCGGCAGCGGCATCCAGATCAACCGGCTGAGTCTTGAATGGTTTTTCTTCACCTCCCATCTGTCTCATGTGATCGTAGAAGGCGTTTTCAACGCCAAGGGAGAGTTTGTGGATTCCACCGTACATATGTGGGAAGATGCCGAAGGGGGACTGAACCACATTGTTGCCGGAGTTGCCAATACCCGCTGCTCTGAGCCTCCGGCCTTTGTTCTGGAAGATCCCTCCGCTGCCCCTGCCCCGGAGGACGGCGCTGCCCACTCGGAATATGAGGCCAGCCGCTGGCCGGTCTTTCTGCCCGCCCTCTATCATCTTTGGGAGGGTCATCCGGATCCCAGCCAGAATGTCCCCTGTGATCTGACCGTGGAGAACACCGAAAACGGCCTCCGGTATCTCTCCGAAAACGGCCCTGTTGCCTTCTGATCTTCAGGCGTCCCTTTCCGCAGCAGCGGAAGGGGCGCTTGCTTTATCTCTGCACGGGCGGTATTTGGGGTACATTCGTTTTCGGGGATACATTCCAGCAAGCAAAGCACAAATCGCCACTGTTCATCTGCATCTCTCTTTGTTATAATACTAACATGTTGACCTGAAAACGATTTTAGAAGGAGCGATTACGATGAGCCGTAAGTACAAGCACATTCTCTCTCCCCTGAAGGTGGGCAACGTCATTCTCAAAAGCCGCCTGCTGTCCGCCAACGCCCTGCCCCACTTTTTGCAGGGTCCGGAGCTGTACCCCTCCGATGCCGTGGTGGACTATCTGGTAGGACTGGCAAAGAACGGCGCTGCCATTGTCACCATCGGCGACTGGACCAATCTCAAGCAGCGGGAAGGCTTCGGTGACGGATGTCATTTCCCCATGTGGGATACCCGTGACCCCGCACTGGAAAACGCCATGACCCTGATGGTGGATCAGATCCACTTCTACGGCGCAAAGGTCTCCGCCGCTACCCATCTCTCTGCGCCTGCCGGCTATGGCGTCTATGACGGCGAACCGGCTGGCGGCATGCCGGAGCTGTCTCCCGCCGAGATGGAAGAGATGATGGAGGAAATGGAAGAAATGATGGGCGGCCCCATGGGCGGCGACGGCGCTCCCATGCCCTTCGGCCCCCCCGATGCCCACGACGGCCCCATCAAGGCCATGGGTCTCAAGGAGATGGAGGAATACTGCGATACGCTGGTGAAAAAGCTCAAATACTATGTGGGCTGCGGCTACGACATGTGCTCCATCCATGCCTCCTACGGCGCTACCCTGCTCAGCAAGTTCCTGTCCCCCAAGTACAACAAACGTACCGATGAATTCGGCGGCCCCATGGAGAACCGAGCCAAGTTCCCCATCATGGTGGCAAAGGCCGTCAAGGAAGCCTATGGAAAGGATTTTCTGGTGGAAATGCAGGTATCCGGTGAAGAAGACGACGGCCTCACCATTGAGGATATCGTGACCTTCGCCAAGCTGGCCGAGGGCTACATCGACATTCTCCAGCTCCGGGCAGGCGACGGCGATCTGGCCCATCCCACGGGCTTCAACTCCGTACCCCACGATCCGCTGACCCTTCGGTATGCCGCCGCCATCAAGGAGAGCGGTGCAAAGATCATCACCGCCCCCATCGGCGGTTTCCAGGATCTAGACGACATGGAGGAATACATCGCCTCCGGCAAGACAGACATGATCGGCATTGGCCGCGCCTTTATCTGCGACAGCCAGTATGGAGAAAAGATCCTTCAGGGCCGTGGTGAGGATGTGGTTCCCTGCGTCCGCTGTAACCGCTGCCACGGTCTCGGCATGCAGGGCCCTTGGAAGTCCGTATGTACCGTGAACCCGGAGATTGGCATTACCCACAAGCTCTCTGCGCTGGTGCCCGCCTCCACCACGCCCAAAAAGGTTGCCGTTATCGGCGGCGGCCCTGCCGGTATGCGTGCTGCCCTCTATCTCTGTCAGCGTAGACACAGCGTCACCCTGTATGAAAAGTCCGATAAGCTGGGCGGCCAGTTGCTTCATGCCGACTATTCCAGCTTCAAGTGGCCCCTGCGGGACTACAAAAACTACCTGATCGCACAGCTTGAAAAGAGCGCTGTGGATGTAAAGCTAAGCACCACCGCTACGCCGGAACTGCTGGCCGTGGAGGAATACGACGCCATCATCGCCGCCCTTGGCGCAGCCCCCAAGTTCCCGCCCATCCCGGGCCTTCTGAACGAAGCCGGTGCACCCATTACCGGCGTCTACAATCCCATCGAGGTCTATGGAAAAGAGCAGGAGCTGGGCAAGGACGTAGTGGTTATCGGCGGCGGCGAGATTGGCATGGAGACCGCCATGTATCTGGCAGAGAACGGTCATAATGTCACCATTCTCTCCCGTCAGCGGAAGTTCGCCGCCGAGGCGGATCGTGTCCATTACTACTCCATGTTTGCAGATGCATGGGGCAAGATGCCCAATCTGACTCCCATTAAAAAGGCCACCACCACTGCGGTTGCCCCCGGCGCTGTGACCTATACGGACAAGCAGGGAGAAAGCCACACCATTCCCTGCGATTCCATCGTGGCCTGCGGCGGCATGGCCGCTGCGCAGGACGAGGCGCTGACCTTTGCCGATGTAGCTGATACCTTTATCATCATCGGGGACAATGAGGGCTCCGGCAATGTACAGACCGCCACCCGCTCCGCCTTTGCGGCCGCTATGCGGATCTGAGTTCTGCCTTCCCGGCAACCCCCTGCCGCCTTCTTCCGGCGGGCCGCACCTGCGGTTCGCCGGAAGTTTTGGCCTGCCGGAAAAAAGTTTTACATTACCTCTTGCATTTTGAAACGTTCCGTGCTATAATCAGGCTTACATTGCGGGTGTAGTTCAATGGCAGAACATCAGCTTCCCAAGCTGAATACAGGGGTTCGATTCCCCCCACCCGCTCCACAGTATATGGAAGCGTAGCTCAGCTGGTTAGAGCGCACGGTTCACATCCGTGAGGTCGAGGGTTCGAGTCCCCCCGTTTCCACCATAACTGGACACCAATTTTGATACAATGGGTATCGTGATTGGTGTCCAGTTTCTTTTTAGGTTCTATAATAAATGTTGGGGTCAGGTGATGAACCTGACCCCAATGTCATAAAAAGAAGGTTGAGCATAGCGAAAAAACCCTTTGTCATAAAAGTACCACCAATCACGAGAAAGGATGAATCGCTATGCTCAACAAAGATTATACTGCAAAACTTCTGAATCTGGAAGATGTAATTATCACAGATGTCAAAAATCTTTGTAATGAGGTTCACATTTCACTCCAGCTGCCCCGGCAAGCAGCAAGGATTGCCGCTGCCGCACGATTGGCAGGATCAAACACCGCATGCTCCTGTAAAGACCTCTGCGCCGCCGCAAAACACTCGGTATGGATATCCTCCAGCACGGCGAAAAACAGCAGCTCCTTGGAATCGAAGAATTTGTAAAACGACCCCTTGGAAATCCCAACGGCCTTCGTCAGCTGCTCCACAGAGGTCTTCCGCATCCCGATGGTAATGCCGCAGCGTCGGGCCTCCCGAATCAGGGCTTTGCGGATCCTTTCATTTTGTTCGTCTGTAAAAGCCACTGCCCACGCTCCTTGGAGTTATGACCAATTTTGAATTTCCAGTCATAATAGTAGCAAAAATCAATTCCTGTGTCAAGCTTTGGGAAGAGGACTCTATCCCCTAATCTTGTTCATTTGTGGTGAATTCGTGCAGTAAATACCTCTTGTTTTGTTTCTTTACCTGCGTTACTATACCCATGACGATTGAGTCCTTTCATTGGTTTTGAGGTGTGGTAACTTTATTCTAATGAACTCAATCGTCTTTTTCTATATCTTAGTCTCACATCAATTGTAACGCCATATCCTATACCGTGCTTACGCAAAGAGGGTTGCATCGTATGCGGTTGTTTATATAATTGATACGAGGATGAATTAGAATTTCAAGGGTAAACTTAATATGAATGCAAACCTTTCGTTTTCTGTATTTGCAGCAAACCTGATCAGTCTGTTGCTGCTCGGCACACTGTATTTCAGTAACCGTCAGAAAAAGAGCCACGATAGAGATATGCGCATCATCCTGCGGATGATGGTGATCACGGCTATTTCCAACGTTGCAGATCTCTGCGTTTTTTATTTGGACGGCAGCTCCGGAATGCTTTTATACATTCTGGTGTTTCTGAGCGGATCATGGCTCTTTATTGGGAATGTTCTGATTGGCTATACATGGGCACAGTTTATAATGACACATATGAACATCCCTTTTACAAACATGCGTAAGATCATTTACCGGATTGGCGGGCTGATCGCATGTCTTCTATTGATCATCAATATTTTCTATCCCTTGGTATTTAGCGATAAAGGCGGCGTATACCAGAGGGGACCTTTGTACGGCGTGTTTCTGCTCTTTGCAGTTTTATATATTTTGGACAGTCTGTATCTGTATGCCATGCGCCGCAAGCAAATTGGCACATTGAAGCTGTTCCCGGTGCAGACGTTTCTCCTTCCCGTGGCGACTGGGGTCGTGGTACAAGCGCTATTTGTTGAAATCGCCATTACATGGACCTCCATTGCAGTTGCAATTGCCGGTATTACAACAGCGCTGAAAAATGAAACCATTTTTCTGGATCATCTCACCGGCTTGTATAAAGGATTTTTATGACTTTGAACGATACAGAAGCAACATCGGCAAAGGCAAAGGACATTGCCCTTTGCCTCTAGGCGGTCGAAAACCGATCAGGTTTTTCGGCCGCCTTCGTCCATTTGTGTGCTTTTATCCGGCACCCATTTCACTATATCCGCCTGACTTTTCGCCCCCGCCCTCTGTTGCGCAACCAATTTGAACAAAACCGTTGTGAAAATGCCAAGTATCCCGGGTAGACATTGATCCCCCTTCCCGATTATAATGTTAACAATCATAGCAAACGTATGAAAAATAAGAGGAGGCAGACTATTATGTTTCGGGATAATTTGATTGCGCTGCGGAAGCTCCATCATATCTCTCAGGAGGAGCTAGCGGATAAAATCGGCGTCACCAGGCAGACACTTTCCAAGTACGAGACCGGGGAATCTCTTCCAGATATCGAAAGAAGCAAGGCCATCGCTGATGTCTTTGGTGTCTCTCTGGATGATCTGGTAAACTATGATCCAGCCGATCATCGTGGGCTGCAAATCCCGCCCAAGGGCAAGCATATGTTCGGCTCCGTCAAGGTCGGTGAGAAGGGGCAGATCGTGATTCCTGCCCGGGCCAGAAAGATTTTTAACATTCAGCCCGGCGAGAACCTGATCGTACTGGGGGACGAAGGACAGGGCATAGCCATCATCAAGGAAAAAGGGCTTATGGATCTGCTGGCCATGGCATCGGAGGAAAAAAATCGATGAGCGTCATATTATCGGTACGTCATCTGACAAAAGAATACGAAAAATTCACATTGGATGACCTCTCATTTGAAGTGGAAAGCGGCATGATTATGGGCTTGATCGGCCGCAATGGCGCCGGAAAGACCACCACAATGAAATCCATTCTGAATCTGACCCCTATTTCCGGTGGGGAGATTCTGTATTTCGGTCAAAATCTCAGAGACCATGAGGCCAATATCAAGGAGCAGATCGGCTATGCCGGTGGTGCTGTAGACTACTATAAAAAGAAAAAGCTCCGGGACATTGTGCACATCACCAAGACCTTTTACGGGAGTTGGAGCGATGTATTATACAAAAAATATGCCAAGCTCTTTGATCTGGATGCCGAGAAAACGCCTGCGCAGCTTTCTCAGGGAATGCGGGTAAAGCTGAATCTGGCCATTGCGCTTTCCCATGGGGCAAAGCTGCTGATATTGGATGAGCCCACCAGTGGGCTGGACCCTGTATCCAGAGAAGCGCTTCTGGAGATATTCCGCTATCTGGCCAGAGAGGGCGTTGCCATTTTGTTCTCCACCCACATCACCTCCGATCTGGACAAATGTGCCGATGCGATCACCTATATCCGAAAGGGGAAAATGGCGTTCACTGGACCAATGGAGCTTTATATTCAGCAGTGCCGGGAGCAGGGAATCGGGACAAATCTGGAGGAGATCATGGTTCATTTTGAAAAGGAGGCGCTTCATGAAAAGTTTGATGCGTAAGGAGCTTATGCTTTCGGCTGCCCCGATTACCTTTGTTTTCATTTTGTTTTCCACAATGGCAATGATCCCGGGGTATCCCATTCTTGTAGGCGCATTCTTTATCTGTTTTGGGATATTTCAGTCCTTTCAAAGTGCCTGCGCAAACAACGATATTCTATACACCGTCCTGCTCCCCGTCAAAAAGACCGATGTGGTAAAAGCAAAATACGGTTTTACCCTGCTGATCCAAATGCTCAGCTTTACGATCACGGTGATATTGACATTCTTCCGCATGACAGTACTGGCCGATGCGGCCCCTTATACCCAGAACGCCATGATGAATGCCAATCCGTTTTTTCTGGCCGGGAACCTGCTTGTATTTGCACTGTTTAATGGACTGTTTTTGGGTGGATTTTTCAAAACAGCCGATCGATACGGCAAGCCATTTTTGCTTTTTTCCATTGCCGCCTTCCTTTTGATCACGGCTGCGGAGACTCTGCACCATATCCCCGGGCTGGAATTCTTGAATGATACCGCCGCTGCGGGAAACGGCGCAATGTGGCTGCTTTTTGCAATTGCGCTGATCATTTATATCGGGACCTCCATTCTGTCCTGCCGGGCCTCCATGAAACGGTTTGAAGCAGTGGATATCGGCTGATCTCACCGGTTCTGCCTTTGTTTTCGCCTGAAATCAACACAAAAGTCCCGCTGTGTTGTTCTGGTTTTGCTTCCAGTCTGATATCATAGAGACATCAAATGAAGGAGGCAATTCGCCATGAATACAGATAAGATCTACGCAGAACAGCTTGCTAACGAGTACGCACCCAAGGACACCTCCAAGGTCGTTGCGCTCCGGAAGCTGGATGCAAAAGCAAAACTCCCCGCCACCATTTTCACCTATACCTTCGGCATCATCGCAGCACTGATTTTCGGCACCGGAATGTGCCTTGCCATGGGCCAGATCGGCAGCGGCACCACCGGCAGCTTTGTGCTGGGCATTGTCATCGGTATCATCGGCATGACCGGCATGGGCGTCAATTATCCGATCTATAAAAAGCTGCTGGCAAATGGGAAGAAGAAATACGCCTTTGGGATCATGGAGCTGGCCAAGGAGATCAGCGAACGGTAAGTATGCAGCATGGGAAGCTGATCTTCCGGAAGCTGCTCTTTCCCGCCAAATGGGTACTGCTTGTTGTCCCCCCGCTGTCCTTTGCGGCACTGGTCTTCCTCTTTGTGTCTCAGCGCACGGAAAATCCGCTGGCATATGGGATCTACTGTTTGTCGGCGTATTCCCTTGCAATATGGTGTGCAGCAGCCCCCGCCTTTCTCCGGAGACTCCGCAGGACTTTTCATAGCAGCCGGGCGGTACGGAGATTGACGCAGACTGAATTTGGCGGAAAATACTTGAATGATCTCGCCTTCCGTGGTAACATCAGCATTTATCAGGGGATGGTCATCAACTTCTTTTATGTTGTTTCCCGGGTCATTACCGGGATCCGATATGCCTCTGTATGGTTTATTTCCATGGCAGTTTACTATCTGGTACTGGGCGGTCTGCGTGCCTATCTGGTTATTTGTTATCGGCATCGCAATGCAAATACGGAATATTGCGGCTACCGCCGGACAGCGTGGCTGCTGTTTCTGCTGAACATTCCCATGGGTGTCATGATCCTCCTGATGGTGCAGACAAACTCCGGCTTTTCCTATCCGGGGTACGTGATCTATCTTTCCGCCCTCCACACCTTTTACACCATGACAACCGCTGTCATCAATCTTGTAAAATTCCGCAGGCTGGGCAGCCCGATCCTCTCCGCCGCCAAGGTATTAAACCTTGTATCGGCAATGATGTCAATTCTCGGCCTTCAGACAGCAATGATCTCCCGCTTTTCCGAAAACGGTGAGGACTACCGCAGAATGATGAACGCCATCACCGGTGGGTTTGTCTACGGCTTTGTGATCCTAATTGCTCTTTCTATGCTGCTTCGCAGCAGAAACCTGCGAAAGAAGGTGTGATCCTTTGAATCGATCCGAAAGCAAATATTTTTCTACCGCCGTCAAAATGGACGAGGCTTTTCTGGCACTTCTGGAAAAGAAGGACTTTGCCTACATCACAGTCAAGGAGATCTGTGCGGCAGCAGGTGTCAACCGCTCCACATTTTATCTTCACTATGAAACCATAAACGATCTTTTGTCCGAAAGCGCCTCATACATCAATCAGCAGTTTCTGGACTACATGAAAAAGGACGCTGCCGCCTTTGTTGCAAAGCTGCGCACCTGTCCCACCGATGAGCTTTACCTCGTCACGCCGGAATATCTGAAGCCGTACCTCAGCTACATCCGGCAGCACCGTCGGCTTTTCCGTACAGCGACAGAGAATGCTCAGCTGCTGGGGCTTTCGGATGCCTATGATCGGATGTGCCGCCATGTTTTCTCACCGATTCTGGAACGCTTCGGCATACCCGAGGCAGACAGGGCCTATCGCATGGCATTCTATATTCACGGGTTGATGGCAATCATCGCCCAGTGGCTCAAAGCAGACTGTGCCGATCCCATTGAGCACATTATCTTCATCATGCAGGCATGCGCCATGCCCAGTCAGGAGGCGTTATGAAAGCAGGCATTTTCTCCGGCAAAAGGAAATCACACTGTAACCCAAACCAGCCCAACACGGGCTGGTTTTTTCCATTTGTCCCCACAGAACTCTGCCCAGAAGCCTGCCGCCGGTGGGCACCCACGGGCCGCCTGCCCCCTGTTTCCCATTCGTTTTACATTTTCGCGATTTATTTGTTAATTTTTTCACAATTTCCTTGCAGGAACCTCTGCAAGCGCCTATAATAGCCTTATTCCATCTGCCGCCTTTGAGACGCCGGATGAAAATAAATAGCACCGGTCTTCCCGGGCTATGGAGGCTGATTGCATGTTGGATCCATCCTATTACACACAGGTCGATACCATTCTCAAAAACTATCCCGCCGGGGAGCGTGCCCTGATTCCTGTCATTCAGGACATTCAGGAACTGTACGGCTACCTTCCCCCGGAGCTTCTCACCTATGTGGCCCGGAAAATCGGCATTTCCGAAGCCAAAGCCTACAGTGTAGCCAGCTTTTATGTAAACTTCTCTTTCGAGGCCAAGGGCAAATATGTCATCAAAGTCTGCGATGGAACCGCCTGCCATGTGCGCAGCTCCGTACCAATTTTGGAAGCGCTGTATCAGGATCTGGGGCTCAGCGCCGACAAGCACACCACGGATGATATGCTGTTCACTGTGGAGACGGTATCCTGTCTGGGTGCCTGTGGTCTCGCTCCTGCCCTGACCATCAATGAGCAGGTCTATCCGCAGATGTCACCGAACAAGATTCGTGCCGTCATCAAAGAGCTAAGGGGGAAGGAAGCATGAAATTACAGTCGAGAGATGATCTCCGGCACCTCCGTCAGGAATGTGAGATGCGTCTGCGGGGACAAAAGTGTAAGATCCTCGTCTGCGGCGGCACGGGATGTCTCGCAGGCGGCGCCGATCAGATCTATGCTAAAATGCTGGAGCTTACAGAGCATCTGGAAGACGCACAGGTAGCGTTCGGCGCCGAGATCGCCCACACCAGCGTAAAAACCAGCGGCTGCCATGGCTTCTGTGAAATGGGCCCCCTGGTACGCATTGAGCCCTATCACTACCTCTACTTAAAGGTTAAGCCGGAGGACTGTCAGGAGATCTTCGAAAAGACCGTGCTCCGGGGAGAGCCTGTAGAGCGGCTGATGTTCCACTCCGGCGGCAAGGTCTATGAGACCCAGGAGGAAATTCCCTTCTACGCCAAGCAGACCCGTCTGGTGCTGAAAAACTGCGGCCATATCGATGCAGAGCACATTGAAGACGCACTGGCCGCCGGGGCCTATTCCGCATTGGAGACCGCCATGTTCGAGATGACCCCGGAATCCATCATCGACACCATTTCGGAATCCGGTCTTCGTGGCCGTGGCGGTGCAGGCTTCCCCACCGGGAGGAAATGGAGTCAGGTGTCCCGCCAGCAGGAGACCACCCGCTATGTGGTCTGCAACGGTGACGAGGGCGATCCCGGTGCCTTTATGGACCGGAGCATCATGGAGGGGGATCCCCATCGGATGATCGAGGGCATGATGATCGCCGCACTGGCCGTAGGGGCGCAGGAGGGCTATATCTACGTCCGGGCCGAATATCCGCTGGCCATCCATCGTCTGAAAACCGCCATTGCGCAGGCAGAGGAATTGGGACTATTGGGGAACAACATTCTCGGCACAGACTTCTCCTTCCGTCTGCACATCAACCGGGGTGCCGGTGCATTTGTCTGCGGTGAGGGCTCTGCGCTCACCGCATCCATTGAGGGAAAGCGTGGTATGCCCCGGGTCAAGCCTCCCAGAACTGTAGAAAAAGGACTTTGGGAAAAGCCTACCGTCCTCAATAATGTAGAGACTTATGCCAACGTCCCCATGATCATCTCCCGGGGTGCCCAGTGGTATCGGAGCATCGGCACCTCCAGCAGCCCCGGCACCAAGGCCTTTGCCCTCACCGGCAATGTCGTAAACACCGGACTTATTGAAGTACCCATGGGCATCACCCTTCGGGAAGTGATCTTTGATATCGGCGGCGGCATCCGGGACGGCAAGCAGTTTAAGGCTGTGCAAATCGGTGGCCCCTCCGGCGGATGTCTGGTGGAAAGTCAGCTGGACAGCCCCATGGATTTCGACTCCCTCACCAAAATCGGCGCCATGATCGGGTCTGGCGGTCTGGTGGTCATGGACGAGGACACCTGCATGGTGGAGGTAGCCCGCTTCTTCATGAGCTTTACCCAGCGGGAGAGCTGCGGCAAATGCGTCCCCTGCCGGGAGGGCACCCGCCGGATGCTGGAGATTCTGGAGCGGATCGTGGCCGGAAACGGCACGCTGTCCGATTTGGATCAGCTGGAAGAGCTGGCGGATATGGTCAGCAATACGGCCCTCTGCGGCCTTGGAAAGAGCGCCGCAAAACCGGTGGTCAGCACCCTTCGTGCCTTCCGTGGGGAATATGAGGCCCACATTGTGGATAAAACCTGCCCCGCCCATGTCTGCACCTCGCTGCGCAGCTTCCACATTGACGAGACAAAATGCAAGGGCTGCTCCAAATGTGCCCGGGGATGTCCCGCCTCTGCCATTACCGGCCAGATCAAGCATCCGTTTTCCATTGATACCGGCAAGTGCATCAAATGCGGTGCCTGCCTGAGCGCCTGTCCCTTCGGGGCAGTGTATGCCCAGTAAGGAGGGAATTACCATGGGATATATGATGATCGATGACCGTCGGGTAGAGTTTACCGATGAGCCCAATGTACTTTCTGTGATCCGCAAGGCCGGGATCGATATTCCCACCCTGTGCTATCACTCCGAGCTGTCCGTCTACGGTGCCTGCCGACTTTGCACCGTGGAAACCGATACCGGAAAAACCTTCACCTCCTGCTCCGAGCGCCCCAAAGACGGCATGGTGATCTACACCAACACCCCCAGACTGATGAAGTATCGAAAGCTGATTCTGGAGCTGCTGCTGGCCGCCCACGACAGAGACTGCACCACCTGCATTAAGAGCCGGGAATGCCATCTGCAGGACCTTGCCCACCGACTGGGGGTGGGAACGATCCGCTTTGAAAACACGAAAAAGAAGCAGCCGGTGGATCTCAGTTCCCCTTCCATTGTCCGAGACCCCAATAAGTGCATTCTCTGCGGCGACTGCGTGAGAATGTGCGCTGATGTACAGGGCGTCAATGCCATTGACTTTGCCTACCGGGGCACCGAAACACTGGTGACCCCTGCCTTCAACAAAACCATTGCGGAAACCGACTGTGTTGGCTGCGGCCAGTGCCGGGTAGTATGTCCCACCGGCGCCATCAGCATCAATACCAACATCAACCCGGTATTTGAGGTACTTGCAGACCGGAACACCAAGGTCATCGCCCAGATCGCACCGGCTGTCCGGGTCGCTGTTGGTGAGGCATTTGGCCTGCCCAAGGGCGAAAACGTCATGGGCAAGCTGGTCAGCGTGCTCCATCGGCTGGGCTTTGCGGAGGTCTACGATACCGCCTACGGTGCTGACCTGACGGTGATGGAAGAGTCCCGGGAATTTCTGGAGCGGTTGACTACCGGCAAAAATCTGCCGCTGTTCACCTCCTGCTGCCCCGCTTGGGTCAAGTACTGTGAGAGCCGCCACCCGGAGCTGAAGGACAATCTCTCCACCTGTCGTTCTCCCCAGCAGATGTTCGGCGCAGTGATCCGGGAATACTATAAGGATCCGGAGCGCAGTGAAGGCAAGCGGCTGGTGTCCGTTGCCATTATGCCCTGCACCGCAAAGAAAGGCGAGATCCTCCGCCCGGAATCCACCACCTACGGCAAACAGGATGTGGATTATGTTCTGACTACCACGGAACTGATCACGCTGATTCGAAAGGTCGGTTTGGATTTTGCCAACATCGAAATTGAGGCCGCCGATGTGCCCTTTGGCATTGGCTCCGGCAGTGGTGTGCTGTTTGGCGTCACCGGCGGCGTCACGGAGGCCATTCTCCGCAGACTTCAAAAGGGGCATGCCCGGGCGGATATGATGGCCATTCGGGACTGCGGCGTTCGAGGCGAGGACGGCATCAAGGAGCTGAGCTTCACCTACCAGAAGCGGGAGCTGAAGGCCGCAGTGGTCAGCGGGCTTGGCAATGCCGAGAAGCTGATTCAGCGTATGGAGGCCGGTGAGGTACACTATGACTTTGTAGAGGTCATGGCCTGCCGCCGAGGCTGCATTATGGGCGGCGGACAGCCGGTTACACAGGATATCTCCATCCGAAGCGCCAGAATTCAGGGGATCTACAACACCGACATCAACACCCAGATCAAAAAGTCCAGTGAGAACCCTCTGGTGATGACTGCCTATGAAAATGTCATCCGTGGAAAAGAGCATCTTCTGCTGCACCGGAACTTCGATGCCGCCAAGAAGGCCGCAGAGCAGGATTCGTAATTGCGCACTACAAAAGCCGCACTCTGACCGTTTGTTGTCAGAGTGCGGCTTCGTCTTATCTTACCATCCCCGCTGTTCCGGCTGCTGCATCTGCGCTGCCTGATAGATCAGCGCATTGAGAATGGCAGCGGCCACGGTACTGCCGCCCTTGCGTCCCATGGCTACAATGGCCGGAATTCCCCGGGCCTGACAGGCAGCCAGCAGTGTTTCCTTGGCCTCCACCACATTCACAAAGCCCACCGGTACGCCGATGACCAGCGAGGGCCGAAATCCCTTTTCCAGCTGGGCAGCGATCTCAAACAGGGCCGTGGGCGCATTTCCCACCGCATAGATGCAGTCCGGGTAGGTTCGAGCCGCTTTTTCTGCGGAGATCACCGCCCTGGTACAGCCCCGGCGCTTTGCCTCCGCCGCCACCTCCGGGTCCGCCATAAAGCATACCGCCTGACTCCCCAGCTTTTTGAGCCCCGGCTTGCTGACCCCGGACAGAGCCATATTGGTGTCCGTCACAACGGTCTTTCCCCCGTGCAGCGCCTTTATCCCCTGCCGAACCGCCCCGGGGGTAAACACCAGCTGCTCCACATAGTCAAAATCCGCCGTAGTATGGATCACCCGCCGGATCACCGGCGCATTTTCCTCCGGCAGCGTGATTCCCCTTTCTCTCAGTTCCCCGGTGATGATCTCCATGCTTCTGCGCTCAATGTCCGCAGGCTTCATATGCATCATCAGAATTCGATCCCCTTTCTGGCCGGGATGCCCTGAACATAGGGGTGCCGCAGAGCCTGCATCTCTGTGATGTAATCGGCCGCATCCAGCATCCACTGCTCCGGTTCCCGGCCCGTGAGCACCACTTCCCTGCCCCGAGGCCGATCCAGCACCGCCTGCTTTGCCAGCGTTTCGTCCAGCAACCCGCTCTGCCGTGCCGCACAGATCTCATCCAGGATCATAAGATCGCAGGGAAGCGTCAAAGCCTCCCGCAGCCTTTCGTTATTCTCCGCAGCTGCCTGCTTCTTCTCCGCCGCATTCATCTGGAAAGTGAATTTTGCCCCGGGCTTGCCCGAGCGCACCACAGCCCCCAGCCGACGGAGCGGTTCCAGCTCTCCGCTGGTGCCGGTTTTCAGGAACTGAATGACCACCACCTGCATGCCCTGTCCCAGTGCCCGAAGTGCAAGGCCCATGGCCGCAGTGGTTTTCCCCTTTCCCTGTCCGCAGTAGAGATGTACGAGTCCCTTATTCATGCTGATACTCCTCCATGATCCGGTAGATCGCATCCATATCAAGGCTTTGCCGTACCGCATCTGCCAAAATGTCGATCTGCTTTTCCTGCTGATCCTGATGAGTCTCCAGCTTCCTGTTGCTGGGATCCATTCCCTTTCTGGTCAGGAGCCAGTCCGCCAGTGCCGTGGTCAGCGCTCCGGAATCGAAGAGCCCGTGGAGGTAGGTGCCGAACACATTGTCCCCCACTGCACCATCGCCGCTGCCGTCGGGCAGGCGGCAGAAAGCCGGCAGATCTCCCGTTTCCGTCCGCCCCATGTGGATCTGATAGCCCCAAATGGCCGCATCTGAGAAGGCGCAGGCTGTCGCTGTGGTCTGCGTGCGAATCTTCTCCGGGACAAACACCGTTTTTGTGGGCAGCAGTCCCATGCCCCGCATGGTGCCGCCGTGCTCTACGCCATCCGGGTCGCTGAGTTTTTCCCCCAGCATCTGATAGCCGCCGCAAATGCCCAGTACCGGCACACCCGCTCCATGGAGCCGCAGAACAGCCATTTCCAGCCCGTTTCCCCGCAGCCAGCTGAGATCTCCCATGGTGTTTTTGGTTCCGGGCAAAATCACAAGATCCGGATGTCCCAGCTCCTTTTCCCGTGCCACATAGCGGACACAGAGCTCCGGATGCAGCTCCAAGGGGGCAAAATCTGTAAAATTGGAAATATGCGGCAGGCGGATCACCGCAATGTCGATGCTGCCGGAGCCCGATGTCTTTTGCAGCCGCGGTGCCTGGGAATCCTCATCATCCAGCTCCACCCGGGTATAGGGCACCACCCCCAGCACCGGCACCCCGGTCAGCTCTTCCAGCATGGTGAGCCCCGGCTGAAGCAGCGAAACATCCCCCCGGAATTTATTGATGATGGTGCCCGCAATACGTCTGCGTTCCTCCGGCTCCAGCAGCGCCACCGTACCATAGAGCTGGGCAAATACCCCGCCGGGGTCAATGTCCCCCACCAGCAGCACCGGCGCATCTACCAGCTTTGCAAGGCCCATGTTGACGATATCATCTGCCTTCAGATTGATCTCCGCAGGACTGCCCGCACCTTCGATCACGATGATATCATTCTCACGTTCCAAACTGTGGTAGGCAGACATAATATCCGGGATCAGCTGTCGCTTCATCTTGAAATAGTCCCGTGCCCGATAGTCACCCTGCACCTCACCGTTTACGATCACCTGACTGCCCACATCGCTGGAGGGCTTGAGCAGAATGGGATTCATACGGACATCCGGCGCCTTCCCTGCGGCCTGTGCCTGAAGCACCTGGGCCCGGCCCATCTCCCTGCCGTCCGCCGTCACAAAGCTGTTGAGGGCCATATTCTGGCTCTTAAAGGGAGCCACAGACCAGCCGTCCTGATGAAAGATCCGGCACAGTGCCGTCACCAGCAGGCTCTTTCCCGCCCCGGACATGGTACCCTGAATCATGATATTCCGTTTCATCTACCGGTCACCTCTTTCAGCACCGCAAGGAGCCGCAAATTTTCTTTTTCCGTTCGTACCGCTACCCGATACCAGCCCGGCTTCAGTCCGTGATAGTTCCGGCAGTCCCGGAGCATCACGCCCTTTTGCTTCATCTTTTCCCCAAGCTGTTCGTCCGGATAGTAAAACAGCAGATAGTTGGCCTCCCCGGGAATCACCCGGCAGCCGCATTCCTTCAGCCCCGCTGTCAGGATTGGACGCTGGGCTCCAATGAGGCTGCGCAGCCGCGCCCCGTACTCCGTCTCCTTCAGGGCCGCAATCCCCGCCGCCTGAGCCACCGAAGACACCGCCCATGGCGGCCCCGATTGGCTCATTTTTTCCAGAAGCAGCCGATCCCCACAGAGGCAATAGCCCAGCCGCAGCCCCGCCATACCATAAAACTTCGTAAACGCCCGGAAGATCACCAGTGGATTTCCCTCCAGCTCGCCCTGCATGGTCAGCATCTCCGGCATATCCACAAAGTCCAGAAAGCATTCATCCAGCGCAAGAATCGTTTTGGTTTCCCGGCACCGCCGCAAAATGCACAGCAGCAGCGCCCGGTCCGTGGTTCTTCCCGTCGGATTGTTGGGCTGGCACAGGAAAATGAGATCCGTTTCCGGCGTGATCCAGTTCAGAAACTCCTCCGTCAGGCAAAATCCGTTTTCTGCCCTGAGTGGGAATCGGTCCAATTGGCACTGGTGGGGCCGCAGCGCCCCCTCATACTCCGAAAAGGCCGGTGCGGTCAGCAGTGCCCTTTTGGGCTTTACCGCCCCAGCCAGCCGAAACAGCAGGTCAGAGGCCCCGTTGCCACATAAGATCCATTCTGCCGGAAGCCCCAGATGTTCTCCCAGCGCCTGCCGCAGCTCCCGACACAGTGGGTCAGGGTATTCTGCCCCCCATGCAAGAGAATCCATCACCGCCTGCTTTACCCCCTCCGGCACGCCAAATGGGCTGACATTGGCGGAAAAATCCAGCGGTTTTCGTCCATATTGCAGCGCATAGCCCTTTACATCGCCGCCGTGACCCCATTCCATGGTCGTTCCTCCCGTTACAGTAATATGCAGATCAGCGCCCGAATGCCGCAGAGCAGGATCAGGCTCAAGAAGCCGCCCCAGTAGAGCATCCGGTTGGCCCGCAGAATATCCCCGGGCTCCACCGGTCTCAGGGGATCGCCAATGGTGGGCTTATCATAGTACTGCCCAAAATACCATGCGGGCCCTGCCAGCTGCACCATCAGCGCCCCAGCCATCACCGCCTCAGTCTGAGCGGAATTGGGGCTGGCATGGTTTCTCCGGTCTCTCCGCCAGATCTTCCATGCATTTTTTACGTTTTCCCGGCAGAAAAAGGACGCCGCAATCAGCAACAGGGCCGAAAGCCGGGACGGCAGATAGTTGGCCGCATCATCCAGCTTGGCCGCCGCCCTGCCAAAGTAGAGATACTTCTCATTTTTATAGCCCACCATGCTGTCCATGGTGTTGACCGCTTTATAGCAGAGGGCCAGCGGTGCGCCGCCCACCAGCAGATAGAGCATGGGTGCCACCACACCATCCGAAAAGTTTTCTGCCACGGTCTCCACCGCCGCCTTGGTGACCCCCTCCACGCTGAGGCTTTGGGTGTCCCGACCTACGATTCTGGACACCGCCAGCCGTGCATTTTCGAGGGTGTCTTCGGTGAGCTTCCGATAGACGTTTTTACTCTCCTTTTTGAGATCCCGCATGGCAAGGGCCTGCCAGCCCCAGAACACGCCCAGCAGGAAACTCAGCACCGGGTGGATCTTCCCCAGCAGCCAAATGGCCCCGCCGGAGACCAGCAGCGTCCCCACCGGCAGGCAGAAGGCCATAATCCTTCCGCCCCATAGAAGCCCCTGTTCCGTGTCCGGCAGTGTTCTCCGGAGGCGCTTTTCCAGTCGAGTGATGCACTTTCCCATCAGCACCACCGGATGGGGCATCCACATGGGGTCTCCCAGCAGCAAATCCAGCAGGAAGCTTAGAATTGCCCCGTATACGATTTTCATGTTGTTCCCTCCGTATAGTCCGTCTGCCCCAGCACCTCAAGCTTCCGCTCCGTTTGCCATCGGGCGGCATCCAGCCGATATCCATGCCCGCAGGGCAGCTGCCAGCTGTAATAGTCCTTTTTTTCCACTGCAAACCGCTCCAGCACCGCCATCTGGGTGCCCCCATGGGCGACGATCACGCAGTCCTTCCACCGCTGCTCCAGTGCCTGATCCAACAGCGCCGCAAAGGCCCTTGTGACCCGCCGGACATACTCCGCCTTGGACTCGCCCCCGGGACAGCGCTCCAGACACATGCCGTCCACCCACGTCCGATAGTCCGGGTCATTCTCCATTTCCAGATAGTTTTTCCCCTCAAATCGGCCAAAGTTCATCTCCTGAAGTCCCGGGATCACCAGCTGGGGCACCCCGGGAAACAGAAGCTCTGCCGTCTCTCTGGTTCTCCGCAGCGGCGTTACAACGACCCGCTCCGGCAGTACACCTGCCGGATGCAGAACATCCCGGCCCGGAGGGCTCAGGGGGGCATCGGTCACCCCCTGATAGCGGTGCTCCTTTTGCAGCACAGTTTCCCCATGTCGGATCAGCTCCAATCTCATGGCAGTTTCCCCTTAAGCACCTGTGGAATCCCGCAGCAAACCCGAACCACCGTATCCGCCCGCTGGGCAAGCAGGCAGGCAAGCCGTCCCGCCTGCTCCCGGTGATGGCGCTGCTCTGCGTCAACGGGCACGACGCCGCCGCCCACCTCCGTGGCAATGACCACGGTCTTTTTCGACAGTTCATCTGCCAGCGCCGGAAGATCCTCGCAATTCGCCGCCAGCTCCTGCACATCCCGCAGGCCGCAGGCGGCAAATTCCGCCCTGCTCCAGCCCAGATGCCTGCAAATGGCCTCCTCTTTTCCCGCAAACAGCGGCCCTGTTACAAAGATCATATCAGCACCTCCACATATTGTAGGATCACCAGCACCAGCAGCATCCAGAGTTCCGCCGTCTGAAGGAACCAGCCCGCCAGATCCCCGGACAGCCCGCCGAACTGCTTTTGGCTTATCCGGTAGTAATCAGCGAATACGGCATGCGCCGCTGCCGCCATCAAAATGCCCTCATATCCGCACAGGCACATACCTGCGCACAACAGCACATCCAGAATGATCAGAACGGTTCTGACCCGCTTTTTGTCCGCCGCCTGGGCAAAGGTATGGGCAAGGCCCGTATGCTTGGCCAACGGAAATGACGCCACCGCCAAGCCCGACAGGGTGCGGCTCATGCAAAAGCTCAGCAGCACCACCGCCCATGGAAACGTCTTCAGAGCCGTCCACAGAGTCAGGTTCATGACAAAGTATCCGCAAAGCCGGATTACCGCAAACGAGCCCACATGAGGGTCCTTCAAAATCTCCTGTTTTTTCTTCTGAGATGCATGGCTGGCCAGCGCATCCCAGGTGTCGCTGTAGCCGTCCAAATGAATGCCCCCGGTGATCAGCACCGGGATCAGAGTCAAAATCGCCCCCCGCAGCAGGGTGGGCAGCCCCAGCAGGCCGCAAATGCTCCATGCTCCCCAGCAGATGCCGCCGACCACCCCGCCAATCAGCGGGAACGCACACAGGGCATAGCGCATATTCTTCTCGTTCCACAGAAACTGAGGCATGGGGATGGCAGAAAACATGGAAAATGCCACCGCAACGGTTTCAAGCAGCGTCATGGAGCCGCCTCCTTCAGAATATTCGGAATCCCGCAGACCACCTCGATGACTCGATCTGCCCGCCGGGCCAGTGCGCAGTGGAGCGCACCCATTTCCCGCAAATACCGCAGGGTGTCGCCCTCGTAATCCCTGCCGCCGGAGAACACCTCGTCGGCCACCATGGTAAGATGGCAGCACTGCTCCAGCAGGTGTTCGGTTCCCGCAAGAATCTCCGCAGTCCCCCGGCCCTGCGGGCTGTACAGTTCCCCTGCCACCAGATTGCCCAATCCATCCAGCAGAACATTGGAACCGCCCGGGACCGTCAGCCCGGAAAGGCCCCGATAGCATTCCAGTGTCATAAAGCCCCGCTGAGCCCGGGCATTTTGATGCTTCCGAATGCGTTTCCGGCACTCGTCATCCCATGGCTCCAGCGTTGCGATATAGACACGCTGACCGGGAAGCGTCAGCACTTGCTGCTCTGCATATTCACTTTTCCCACTGGCGCTGCCGCCGATGATCAATGTAAACATCCTTCTCTCCCTCACATCTCCATATAGGCCGCAATTCCCAGCACGTCAAACGTATGTCCGCTGTTGTAGACCGCCAGTGCCTGATCCAGCAGGGGCAGTGCCAGTACCGCACCGCTGCCCTCTCCCAGATGGAGCCCTGCGGAAATGCAGGGCCGCAGCCCCATGGCGTCCAGCAGCCGGCCTGCCGCAGGCTCCTCGGACACATGGGAGGCGATCAGCGCATCCTTCACCGCCGGACAGAGTCTGACCGCGCACAGCGCCGCAGTATTGGTGATCACCCCGTCCAGCAACACCGGAATGCGATATTTTGCGCCGCCTAAGGCTGCCCCGCACAACGCCGCCAGATCCAGTCCGCCTACCTTTGCAAGAACGTCTATGGGGTCCTCCGGGTCAGGCCCATGGACTGCGATGGCCTGCCTGACCGCACGGAGCTTCCGCCGCAATCCCGCATCTGACAGTCCGGCCCCCCTTCCGGTGAGCTGTTCCGGCGGACACCCCAGCAAAACGCTTGCCACCGCCGCAGAGGTAGTGGTATTTCCAATCCCCATTTCCCCCAGCAGCAGTATATCCGTGCCGTTCTTTGCCTGCTCCTCCACCAGTTTGACGCCAACCTCCACAGCTGCAAGGCATTCCTCCCGGGTCATAGCAGGCTTCCGGGTAATATCCCCGGTGCCATGGCTGATTTTTCGGTTCAGTACGCCGGGGGGTGTCGGTGCCTTCATCCCAACATCCACTGGAAGTACATTGCAGCCCGCAGCTTCTGCCATATAGCTCACTGTACTGTCTCCCCGGCCCAGAGCCGATGCCACCGCCGTAGTCACAGAGGCATCCGACTGGCTGACTCCCTGTGATACCACACCGTTATCCCCGCAAAAAACCAGCAGTGTCCGCTGCTTCAGCGTCATATTTTTGCGTCCGGTCAGCGCCGCAAGCTTTGCAACATCCTCTTCCAGCACCCCCAGACCGCCCAGAGGCTTGGCCAGCGTATCCCAGTGCCGTCGAGCGGCCTCCCGGCTTTCTGACGAAACACCGGAGATCCCGGCAATGATCTTCTCAAGCTCCATGCTGCCTCTCCTCTCGATATTCGGCGGCAGCCTGTACAAAGCGCTCCGCCATGGGGAGTGCTCCCCCCCAGTGAATATGCGGAAACGCCGCATAGAGCCGTTTCCCGACAAAACCGCACCGCCATGTCCGGCCTCCCGTTTTTCCTGCGATCAGGTCACTTCCGCAGTCCGTGCAGTCCCAATAGTGGAACTCGTGGGCATGCACTTGCTCCCCGGCCCGCAGCAGCAGGGAATCCTGTTCCCCGCTCAGGGTCAAATAGCCAAACCGCTGAAGCCGCTCCGTTCCATAGCCGGTTCCGGGCAGCGTCCCCACCATGGGCCAGAGCGTCCCGTGGGTGTCCTTCAGGGCCTTTTGCAGATAGAGGAAGCCGCCGCATTCTGCCACCGTAGGCATACCGGATTGGACGCTGCGTCGAATTTCCCCTCGAAGGGACTCATTTTTCGCCAGCTGTGGGAGATACAGCTCCGGGTAACCGCCGCCCAAATAAAGTCCGTCTACGTCCGGAAGTGCCTTGTCCCCCAGAGGACTGAAATAACAGAGCTCCGCTCCGGCGCGCTCCAGCGCATCCAGATTGTCCTGATAATAAAAGGAAAACGCTGCATCCATGGCTACGGCAATTCGACATCGTACCGGCGTTTTTTCCTGTTTTCTCAGCGGCTCCGGACATGGAGCCTCCGCCGCCAGCTCCAGCAGCTTTGGCAGCTCCACATGGGTCTCCAGCTCCGCCGCAATGGCATCAAATCGTGCCGAGAGGTTTTGGATCTCTTCCGCCGTTACCAGTCCCAAATGCCGGGATGGAATGTGCGCCTCCTCCATGGGCGGCAGATACCCCAACACCGGGAGCCCGGTTTCCTGCTCCAAAATCGGACGCAGATGGGTAAACAGCATAGGCTTGCAGTCCGTCAATAGGAGGCCCGCAATATGGCTTGGACTGCGGAATCCCATCAGTCCCCGGATCTGGGCCGCCAGTGTGATACTGCTGCCCCCGGGACGCACCACCAGCACCGCCGGAATGTGCAGCGTATCCGCCACCTCCCATGCGCTGGCCTCTGTGGTGCCTCCAAGACCGTCATAGAAGCCCATGGCCCCCTCTAAAATGGCAAGCTGGGCACTCTGCTTTTCCATGGTTCGTTTCACTCCGGCCTCTCCCTGTAAATAGAGGTCCAGATTCCTGCTGGGCACCCCCAATACACGCCGATGAAACATGGGATCAATGTAGTCCGGGCCGCACTTAAAGCCCTCCACCATCAGGCCCAGCCGGGAAAACGCCCGCAGAAGGCCGCAGGTCATGACGGTTTTTCCACTGCCACTGCTCATGGCGGCGATCATAATGCGCTTCATGTCTGGGCCCCCGTAATAAGGAATACCGGATTCTGCGCCATCAGAAGATGCAGACCACCGGCAGTTTTCGTGCGGCTGACGGATATCTGCGTCACCTCCGGCACATAGCCCAGCCGATCCAGCCCGGAAACGGCCCGATGGATGGTTTCCAGTGCAATGGCGCTGACACAGATCCGCGCCTGCGGATTCTTTCGAAATACAGCATCCAAAATATCCTCCATTTTTTCTCCGCTGCCGCCCACAAAGACCGCATCCGGCTTTGGCAGTTCCTCCAGCACATCCGGAGCCGCTCCCTCCACCACATGGAGGTTCCAAGCGCAGAACCTCTCCCGGTTTTTCCGAATCAGCTCTGCCGCATCCTGCTTCCGCTCTACGGCCCAGACACTTTTTGCCCATTGGGCCAGCTCCACACTGACGCTTCCGGTGCCCGCTCCGATATCCCAGCATACATCGGTGGGCATGACGCCCAGCTTTGCCAGCACCGCCGCCCGCACCTCCTGCTTGGTCATGGGCACCCTTTCCCGCAGGAACTCGTCATCCGGGATCCCCGGCGTGCGCCGGACGTATCGGGGTGCAGCCTCGGCCAGCATCACATTCAGGGGCGCAAAGCTCCTCCGGGCGCAGTCCTGCGCCGTGCCCCGCCAGATATGCGTCTGGGCACTTCCCAGATTTTCGCCCACCAAAACGTTCAGTTCTCCCAGTCCCGCTTCTGTCAATGCCGTGCAGAGCTTTCCGGGCGTATCCCCGCCGGAGGTCAGAAAAAACGTCTTTTTCCCCTGCATAACTGCCTGCACCGGATCGCAGGATACCCCATGGGCCGAGCAGAGGTTCCAGTCCTGCCATCGCTCCCCCAGCTCCGATGCCAAGGTCTGCACGCTGGAGATCCCGGGCAGCACCTGCACCTCCATACCTTCCAGCAGCGGCAGCAGCCCCGCCGCACCGGAATAGAATCCGCTGTCGCCGGAATAAACCACGCAGGCGGTATCCACCGGGTGTGCGTGCAGCAGCTCTGCGATCTCCCGGGGACGATATTCTGTGATTCGCTCCGCCCCGGTATCCGGCAGCTGTTTCAGCAGCCGTCCGGCACCGATCACCAGCTGTGCCTCGCCAAGTGCCCCGCTGGCCTCTGCTGTGAAATGATCCGGGCCGCAGCCCATGCCAATGAGTATGCATTTCATGGCTGTCCCTCCAATTCCCGAAGCAGCTGCTCCATGGATATCCCCTGATCCGGCGGTCTTCCCACCAAAATCAGCTGTGCGCCGGTTTCCTCCGCCGCCTGCCGCTTTTCATCAAAGCCCCCGGCCTTTCCGCCATCCTTGGTAACCAGATAGGAGATCCTGTATTGCTCCAGCATGGCAATGTTCATTTTCAAGGAAAACGGCCCCTGCAGCGCAAGAATGTTGCGGTGGGGGATTCCCATCTCCTCGCAGAGCTCCAGTGCCTCATGGGTGGGCAGCACCCGTGGATACAGCCGCTGGGGAGACAGGACTGCATAGTCCCGCAGGGCCTTTGACCCTGTCGCCACCAGCACATTGCCGATCCGATGCCGGAGATACTCCGCCGCAGCCTTACAGCTGTCCACCCGGATGCAGCCCTCCTCCCGGGACTCTGCCCGCAGTACCCGGCGCAGGGGAACGCCCGTCTCGCCGCAGGCAGCCCTGATGTGCCGGGATACCTCCTCTGCGTAGGGATGGGTGGCATCGATGACCAGCGGAAAGCCCCGAATGCGCTCTGCCATGGCCGTCTCGTCCAGCCGCCCCTCCCATATCTCGCAGGGAATGCCCCGCAGTTCTTCGGCACCCAAGTGGGTCGCCACACTGACCGTCACCTGATTCCCCCGCTCTGTCAGCGTTTTCGCCAGCATCCGTCCCTCTGTGGTGCCGCCAAAGATCAGCAGCTTCATGTCCGGTACCCCCGAGGTGTTACCATGCGGCCATCTATCACTTTCGTGGACGATGCGCCGATGAACACCGTTGTAAACATATCCAGCTCCATTCTGCCCAGCTCTCCCAGCGTCACAACTCCATGGGTTTGCCCGGCTCTTCCGATGTTCCGCACCCAGCCGCAGACTGTATCCGGGCTTTTTTCTTCCAATAGGATCTGGCAGGCCCGCCGGAGATGCTCCGGGCGCTTTTTGGATCGTGGATTATAGAGCACTATGGAAAAATCCCCTGCCGCCGCACAGCGAAGCCGCCGTGCAATGGTCTCCCATGGGGTTAGAAGATCGGACAGGGAGATCACGCAAAAATCATGCATCAGGGGTGCCCCCAGAACCGCAGCGCCGCTGATGGCCGCAGTCACCCCGGGCACCACTTCGATTTCCACGTTTTTTCCCTCCGCCAGTTCCAGTACCGGCCCGGCCATGCCGTAAACTCCCGCATCACCAGAGCAGAGCATAGCCACGATTTTCCCCTGTGCCGCCCGATTCACAGCCCACTGGCAGCGTTCCAGCTCCCGGGTCATGGGAGTGGTATAGGTCTCCTTCTCCGGGAACTGTTCCTTCACCAGATCCAGATACACCGTATAGCCGCAGAGCACCTCTGCCTGTTCCAGCGCCGCTCTGGCCGCCTCCGTCATCCCCTGGGGATCGCCGGGGCCCAAGCCTACCAAAAAGAGCTTATTCATACTGCCACCTCCAATCCGGATGAAAGGGCCGCAGCGCCACCGCCATGGTCACGCCGCTACCCGCATGCTTTTTCACATACAATGTACCGCCGCTGCCCAGCACTGCGCTCCGCTCGCACACATTGTCCACACCGGTGGTCTCCCGTACAAACGCCGAGGAACAGAAGCTTCCTTCCGCCTGCCGCAGCTGCTCCGCCGTGTAGGTCTCAAAGGGCAGTCCATGGGCCTTACAAAATTCCAGCAGCCCCGGTTCGTCCGCTTTCCGGTCAATACTGCACACTAGCCCAACCGCTGCTTCATCCAGATTTGCCTCGGCACATATGGCCTGAAAAGCCTTCTCAATGGCCGCCTGACCGGCATTCCGCTTGCAGCCGACCCCCAAAACGGCGATCCTTGGAATGATTTTCAGCATGTCCCCTTCTGTCCTGTTTATGGTCAGAAGCACATCAGGCGCCTCATTCTGCGCCAGCTGTACGCCATGGGGCGGCATTCCCTCAATGGGCCACGGGCTGCACACCCGAATGGTCCCGCCGGACAGCAGCCGGGCAGAAATATGCTTGATTCTCTGGGGATTTTGCACCATGCAGCCCTGAATCTTGGCCCAGCTGTCCACCGCAAACACGCCGTTTTGGTCTGTGGCAGTGGTGATCACAGGGGTTGCGCCGCACAGTCTGGCCACCTGCTGTGCCAGTGCATTTGCACCGCCCAAATGGCCGCTGAGCAGGGAAATAGCAAACCGTCCGGTTTCGTCCACCACCACCACAGCGGGGTCCTGTGCTTTCGACTTTACATAGGGTGCAATGGCACGGACCGCAATCCCCGCCGCACCCACAAAGATCAGCCCATCTGCATGCAAAAAGCTCTGCCTCGTCCATGCATCCAGCGACAGAGGCCGTCCGCAGCGCATGGCCTCTCCCGCAAGCCCTTCCGCCAGACGGTTTGCCAGCCCTTCGCCCCGGTTCGTAAAGGAAATGAGCTGAATATTCATCTAGTTGCCTCCCGGAACTCCGTGGAAAAGGCGGGATCATAGAGCCGACTGCGGTCATAGCTGCTTCCCAAAAAATCCCCCACCAGCACCAGCGCTGTTTTGGAGATTCCATGGGCCGCTCCGGCCTCCGCCAGCCCGCCCAAGGGGGTATGTACCACCTTTTCCTCGGGCCATGTGGCCTTATAGACCAGCGCCGCCGGAGTCTCCGGGGTGTAAGCACCCTTGAGCAGCTGCTCCTGAAGTTTGGGCAGCATACCCGCAGACAGGAAAATCACCATTGCCGCTCCGTGGCGGGCAAGGTCTGCGATTCCCTCTCCCTTCGGTACCGGCGTCCGGCCTTCCATGCGGGTGAGGATCACCGTCTGGCTGATTCCCGGCAGGGTGTATTCCGCCGGGATCGCAGCGGCAGCCCCGCAGAAGCTGGATACGCCGGGGGTCACATCAAAGGGGATCCCCGCAGCCTCCAACAGATCCATCTGCTCCCGAATGGCCCCGTAGATGCTGGGATCTCCGGTGTGGAGCCGGGCGGTGGTTTTCCCATTCCGCTCCGCCTCCTTGCAGACCGTAAAGACCTGTTCCAGTGTCATCTGGGCACTGTTGTATACCTTGCAGTCCTCTCGGCACAACCCCAGCAGTACCGGATTCACCAGACTGCCCGCATAGATCACCACATCCGCCTGTCGGAGCAGCTCTGCCCCCCGCAGGGTGATAAGATCCGGCGCACCGGGCCCTGCTCCTATAAAGTGTATCACGGCTGTTCCTCCATTTCCCGCCTCCATGCACATTGAAGCGCCTCCGCCTCCGGGGTACTGCCCAGCAGTCCATATTCCTTGGAGAATACAATGGCTCCGATCCGGCAGTCTCCGCCGACCCGGCGCTTTAGCTGCCTGTCTATGGCGTTCATCAAGCTGTGCATCACCGGCTCCGCCAGATGCTCCTTTTTCAGCAGTGCAATGCAGGCATCGGTGGTAGCGCAGTCCATCAGCGCCCGGCATAATTCCGTGCTTCCTCCCGCCAGCGCACAGTGCACCGCCATCAGCTCCCGGCGGCAGTCCGCCACTCTGGAGTGGGTATTCATGATGCCTCCGGCCACCTTCACAAGCTTTCCGATATGCCCCACCAGCAGAATCTGCTGATAGTCCAAATTGGAAGCGGCGTCCAGCGCATCTCCAATAAAGTTCGAGCATTTCACCACCGGAGCCCCCAGCTGGTCAAGGCCCTGTTCCTGCAAATAATCCATTCCGTAATTTCCCGGGGTCAGAATCACCCGGCGCTTTCCCTCCGCATACCGCTGCCGCAGTTCCAGCGCAATGGTGTCAATGAGTGCCTGCTGACTCATGGGCTCCACAATGCCTGAGGTTCCCAGAATCGAAATGCCGCCCTGTATCCCCAGATCTTCATTAAAGGTCTTTGCGGCTACCTCTGCTCCCTCCGGGGCCGAGATGATAACCGTAAGCCCTCCGGTATATTCCGCCGCCGTGCAGACCGATTTGACCGCTTCTGCAATCATGCTCCGGGGCACCGAATTGATGGCCGCCGCTCCCACCGGCTGATCCAGCCCGGGCTTTGTGATCCGTCCTATGCCTTCTCCGCCCTGGATGGTAATTCCGTTCTGCCCGCAATACCGTACCTCCGCTTCAATGAGCATGCCTGCGGTGGCATCCACATCATCCCCGGCGTCCTTCCGCACGCCGCAGACCGCCCCGTCCTTCTCCGTCCGGCACTGCTCCAGCGCCACTTCCACCGGCAGACCCTTTGGCGTGGTCAGCCGTACCGTCTCCGGCCACCGGCCTGTGAGCAGGCGGATGGCCGCCCCCTGTGCCGCCAGCGCAGCACAGGTGCCGGTGGTATAGCCGCAGCGAAGCTGCTTTCCCCCGGCCTGAACATAGTGCCGGAAGGCAGGTGCCTCCTGTGTATGCAGGCTGCCCGCCGGCAGGTCAAAGAGCGTTTCCAGATAGTTCCCGGAAAAAATCGTGCCGGTATCATCCATGCGATCTACCCGGCCATTTTTCAGGCAGAGCACTCGATCCGCACATCGGCGCACCAGCTCCAGTTCGTGAAGACTGACCACCACTGCCAGATCTTCCTCCCGGGCCAGTGACCGCAGTGCCTCCACCAGCTCCAGCTGATATCGAATATCCAGATAGGCAGTTGGTTCGTCCAGAATCAGCACCTTTGGCTCCTGGCACAGCGCTCTTGCCAGCAGGACCCGCTGCCGCTGTCCATCACTGACGGCATCAAAGGGGCGTTCCGCCAGTGCCTCTGCATGGAGCCGCTCCATGGCCGTATCCACCCGGTCCCAGTCCTCCCGAGAAAGAATGCCCAGCCTTCCCGTATAGGGATAGCGTCCGGCAGCCACCACCTCTCGGCAGGTCATGAGCTCCGGTATCGTCTGCCCGGTGAGCAGCAGGGACAGCTCTTTGGCCGTCTCATTGGGGCTCTGCTGTACCATATCCTTTCCTGACAGCAGTACCGTCCCACCCTGCAAAGCAAGCTGTCCGGCAATGCTCTTCATCAAGGTGGATTTTCCCGCGCCATTGGGTCCCACCAACGCAAGGATTTCCCCGGCACGGACGCAGAATTCCACACCGGACACAACAGCCTTCCTGCGATAGCCCACACACAGCTGCCGGGTCTCTAATTTGATCGGTTCCTGATTCATGAAAAGCGCTCCTTTTGCCGGTGCAGCATCATAAAGATCACCACAGGGGCTCCAAATACCGCAGTTACCGTGCTGATGCTCAGTTCCGTAGGGGAAAACATAGTCCGTGCCAGAAGATCGCAGAGCAGGCAGAACGCCGCACCGCCCAAAAAGCAGGCCGGGATCATCAAAATCGGCTTTGCGGTCTTTAGCAGCTGCCGCATGAGATGGGGTGTCGCAATCCCCAAAAAGGAGATCGGCCCTGCGAAGGCGGTCACTGTGGCCGCCAGCACGCTGGACAGCAGGATCAGCGCCAGCCGAAGCCGTCGGAGATTGACCCCAAGGCTTACCGCATATTTCTCCCCCAGCTGGTAAGCCCCCATGGGCTTGGACAGCAGGAAGCTCAGAAGTATGGCCACCAATACCACCGGCACCATGGTCCTGACATTCTCCCAGCCGGTGCCGGAAAAGCTGCCCCGGGACCAGTTGTGGAGATTTACAATATTGGAATCCTCCGCAAAGGTCACCATAAAATCCGTAATGGCCGAGCAGATATAGCCGATCATGACGCCGCAGACCACCAGCACACTCATCCGATTGACACGCCCGGAGATCATCAGGATCATCCCCATGGACAAGCCCGCCCCTGCAAACGCCGACAGGATCATGGCTCCGGAGGAGAGGCTGGCTCCCATCCGAAGGCTTACGATCATGGCGATGGCAACGGTGAGCTTGGCCCCGGAGGAAATGCCCAGCACAAAGGGCCCCGCAATGGGATTGGAAAAGAACGTCTGAAGCAGGAACCCTGCCACCGCCAGCGCACCGCCCAGCACCGCTGCGGCAATCAACCGGGGCATCCGAATAGTCCAGATGATCTGCCCGGCAGTGCTGTCCCGATTTTCTCCCCGCAGGATCTCCCACAGCTGATCCATGGGCACCCTTACGCTGCCGATCCGCAGATTCAGCAGCAGGAGCAGCAGCAGTCCGGCCCCAAGGATTCCAAATGCCGCAAGGCAGCGGCGCTTTTCGTGTTGCAGCATAGCGCTTCCTTTCTATTGCAGTCGATACAGGTAATTCAGCGGCGCCGCCGTATCCCCGGAGAACACCGCATGCAGATCGGAGATCATCTCCGCAGTGCCGCTGACCTGCTGGAACATATTCTGCCCCGTACACCAGACGTTTCCCGACTGAACCGCCTTACAATCCTTCATCAGCGGGCTCTTTTCCAGCAGCGCATCCAGCGAGGCAAGCTCCCCCTCCACGGTGCTGTTGTAGATCAGAAAATCCGCTTCCTTTGCCACCGCAAAGAACTGCTCCAGATCCATATTGACCGTGGAACGGCTACCCTGATCCCCCAGTTCTTCGTCCGTAAAGGCATAGCTGCCCCCCGCCTGCCGGATCATCTGGGCGATATAGTCATGGGGAGTCCGCACGTTGGCATAGCCCGAAGATGTGAAATAAAAAAATACCACCGTTGGCGCCTGACCATTTTGCTGCTGTGTCTCCTTTTGGACGCTCTGAACCTGCTGAACGCTTTCCTGAAAGAAGGCTTCCGCCTGCTCCAATGTTCCGGTAAAAAGCCCATAGAGCTTGATCCACTCCACCCGACCCAGCGGGCTTTCCTCATAGCTGGAGCGCTCTACCAGTACCGGAATGCCCAGCTGCTCCAGCTTTTCCCTTACCTCCGGGCTGTGGGTGATCATGGTATTTTCCACCGCAAGACCGCAGCCCTCATCCAGCACCACCTCGTAGTCCGGAGCGCTGTATTTCCCCACATATAGGATATCGTCCGACAGAACCTTCTCCCGAATTTCCGGGATGGTCCAATTCTCCGCACTGGTGCTGGTCATATCCACCTGTTCCATAGCCCCGGCCTGCAAAAACAGATCCATGGCAGCAGAGGAAGCCACATAGATATTGGAAAGGGGCTCCTGTAGGATGACAACATCCCCGCCGATCCCCTCTGGTGCAGTTTTCCCCTCCGGAACCAGCAGATATTTCATCCCTTCGATGCCGATCAGCGCATAACCTCCGGTATAGTAGTCCACCTGATACTCCCGGGCATATTGAAGCTCCATGCTTCCCGTCTTCTCCATGGACGACCAGCCGCCCTCCGACGGTTTTCCACAGGCGCAAAGGCCCAGCAGCAGGAGTACCGCCGCAAACAGTCTGCCCCTTCTCATGAAGCAGAAGTGACGGAAGCGGAGGCAAAGGTCAGCGTATAGTCAATGAGATAGGGCTGGCTCATGGCAGTGGTATCCGCCTGCACCGCCACAGGCGCATCAAAGGTAGTGATGGGGATTTCAAATACGGAATTTCCCTCCGTGTTCACCGGATCATACTGAACCCCGTCCACGACCATATAGTCATAGTTGTTGCTGCTCCATGCAATGGAAACCGTATACACGCCGCCGCTGACCGTGAGCGCCGCAGGGGATTCCACGCTGGCACGGCCGGAGCCGCCGGACAGGGTCACATCCACGGTGTATTCGCCGTCATCCAGCAGAAAATCCGCCGCACTGGTGCCCCGTGCCTCCAAAAAGGCATCCGCTGGCAGAGAGTCCACCCTGAACAGCAGCGTTCTGTCATACCACTTTTCCTTTTTCCGGCTGAACGCCGCACAGGCAACGCCGGTATCCAGTGCCTCCACCGGCAGGGTAAAGCTGCCCACGCCGTCCTCCGCTTCCACCCGTGGGATATAAGCGTCCTCACCTGCCGCTGCGGCTTCCTCCGCAGTGCCCGCATAGAGATAGAGATAGGACTGGCTGGACATATAGAGCACCGCCTGCATCTGCCCGTTCTCCACCTGAAGCTCACAGCGGTCCACCTTAAACATGGAGGAGGAGGATTTCATCTCCACCTCATAGGTGCCATCCTTCAGCTCCGAGGCGTAAACCGGGGTCATGCCCGCCTCTACCACTTCTTCCACCGTGGTCATCTCTCCTGCGCTGGCCACCTGATCCGCCTTGGGCGCTGCATTTCCCGTCTCACCGGCGCTGGCCATGGCCTCCGCTGTGGCCTCCGACTTCGCGGCTGCCGCAGAGGCCGAAGCTGTTTCCCCGCCGCAGCCGCTCAGCAGGCCCAGCAGCATTCCCGCTGCCAGCAGCAGCGCAATATTCCGATTTTTCATAGTGTCTCTCCTGTTACGTCGAGGGCCCGGACCCCGCTATGGAATCCGGGCCCCTGTTTTGTTACTGATTCAGGGCTTCAATGGCGGCCTGTGCGTGCTGTACATAGAGCTTCTGAATTGCCTCCAGCTCGCCCAGTCCACGAACCACGGGAACCACCTCATAGCCTGCGGCCTCAAAGGTAGACTTCCAGGAATCCGGATCATCCCCCGCCATATCATTGTTGGCATGGTCGCCCGCCACCACCATCAGGGGCTCCAATACCACACGCTCATAATCGCCCGTCTGGACCAGCTTCAGCACATCGTCCAGAGAGGGAGTTGCCTCTACGGTGCCAACATAGTAGTTGGTGCAGCCCATATCGGTGAGGACATTCTGCATCTTGGCATAGACCTGATTGGACTCTGCCTCGGTGCCGTGGCCCATAAAGCAGATGGCGGTCTTTCCGTCGTCATACTCCTTCGTTGCGTCCACAATGGCCTGTGCCACAGCTTCAAAATCTTCGTCAGAGGTCAGCAGCGGCTCACCGATGGACACCTGCTCAAAGGCATCGGAATACTGGGCTACCTCATCCACCAGATCGTTGTATTCGAGACCATTCATCAGATGGGTGGGCTGCACCACCAGCGTCTTGACACCATTATCCACCGCACGATCCAGTGCTTCCGTCACATTGTCGATGGAGACATTATCTCGGCTCTTTACATGGTCAATGATAATCTGGCTGGTAAATCCCCGGCGCACGCTGTAGTCCGGGCAGGCATCGGCAATGGCGCCCTCAATGGCACCGATGGTCAGTCTGCGGCTGTCATTATAGCTGGTGCCGAAGCTGACGACCAGCAGCTCCCGCTCCCCGATCTCATCCTGGTTGCGCGTATCGTCCAAGCTGGCGTCCCCCGTTTCGTAGTTTTCTTCTTCCTCCTCGGCAGAGGCAGCTTCCTCGTTTACGGAAGCTGCCGCTTCCTTCACAGACGCCTCCGGCGCCTGAGCAGGTGTCTCCGTCTCAGCGGGAGCAGTGGTTTCTGCTGCACTGACAGGCTCCTGAGCAGGCGCAGCAGAGCTTGCGGCTTCTCCGCCGCAGCCTGCCAGCAGTCCTGTCAGCATCGTCAGTGACAGGAGCATTGCGATCATTTTCTTCATATTGTACATCCTTTCTGTATTGGGGCGTTCCCGCTATGCGGTACTGCCCGGAGTGTGCGGAATTGAAAACCGACCGCATGACTGCGATCGGTAATTTCTGAAAAAGCGCGCACAACTCCCTTGGTGTTGGTGGTACAAAAAGGAGGCCTGCACACATCCGTCAGAAAACAGATCCGTGGACCGCAGATCTTGAGATTCTACGTGCAGGCAGGTCTCCTGACTTCCTTCATTGCCGCCGCACCCTTCCCAGTTTCCCAGTGTATCTGTGCGGCGCTCCGGTACACAGTGACGGCATCGCTCCGGATTCCCACCGGATTCCCTTTTCACCCATTCCAGCGGAGCCAAAGCTCCGTAATGGACACCTTACACGCTACAAATGTATGTTCTCGTATTCAATTCCTTGTGGAATTATAGCATTCGGGGAAAACGATGTCAATTGCTGCCGAAGCAGGGGCCCAGGTGTAAAACGTAGGACGCTCACCACTGCTCAAAATGTACCCGGTCTTCCTCGTAACGGCTCTCCCGGGGGGCCGTGATATCCCCCTGCGGATACCCAAGGGCAATGACCGAGTGGGGGATCATCGTATCCGGCAGCCGGAACAGCTGGCGCTGGCGCTCCACCCGCTCCATCTGGGGCCATGTGCCCAGCCATACAGAGCCAATGCCCAGCGCATGGGCACTCAGGCAGATGTTCTGTGCCGCAATGGCACCGTCAATGACCCAATAATCCTTCGCCGGTGGGAACGCCCGGTTCAGATCCCCGCAGACGAGAATACCGGCGGCCGCCTGTTTCAGCGGCTGGGCCGGGGGGCCGTTGGCTTCAGCCATCTTTTTCAGGGTTTCTTTATCCGTCACCACAATAAACGACCACTCTCTGGCGTTGACACAGCAGGGGCCGCTCATGGCCGCCTCCAAAAGCTGATGCAGCGTCTCCGGCGCAATGGGCCGGCCCGTAAATTTCCGCGTGCTGCGGCGGGTCAAAATTGCCTCAATCGCATCCATAATGGTTCATTTCCTTTCTTCTCTATCACAAAGCCAGTACCATGATCCCCGCCGGAATTATCGTCTTTCGGCAGCGAAGCTTTGTCACATATCCGATCGGTCATATCACGGGTTATCATAACATCTTCCCGCATCGTTTGCAAACAGATGCTTCCGTTTCTCATCCATCCTCCAAAAAATTCTCCGTCTGTTTGGTATATTCCTGCCGTTTGGGTAAAGACATTTCTCCGGCTTTATGCTATACTATCCGTCAGTTAGATACAGCTAATCAAATTAGCCGTACAGGAGCGTGTCATTGGATGAGACCAGAGTACCGAAACGATCCGGGTGCCATTCTGCTGGCCCATAGTGACGGCTGCCCCGTCTGGCAGTTCCGCAATGAGACCGGCGAGGGCACCATGACCACCTATGAAATATTTCCGGGAGCCATACTCAGCTTTAACGACTTCCACATGGCGCAATTTGAGAGCCGCTTTGTGGCGGATCGACGCCTGTTTGCTGCGGGAACCGCCGCTGTTGGAAACTGCGTTCCGTGGTGCATGACTGCCCTTGGGGGCTATGACACCCCTGCCGGGGAAGCCGGCCGCCGACTGTCCGGCGGTGAAAAGCAGCGCATCGCCATTGCCCGGATGATGCTGAAAAACGCCCCCATTGTGATTCTGGACGAGGCCACAGCCTCGTTCTTTTATACACAACTTTGCGCCTGAAAAAAATCAAGAGGTGGAAGCCGCCAGTTAGACGGCCTCGCTCTTGACAACACGCAGCTTTGGTTGGTTGACTTCTATGAAGTCCAATATCCGCTGGTGCTGGTCTGCAAAGTTAAATTCTACTTCAATTCGTTTTTCCTCATAAATGCTAATCTGTTTTATCAAGGCAACAACAATACCGCGCTCCAAATGGTCGATATTCTTATACTTCAAAAATGTTTGCAGGTACAGGTCAGCGGAAGTGATACCGTTTGATACAAAGGTCTGTTCCTCTTGCAGATTTGCGATAGTCTGCCGGATTTCCTCGGCCTGTTGTTCAAACTTCGCTTTCATGTGGTGGTATTCATCCCGCGTCAGGTCGCCGCTTTTCCAGTCGATATACAGATTATCACAAAGATTTGTAATCTTGTGAAGCTCCTGTTCTTGTGTTTTCAGCAGCTTGTCAAGCCTTGTTGACTGATTACGCACTACGGGGGCTTGGTTTATTTCGTCAATGATTTCTGCGAGAGAACCGCAAAGGTCAATCTGTCTTTTGACAGCTTCAAATACTACCTGCTCCACCAACTCGTCCCGGATGGTGTGACTGCTGCACAAGCCTCTGGATTTCATAATGTACGTCTTGCAGCTATAATAAGTGTACCCCTTGGAAGTCCGGCGCGTCATGCCCCGGCCACAATCCCCACAGCGGAGGAAGCCAGAAAACAGATAAACCGTTTTTGCCTTGGGGGAAGTCCGCACATTCTTTTCCAAAAGCTCTTGCGCCCGGTCAAAGGTTTGCTGATCTATGATGGCTTCGTGTGTATTTTCTACCCAAAACCAATCATCTTCCGGGATAGGAACAATCGTGTGAACCTTATAGCTTTTGACTTGGTGGCGTCCCTGTACCATGTGGCCTAAATAGGTCGGATTTTTCAGCATATTCACGATGGTGCGCTCGCTCCAATATACCTTGCCGGTTTGCGCGTGGGGGTTATGGTAATTCATCCCCATTTGCTGCTTGTAGGCTGTCGGGCTTGGAATCCCTAACGCAATCAATTTCCGGGCAATCGCATTTTTGTTCATACCCTCGTACACATACCACTGAAAAATGTCCTGCACGATGGGGGCGGTTTCTGGATTGATAACCAGCTTGTGATAGTCCTCCGGGTCTTTCAGATACCCATAGGGGGCGAAAGCTCCGATAAACTGTCCCATGCTGCGCTTCATATCCAATACGCTGCGGATTTTGATTGAGGTCTGGTAGCAATGCTGATCGTTCATGTAGCTTTGCATTTTAGTTGCAATGCTGCTGATTTCTTCGGGCCGCAGGTAGCTGTCCAGTGCCGGAAGCTCTACGGAGATAAAACGAACATCCAGAGAAACGAACACATATTCAAGATAGTGGCCGCACTCGTAATCATTTCTGGACAAACGGGAGAGGTCTTTGACAATTACACAGTTGATTTTCTTTGCGTAAATATCAGCCAGAAGCCTTTGAAAGTCCTCACGGTCGCTGTCAGTACCAGTCCGTCCATCGTCCTGATAGTAACGTAGCAAGCATATTCTGAAGGACGCCCCCATTATTATTCTGGATGAGGCCACAGCCAGCATTGATCCGGAAAACGAGCATCTGATCCAGCAGGCCATTTCCGAGCTGACCCGCGGCAAGACCGTCATCACCATCGCTCACCGGCTGGCTACCATTCAAAACGCCGACCAGATCCTTGTGGTAGACAACGGCACCATTGTAGCGTCCGGCACCCACCGGACGCTGATTCAGCATGACGGTCTGTATAAGCGCTTTGCCGAGATCCGTAGGCAAGCCGAGGCATGGGACATGGCCAAAGCCTAAACGAAAGCAGCTGTAAAATCATCCGCAGGAGCCGGTATACACGCCGTTTCCTGCGGATATTTCTATTTTCTGCACGCCGCAGCACATCATTGTACAGCCTGTAAGCCTACACAGTCAGGCAGAATGCACACGCACAAGCCAATTGACGTGCCCCCCAACATTGCGTATAATGGTGCCTATGGAACATCACGCTCCGGGCCCATGCGCAGCAGTTTGATTACTGCGCCCCGGGGTTCTCTATGACCTTTTGATATGGGAGGCTCCTATGAAGCAATATAAAAGCAGGCATCCCGGGCGGGACATCCTGTCCGGCATTATCGTTGCGCTGGTATCCATCCCCATCTCCATGGGCTACGCACAAATTGCGGGGCTTCCCCCAGTCTACGGTCTCTATGGCTCTCTGCTGCCCATTCTGGCCTTCTCCCTGCTCACCACCTCGCCGCAATTTGTGGTAGGCGTGGATGCCATGCCCGCCGTCATGGTGGGCAGTCTGCTGGCAGGCTTCGGGATCACCGCAGAATCGGATGCAGCCATGCAGCTGGTACCGCTAATCTCCCTGCTGACGGCGCTGTGGTTTCTGGTCTTCTTTCTGCTGAAAGCCGGGCGGATCGTCAAATATATCTCCACTCCCGTCATGGGCGGCTTTATTTCCGGTGTGGGGCTTACGATCATTCTTATGCAGATTCCCAAGCTCTTTGGCGGCAGCGCCGGGACCGGCGAGCTCTTTGCGCTGCTGGGGCACATTGTCCGGCAGCTTCCGGCCTTTCACCCGCTCTCCGCAGTTCTGGGCTTCGGCACCTTTGCCGTCATCCTCGTGTGCAAGCGTCTGATCCCCAAGGTCCCCATGACGGTGATCATGATGCTGGTGGGCGCCGCACTTCAGGCAGTCTTCCACTTGGACGCCTACGGCGTAAAAATGCTCTTGGAGGTCGCCCCGGGACTTCCGCATCTGATGCTCCCCGGCTTTTCCTATCTGGGCGTCTATGGGAAGGATCTGATCGTTGAGTCTCTGAGCATCGCCGCCGTGGTCATGGCCCAGACGCTGCTGGCCTCCGGCAGCTATGCCATGAAATACGGTGACAAGCTGGACAACAACCGGGAGCTTCTGGCCTACGGGGCCATGAATCTGGCCAGTGCCTTTACCGGCTGCTGTCCCATCAACGGAAGCGTCTCCCGCAGCGGCATTGCCGACTCCTTCGGCTGCCGCTCCCAGCTTATGAGTCTTTCCGCCTTCGGCACCATGCTGCTGGTGCTGCTGGCAGGCACCCCCCTGCTAAAATACCTGCCGGTCCCCATTTTGACCGGCATTGTTATGACTGCCCTCTGGGGGATTCTTGATTTTCAGTTGGCAAAGAAGCTGTGGAAAACCAGCCGAAAGGAGCTGTTTATCTTTCTTATCGCCCTGCTGGGCGTCCTGATCTTCGGCACCGTATACGGTGTCATGATTGGCGTGCTTCTTTCCTTCTTCGAGGTAGCCATCTCCGCAGTAACACCCCCGGTCTCCTATCTGGGCGTGATCCCGGGACAGGAGGGCTACTACCCTCTGGAGCGGAACCGAGATGCCCAGCCCCTTCGAGACGCAGTACTCTACCGCTTCAGCGGCAATCTGTTTTTCGCCAACATCGACCGCCTGCAAGGCGATATCGAAGCCGCCATCACACCGGAGACCCGTGCCGTTGTGGTGGACGCCCGGGGCATCGGCAGCATCGACCTCACCGCTGCGGAACGTCTGGTACTTCTGGATCGGAATCTGCGCCAGCGTGGGATTGCCTTCTATGTGACCGAGCATGACGGCTCCCTGAACGATCAGCTCAAGGGGCTGGACGCAGAGAGCCTCCTGCGGGAAGGGGCCGTTCGGCGCACCATCACACTGGCTCTGGAGGATGCAGAAATCCATCCCCCATGCCAGCCCGTTGACCTTGCAGCCGCAGAATCAGCCCATGCGGATGCCCACATGGAGCAGCTGCTGGAATTTGAATGGCTTTTTGGCTCCGAGGCAGAGGCCGTCATGGAGCAAATGGCCAGTGAGGGCATGCACCGGATTCTGGAAAGCGACAATGCCCTGTCCGCAGAGGAGCAGGTGCTGTCCGACAAGAGCAGTCACGGCAGCTGGCACCTGCTGGCCCCCGAAGACGAAGAACGGTTTCTGGATCACTTGGAAATGCGCCTTGAAGAACAGCTGAAAACCGGGCGCTTTTCCGAGGAGGAAATCGCCCGGATGGTGCACCGGGCAGAAATCCACAGGCAGAAGATCGAAGCTCATCTGGCCGAAAGCAATCCCGAGCTGCTGGCCCGGGTCCGTCTCCGGACGGAAAAGCACCGGAAGCACTTTGAGGCACAGAACCCCACGGCCTATCACCACCTGCGCCAGCTTCAGGGCAAGGAGCCCCCGGCTGACCAGCCATAAAACCGGAAAAATCCTGACCGCATTTCTATATGAAGCTGCCCTGACCGTGAAAGGAGCACAGGAGCCCTATGAATCGGAATCACGAACAGTGTTTCACTGCCTATTACCATCTCCCCGGCCTGTTCGAGTTCTACGAACTGTACCGTCTCTTTCTCCCATTATTTCGCAGTCATCGGGAATACTTCTACGATTGGTGTGAAATTGGCTCTATCTATGGCGCTCCTGCGGATTGTATCTGGGGTGGAGGCCGCACCGGCAGCGGGGATGCCGATCCCCGGGCGGTTCTTGCCCTGATGCAGGAGCACGGGATCTCCGCACGGCTGACCTTCAGCAATTCCCTGCTTCAGCCGGTGCATCTTTCCGATCCCAAATGCAACCGGCTTTGCCGCCTTTTTTCCTCAGACGGCGACCCCAAAAACGGCATCATTGTGCACTCTGAGCTGCTGCTGGACTATTTGCTGCAGGAATACCCCGCATTCTATTTCGTCTCCTCTACCACAAAGGTCCTGACGGACTTTTCACAGTTTCAGGAGGAGGTCTCCCGGGCGGATTTTCGATATGTTGTGCCGGATTTCCGCCTGAACAAAGCCTTCTCCCAGCTAAACAGGCTGTCCGCTCCACAGAAAGACAAGGTGGAATTTCTGTGCAACGAATGCTGCTGGTTTGGCTGCCGGGATCGGAAACACTGCTATGAAACCGTCAGCCGAAAAAACCTCGGTGAAGCCTGTCCCGAACACATCTGTTCCGCCCCTGACGCTGCGGAGGGCTACCGCTTTTCCAAAGCCATGACCAATCCGGGCTTCATTAGCATTGAGGATATCCAAAACACCTATCTGCCCATGGGCTTTTCCAATTTCAAAATCGAAGGCCGCAGCCTCGGCAGTGCAGTAGTGCTGGAATTTCTGCTCTACTACATGACAAAGCCGGAGTATCAGCTATGCGTTCGGGAGCATATCTATCTCAGCAATATGCTGGATCTGTTTTAACGAAAGATCCCCCATCAGGTGTAAGGACCATTCCTGCCCCTGTGGAGGATCCTGTGTTTCTGCACAAATATATCGCTTCTTTCATTTCTGCTACTTGCTTTTTTCACTGATATGTGTATAATAGAAGTGCATCAACTTGTTCCATACGTTTCATACATCGTCAGTGATAAGGAGGGTAACTATGAGCACACAGCAGCATGTATTAAATGAAAAAGAATTGCTCGATCTTGACGCATGGTGGCGGGCATCCAACTATCTGGCGGTCGGTCAGCTCTATCTGCTGGACAACCCCCTTCTGCGGGAGCCTCTGAAGCCGGAGCATATCAAGCGGAAGATCGTAGGCCACTGGGGAACTGTTCCGGGGCAGAACTTTATCTATACCCACCTGAACCGGGTAATTAAAAAGTATGATCTCGACATGATCTACCTCTCTGGCCCCGGACACGGCGGAAATGCCATGGTAGCCCAGACCTATCTGGAGGGCACCTACAGTGAGATCTATCCCGATGTCAGCCGGGATATCGAGGGCATGCGCCGGCTGTTCAAGCAGTTCTCCTTCCCCGGCGGCATTCCCAGCCATGTGGCACCGGAGACACCGGGCTCCATTCATGAGGGCGGCGAGCTGGGCTATTCTCTGGCCCATGCCTTCGGCGCGGTATTTGACAATCCTGACCTGATCGCAGCCTGCGTTGTGGGCGATGGCGAAGCGGAAACCGGCCCCCTGGCCACCGCATGGCACAGCAATAAGTTCCTCAATCCCGCGGGGGATGGCGCTGTTCTGCCGATCCTGCATCTCAATGGCTTTAAGATCAGCAATCCTACGGTATTTTCCCGGATCTCCCATGAGGAAGTCCAGCGCTTCTTTGAGGGCTGCGGCTGGAAGCCCTACTTTGTAGAGGGCTCCGACCCCATGGAAATGCACGAGAAAATGGCCGCTGTGCTGGACACGGTGATCGAAGAGATCCGCGCCATTCAGAAGGCCGCCCGCCAGGGCGGCAGCACCCAGCGGCCTCGCTGGCCCATGATTGTATTCCGTTCTCCCAAGGGCTGGACCGGCCCCAAGGAGGTAGACGGCGTTCCGATTGAGGGCAGCTTCCGCGCCCATCAGGTACCGGTCTCCATGGATAAGCCGGAACATCTCGGCATTCTGGAGCAGTGGCTGAAGAGCTACCATCCCGAAGAACTGTTTGATGAAAAGGGCCGCCTGATCCCGGAGCTTCAGTCCCTTGCCCCTGAGGGGACTCGCCGGATGGGCGCCAATCCCCATGCCAACGGCGGCCTTCTGCTGCGGAGCCTGCGTCTGCCGGATTTCCGGGATTACGCCGTAGACGTTCCCGCTCCGGGTGCGATAGAGGCTCAGGATATGATCGAGCTGGGCGGCTATGTACGAGACATCTTCCGTCTGAACAGGGACGAGAAGAACTTCCGGATCTTTGGCCCTGACGAGACCATGTCCAACCGGCTGGGCCATGTATTTGAAGTAGAAAACCGTCAGTGGCAGGCAGATATGACACCCGCAGACGAGTTTCTCTCCGCCGATGGCCGGGTCATGGACGGTATGCTCTCTGAGCATATGTGTCAGGGCTGGCTGGAAGGCTATCTGCTGACCGGACGCCACGGCTTCTTCAACAGCTATGAGGCGTTTATCCGCATTGTGGACTCCATGTTTGCCCAGCACGCAAAATGGCTGAAGGTCTGCGCACAGCTGCCCTGGCGGCAGGACATTGCCTCCCTGAACTATGTGCTCTCCAGCAACGTCTGGCAGCAGGATCACAACGGCTTTACCCATCAAGATCCAGGCTTCCTGGACCATGTAGCCAATAAGAAGGCAGATGTGGTGCGCCTGTATCTGCCCCCGGATGCCAACTGCCTGCTGAGCTGCTTTGACCACTGCATCCGCAGCCGGAATTATGTCAACGTACTGGTCACCAGCAAGCATCCCCGCCCTCAGTGGCTGACCATGGAGCAGGCCATCCGGCATTGCACTCAGGGCATCGGCATCTGGCAATGGGCCAGCAATGACGCCGGACAGGAGCCCGATGTGGTCATGGCCTGCTGCGGCGACACCCCCACACTGGAAACCCTGGCCGCCGTGACGATTCTGCGGCAGTATATGCCGGAGATCAAGGTGCGGGTAGTCAACGTGGTGGACCTGATGAAGCTCCAGCCCGCCAATGAGCATCCCCACGGGCTCAGCGACACAGACTATGACGCACTGTTCACTAAGGATAAGCCCATCATCTTCGCCTTCCACGGCTATCCCACATTGATCCATGAACTCACCTACCGGCGCACCAACCGCCAGCTCCATGTGCGGGGCTACAAGGAGGAGGGCACCATTACAACGCCCTTTGACATGCGGGTACAGAACGACATTGACCGCTTCCATCTGGTGATGGATGTCATCAACCGTCTGCCCCAGCTGGGCAATCGTGGGGCCTTCCTGATCCAGCTGATGCGGGATAAGCTCATTGAACACAAGCAGTATATCCGGGAATTCGGCGTGGATCTGCCGGAGGTCCGGGACTGGAAATGGACGCAGCCGAAATAAAGCAGCAGGGGTTGTCTCAAAATAGAGTTTTCTAAAAATTAGCCCAACAAAAAAGTCGTGAAGATCCGATAGAAATTGGATTTTCACGACTTTATCTAACTTTTGACGGGGGGCTATTCTCTTACAATTCGTATTTTGAGACAGCCCCTTTTTCTTTTTTCACAAAATACTTGCAATTCACAGGATGCTGCGCTACAATACACCTAAGAAAACAACTGAATACTTTGTCTTCAGGGTGGGGCGCAATTCCCCTACTGGCGGTATAGTCCGCGACCGGCTGATTTTCAGCCGCTGACTCGGTGCAACTCCGGGACCAACAGTACAGTCTGGATGAAAGAAGATAAGTGCGGCAAACCTCCGTATCATTAGATGCATCTCTTTGTTGCCTGCTTGCCTGGATGAAGTCAGAGAATCCAGGTGCTTTCAGGCCCAAATGAGGCGTATTTTTGATTGGAGGTTTTTTTGATGAAAAAAGGATCCCTTCGCCGTCTGATCATGGCGGCACTCTGTGGTGCGGTAGCATTTGTGCTGATGTTTTTCAGCTTCTCCGTGCCGGTGCTCTCCCCCTTTGCGGAATTTGATTTCTCCGCTCTGCCGGAGCTCATTGGTGGGTTTATTCTCGGCCCCATCGGCGCCATTGAGATCATTGTAGTAAAGATCGGTCTGAAGCTGCTGTTTAAGGGCAGCAGCTCTCTGCTCACCGGCGAAGCTATGAATCTGATTCTGAGCCTTGCCTATGTGCTGCCCGCACTGTTTTACTACCGGAAGCACCGCACCAAAAAGGGGGCAATCATCGGTCTGGCCCTGGGCACCGTGATCAGCGTGATCGTATCCATCTTCACCAACATCTATGTGATCTTCCCCATTTACATCAAGCTCTACGGCATGAACTGGGAAGGCATTCTGGAAATGTGCTCCGCCGTTAATCCGTGGATCACCAGCATACCCACCATGGTGGCCTTTTCCATCGTCCCCTTTAATCTGATCTCCCGGGTGGTCACATCCCTGATCACCCTGCTGGTTTACAAAAAACTCAGCATTCCCATGAAGAAATTTGCCAACTGACAGGAGGACAACACAATGAAATTCAGCATCGACAAAAATCTCACCTTCGCACAGGCCGTTGACCTGATGTTTGAGAAGCTGGGGGATTCCAAAATCATGGCTCTGGCCAGCTCCGTTAACGACTATGTAATGGTGCGTAATGTAAGCTGTCTGTTCTATGACGGAAAGATCTGGTTCAAAACCGATAAAAACTTCCGCAAGACCCAGCAGCTCTACCAGAACCCCCATGTTGCACTGTGCTGGAGCGGCGTACAGGTGGAGGGCATTGCAGAAAATAAGGGACTGGTGGTAGACGAGCCGGGCCGGAAGTTTGAAACGCTCTATCAAAAATACCTCTGGGGCAGCTACAACAAGTATTCCCACGAGGACACGGAGATCATCATTGAGGTCTCTCCAAAGTTTGTAGAGATCTGGGACACCAGCGAGGACAACTACGCCTACCAGCTCTTCCTTGATTTTGAAAAGGAAACTGTCACAGTGAAGCAGTACGACCAGCAGTGACCCCGATTCACAATGTCCCCCGTAAGGATGATATGTACCCAGTATTGGGGGTACATATCAGGAACGCTCCTTACGGGGGACATTTTATATTTTGCACGCTGTGCTCAGATCCGCATGGCCAGCGCATAGGCATCCCGGATGGCGTTGCGCATATTGCCGGGTTGACGGCAGTCGCCGATCATATAGAACTCCGGCGCCGCAAAGCGGAAGGCGATGGCCGCCTCGCTGTTGGGACGCATGCCGCCGCAGGCCACCACATCATCACATTCCACCGTCTGTTCTGTGCCCTTTCGATCCACATAGATGACCGTACCTGGGACAATTTTTGTGGTTTGGGCTTTCCGAATCACCTGCACCCCAAGCTTCTGGGCCTTTTCGTTCATATAGCCAATGGCCCGGATGGGATTGAGGTCATAGGCCAGCCGTCCCTGACGGCTGATCTCCGTCACCGCATGGCCGCATTCTGCCAGATAGCAGGCCGCCTCCGCCGCCACGGAGCTGCCACCGATCACTACCACACGATGTCCCAGCTTCTCCTGATTGCCATAGATGTTGACACCGTTCCAATCGGTGTGCTCTGCGCCCTGGATATCCGGCTTTTGGGGCGTGGAACCGGTTGCGGCAATCACTACGTCAAAGCCCATGGCTTTGATCATCTCCGGTGTTGCCTCCGTGTTCAGATGGACGGCAATGCCCTTTTTCTGAACCTGCGCCCGCAGGAAGTCAAGATACCGCCGGAGCTCCCACTTGAATTCCGGGTATTCAGCGGTCTTGATCTGGCCGCCCAATGCATCGGACTTCTCAAAGATCACTGGCGTATGGCCCCGGTCCTTGAGCCACATGGCGCACTTGATGGCACCGGGGCCGCCGCCGATCAGCGCAACCTTCTTCTGCCATGTCACCGGCTCCACCAGACGCTTCGCCCGGTGCTCCATGCCGATCTCCGGGTTGATGGTGCAGTGGCTCATCCAGTCTCCCGTGGAGGAGGTGCCCCGGCAGGCATGGCACTCGATGCAGGGGTTCAGATCTTCGCCGTTGCCGTCCCGCAGGATCTCTCCCAAATGCTCGTTGCAGATAAACAGATGGCCCGGCGCTACAAGATCCGCTGCCCCGGAGGCAATGACGCCATTGAGGGAATCCAGATCCTTATAATAGGTGGAAATGGCAATGGGTGTTTTTACCCCCCGTGCCTTGAGTCCCTTGGACAGCTCCGCAGACTCGCAGACCGTGACCCGCTCATGATCCGGATGCTGTCCCCGAACCTGAAGCAGATCGATATAGGGATCGATGGCCCGTAGGAATGCCGCCGCCTCGTCCATATCCATGCCCATGGGGCCGCCGATGTTCGGTGCGTTGACCACCAGCAGATATTTCTCGCCCATGGCCTTCCGCAATGCCCGGATGACCTCCACCGGGAAACGCATCCGGTTTTCCAGACTGCCGCCGTATTCATCCGTGCGCCAGTTGGTGGTGGGATTCAGGAACTTTCCGATATTAAAGTTGTGGCAGAAGTCAAACATACCGCCGTCAAAGCCAAAGTTCTTATAGGCCTGTGCATGCTGAATATGCACCCGGATATACTCATCCATGTCCTCCCGAGTCATCATTCTGGCACCGGCCATGGGGCGTCCCGGTGCACCGGATACCCCCTCTTCCATGGGCTTAACGCCCGGGGCCGCAGTGACCTCATCCTCATCGTCCTTGCTGACCATGGCGAAGGGATTCATGGGCTCCCCATAAGGGGAGGGCACCTTGGGATCATTGACCTGCAGGGGCATCCGGTTATCGAGGTTCAGCTCCGGAGTGATATAGCTTCCATAGTAGTGAACCATCTCCGCCATAAAGGTAAATCCATTCTGACATCCGATATCGTCCATGTCATACATGGCAAAATGGCCGCAGTCCGCTGGCATCTTTCTCTGATCCAGATTGGTCAGATCCTGCATCAGTAAAATGGCTGCACCATTCTTGGCCCGGGACGCATAGTAGCTTACCACCGGATCATCCGGGAACAGCTGGTTGGCCTGCAAAAAATGCGGCTGTGCCACCGGGTAGAGCAGCCGGGTCTTTAACGTTTTCCCCCGCAGGGTCAGCGGGGCGGTCAGGGCTTCGTAGGGCATAGGGAACGCTCCTTCCTAATAATTTGAATTCGATATAACGAGTATAACACCATCTGCTCTCCGCTGCAAGAATCGGCTTGTGCTCTATTGTTTCAAACGTGCACTGTTTCCACGTCTCCTGTATAAATCAGGAAGAATTTTCAGTTTGCTGTAAATGCAGCACACATTTTTCAGAAAAAAGGGAAATTCATCTTGACAGCCGCAGTGGCCTGTGGTAATTTATCGAGGGTTAGTTATAGCTAAGTCCATTCGGAGCGGTTTGTCCGCTTTTTTCCTCCGTACACGTTAGCTTTTGCTAACCATTTCACAGCCCGAAACGTCTTTCGACAGTCGGGATACAAAAGGGAGTGAACCAATGAAAAAACTGCTGAAAAAGGCAGCATCTCTGGTGCTCTCTGCTGCTATGGTTCTATCCATGGCGGCGGCACCAGTCTTCGCTGCAAACACCGCACCCAGTACAGCACCAAGCTGTGAGGTAACCGACAGCATCTTTTCGTCACTGGTAAAGCTGAAATTCACCAGTGATGACGCAAGCTGGCTGGACGCCGTTGACACCGTAACGGTAAACGGAACAACGTACACAAAAGCGTCCTACAGCTCATCTCTTTCCTTTGCCAGTGACCCAACCTTCTTTGCCGGTAAGGATACAGGCAGTGCCACCGGCGAGGATCGTGTTCTGCTGCTGACAAAGAGCTTCACCGGCAGTCCTGTCACCGTGCTGGTCACGGCCACCGGTTATCCAGATGTTGCCCTGACACTCACGGAGTCAGGCGACGGCTATACCGTTTCCCTTGCTGACACATCGGAGCCTGAACCGGAACCGGATCCAAAGCCCTCTGAAACACCCGATGCCGGTGAAAAGAAGGCTCCCCCTACCGGCTTTACCACTGCCTCCAGCTTCGGATATGACTTTGTGCTGACCTTTGCCGGCGGCAGCGGAGACTTTCTCTCTTCAATTACCAGCGTTACCGTCAACGGGACCGCATGGAGTAAGGGCAGCAACTCCTACAGCGTATGGAACAACAGCCAATTCTACGCCGATCCCGCCAATCTTCGCCTTGTGATCGGCGAAGGATACGATGTCAATCCCGCCACCTGTGTCATCACCGCCGATGGCTATCAGGATCTGACGCTGACGCTGGATAAGACTACCCATACCGCCACCGTAGTCGATACCACCCCCGTGACCTATTCCGTCACCGTAGCCAACTGTGAAAACGGCAGCGCCACCGTCTCCCCGGAGACCGCTGAGGCGGGCCAGACCGTTACCGTCACTGCGACACCGAATGAGGGCTATGTGCTTTCCGATATTTCCGTTTCCCAGACAGACGGCACCGCTGTGGATATTGTGGATACCGACACCGGCTGCACCTTCCAGATGCCTGCTGAAGATGTAACCGTCACCGCAGCATTTGAGCAGCTCCCGGCACAAATCATTTCCGCAAGCCAGCTTTCCCTGAGTCAGGACACCTTCGGCAATGACTGGTACATCACCATAAAGGACGCTGACGGCTATGTGGATGCCATCACTGAGATTTCCGTCAACGATGCTGTATGGGAAGCCAAGCGTTATTCCCCCTCCAGCGGCGGCAGCTACCAGAAGGACCCTGAAAACAGCCGTCTGATCTTTGCCGCAAAGAACTATAGTTCTTCTTCCGCAATCGACGTATTGAAGAGCGGCGATGTGATCTCCATCACCGCTGCCGGCTACGAAACTCTTCGGGTGAAGCTGCTCATCGACCCGGATGGCAATGCCTCTCTGGTAGAAGATGACGGCCAAGGCGATCCCTATGAGCTTCATGTAAAAATCGTGGGCGACTTCGAGGCCGCCATTATAGGACAGGAGAACTATGACGGTGTTTCCGGTGCCACCGGCTCTGCCTCTTCCAACAAGAACAGCAACGTCACAGTCTATGGCGCTCGGACAGAAAAGGGCAGCGTTCCTGCTGACTCTGATTGGAAAGAGCTGGACGCCTCTGCGGATTCCAGCTCCGGCTATGTCACAAAATGCACCGTTTCCATTGTGCCCGATACAGAACAGGGTACCGACGAAAACGCCAGCAGCGGCATGACCGGCTCCTTCTGGCCTGCCATCAGCAGCAGCCTGACCCTCAGCGGCACCCCCAAGGACGCAGGCAGCTATCTGATCTCTGTGGCAGTCACCGACGATCAGGGACGCACCGCAGCGAGCAACGCCCTGCCCTTCCGCATCTATACCGGCAAGGAAGCGCTGGCCGACCGTATTTCTCCCGACAACCTGACCCAGACCCAAGACGGCAAGTATATGTGGGACATCATGGAGCCTTGGGCCATCTCCGAATTTGGCAGCAACGTGGATGGGGAGGAAGATTCCGTCCGTATTCCCAAGGATCTCAAGGCATGGTACGGCTCCCATCAGAGCGGCACCTACGGCTATCTGGGCTATGACCTTGCATGGGAGGAAGTCGAGGCAGGCAACATTCCGCAGACCCTCTACATCCCCTCCGGCTGCAATCTCACAATGGTCAATATGGAGATCCTCAGCAGTGTTCGCATCGTTGTAGAAAATGGCGGCAAGCTGACCCTCCGGGATTCCGTGGTGCAGGGCATCATTGACGTCCAGTCCGGCGGTACCTTCTCCATGAACTACAACGACTACGGCAGCGGCGAATTTCTCACCGGCTCCTCCATTTGCGGACAGCTGCGGATGGCGGACGGCGCCGTGCTGGAAAATGCCGCAATCTACTCCCACGCCAACTATCTGGCCAACGGCGATCTCGTTGACCGCACCACTGCCGAGCCAGTTGTGGCCGTGACCGGCAATGTCACCGTAAAGGGACAGGTCTTTATTCAGGGTGACGCAGGCGGCTCCAAAATCGGTCAGGCCGGTCTCTCCGTGAAAAACGGGACTCTGACACTGGCAGACGGCGCCGTGCTGGCCGTTTACGGCGGCGAAGGCACTGTCGTCGATACCAAGGGCGGCACCGCTATTGAACTGGAGCAGGGCACTATCACCGGCAGCGGAAAGCTCATTGCCATTGGTGGCCGTGTACTTTGGAAGGACGGCGGCTGCGCCGTATCCGGCACCGGCACCATTTCCACCGATGACGTATATCTGCAGGGTGCCACCTCCTCCAAAGCGCAGAACGGCAAGCCAGGCACAGCCACCAAGGGCGAGATCACCATTACCAGCGGCAAGCGCCATGTAGCCGGTGGCACTCAGAAGGAAACCACCGCAGACGATCCGCTGGAAAGCCTTTACTGGAAATCCGGCATTGATCCCACCCCGGATCTAAGCCAGTATCCCACTGCGGCGTATACCCCTGAAGAACCTTCAAAGCCCTCCGAGACGCCTACGAAGCCTTCCGAGACACCCGCAGCACCCTCTGAGACACCCGCAAAACCTTCTGAAACGCCCACAACACCCTCCGAGACACCCGCGAAGCCCTCTGAGACACCCGCAGCACCCTCCGAGACACCTACGAAGCCTTCCGAGACACCCGCAAAGCCCTCTGAGACACCCACGAACCCCTCCGAGAAGCCGACTGTTTCCTTCACCGATGTCGAAATGGACAGCTGGTATACCGAAGCAATTCAGTGGGCCGTTGCAAACAATATCACTACCGGACTGGACAGCACCACCTTTGGAACAAAGCACCTTTTGACGCGCGGCCAAATGGTCACGTTCCTGTGGCGGGCCGCCGGCAGCCCGGAGCCCGCTGAGGCAGGTCATCCCTACGCTGATGTAAAGGCAGGCAGCTACTACGAAAAGGCTGTTCTGTGGGCTGTAGCGCAGGGGATCACCAACGGCACCAGTTCCACCACGTTTTCTCCCAATGCGCCTTGTACCCGTGGTCAGACCGTGACCTTCCTGTGGCGGGCCGCCGGGAAGCCTCAGGCATCCGGCAGCACTGCATTTGCAGATCTGAACCCGAAGGCATATTACTATGAAGCCGTCCAGTGGGCCGCTGAGCAGGGCCTCACCAACGGCGTTGGCGGTGGCCGCTTTGGTCCCGATTCCGCATGCACCCGCAGTCAGGGCGTAACCTTCCTGTATCGTGCAAGCAGCTATCTAAAATAAGTACATCCATTACTTGCGCTGCCCCGTTGGCTCGTTATGGCCAGCGAGGCAGCGCATCTCTATCTAAACGGAAAAGGAAATGTTGCAATCCCGTAATACATTATGATAAAATAGAGATATCTATTTCCCGGGAGGCACATTATGAAGGATTCATCTCGAAAAATAACCGGCTCCATTCCCTATCTCGGGCGCACCATCGTAATCTGCGGCGGCAGTTTACTGATCTGGTCGCTGGTTGTAATGGTGCTGTCCCGTGTTTCGCTGGCTCTTGGTGTGATCGTCTGGCTATTGGGCACCGCCGGGCTTACCGCCGGCATCTCAGTCTGCTATGCCCGGCTGATGAAAAACAATCTGGAGCTGGATCGGGCCTGCCGTACCCGGCTGCTGGAAAAATACCTGAGCGGTGATGTTCCCCCGGAGGGGGATCTTACGGAAGCCCTCCCCGGCCTGAAAAACGAGTACTTTGCCGTTGCCATGCTCCAATGCATCGACTTTTCCGGCTATCTGCCACAGTGTGGGCAGGAGCACATTCCCCACACTGAATTTCAGAAGGTAGATGACTGGATGCGTCATCACATCGCTGAATACCTTGAGCCGATCTGCACACCCTACTTCGTCCCTATGACCGATGGAATGATCGTTCTCATCAATATTACAGGTCTCCACATCGATTCTCTGGATGAAAGCTCCCGTGAAAACGTTCGCGCCATCTGTCAGGGGCTGGAGCATGCCATTGAGGCATTGAAGTCTCATGGTCTCATCTGCGGCGCAGTAGTCAGCACCGTCTTTCAGGGCCGCGAAAACATCGTCAAAGCCTGCAAGGAGGCACAGGAGCTAACCGCCTATGCCGATCTGATGGGCGACAGCAGCCCCGTAAAGAACGGCTATGACCACGCCGAAGCTCCCACAGAGCTCAGTGACAAGCTGCTGCGAACCGAGCTGGAGCAGCGCTTTATGCAGGGCATCACCAACCGCAACTTTCAGCAGCTGGAAAAGACCATGGACAGCTTTGTGGATCTGGAGCTACGCATTGCGCCCCGCTATCCGGACCTGGTGAAAACGCATCTGGTCTCCCATATGGAGCAGATGCTCTCCGCCTTCTCCATCTCTACGGTAGAGTACGACGAGGCCGAAGCGCCGGTAGTGGAGCAGTACCGCTTTCTGCTGGAACAGACCTCTGCCCAGCAGCTTCGGGAGCACTGTCTCTCCCTGATTTCCGCCCTCCAGACCTATGCAGAATCCGGCAGCCGGGAGCACTCTGATAAGGTGGATCGAGCTCTCCGGTATATTGAGGACAACTACGCAGACCCCGGCATTTGCGCCGACCGCATTGGCGACGCCCTTGGGTTATCCGCCTCCTATGTGAGCCGTCTGCTGCGGCAGAATACCGGCATGGGCGTGGTGGACTATATCCATGCCGCCCGGCTGAAAAAAGCAAAAGAGCTGCTGGCTACCACGGATCTGTCCGTGGATGATATCGCCGTACAGGTGGGCTTTTCCAGCCGCTGGACGCTGACCCGTTCCTTTAAGCGCTATGAAGAGACCACCCCCGGCGCCTATCGGGAGCAGCATCAGAGTATTTCCGGTGGAATTCCGGGATGAACTCAGGATGTGTGACGTTTTCTGCACATTATTTCTTCCAGTGCAGATTCTCACACATCCATTTTTCTAAAATCACACCCCTGTTACGATTTTTGCGTCTTTTCAATTCTACATATCCTGTGCTAAACTGAGGGCAACCGGCTTGAACCTGCCGGAATCTCAATACTGCACAAGGAGAAGATCACATGAAGAAGAAATCCATCTCCGCACTGCTTCTGACCGCTTCCCTGCTCTTGGGCACCTTGACCGGCTGCGGCGGCAGTGCAAGTTCTGCGGCATCCTCTGCTCCGGCAGATTCTGCTCAGACACAGGCCTCCGCTCCGGAAGCCACAGCAGCGCCGGATACCAATGAAGCTCCCGCCTCTGTTGGGGAAACAGCGGCCTCGTTGGATGAATCCACCGCCGAAGCAGCGCCTGCGGACTACACGGAAGCCAATGCCAACAACGATTATGACGGCTGGCGTGAAATGCTGACCACCCTGCACACCGAGCTTCCCATCACGGAAGAGCCTGTGACCCTCAGCTATTTTCTTGGCTATGAAACCTCCGGTCTCTCCTATATCGAGGGCGGTGATCTCCAGAATCAGCAGGTATGGAAATGGCTGTCTGAAAACACCGGCGTTCAGATAGATCTGACCGTAGTGGACAAGGCCAATGAGACCGACAAATTCAACCTGATGATCGCTTCCGGCGAATATACGGATCTCATGAACATCTCCGACTATGCTGCCGGCCCCGAAGCCGCCCTCGACGAGGACATTATCCTTGACCTCACCGATTACATCGAGGAGAATATGCCCAACTACTCCACCATCATCCATGCTGACCAGAACGTCTACAGCAAGGTACAGGATGCCGATATGTTCCTGTGCATCTATCCCATCAAGGATCAGAATGCGAATCCCGTCGGTCTCGGCACCTTTGTTCGGAAGGACTGGCTGGACGATTTGAAGCTGGATGTCCCCACCACCTATGATGAGCTCACTGATGTGCTCACCGCTTTCAAGAACGAGAAGGGTGCCGTTGAGCCAATGAGCCTCTTCAATACCATTTCCATGCAGAACGGCCTTCTGATGGGCGGCTTTGGCTCCATGGCCGAGCTCAGCGCCAACGCCATGGGCACCGATTTTGCAGCCTCCTTCTATCAGGAAGATGGAAAGGTCATCTATGGTGCCACACAGGACGGTACCCGCAAGTTCCTCTCCTGGCTCCACACCCTCTACGATCAGGGTCTGATCAATTTTGAGAATATGCAGAACCGTGACGTGAACCCCTTTGGTGACCTCAACGCCGGGGAAGCTTCCCGCGGCGAGACCGGCTACATTTTCTCCAACCAGCCCTTCGGCGGCAACTATTCCACCATGGCCGCAGATAACGGAGATCCCAACTGCAACTGGTGGCCCGTTCAGGATGTAGCCGAGGTTTCCGGCCAGACCATCCCCTTCTATGAGGAAACCTCCATGGTCGATACCACCGGCGCCGCAAAGATCTCCATCTCCACACAGTGTGAAAATGTGGAAACGGCGCTCCAGTTCCTTGACTACGGCTACAGCTATGAGGGCGGCCTGCTCTACAACTACGGCTTTGAGGAAGGCTCCGGCCACGATGTGGAGACCTGGTACTATGACGACAATGGCGACCCCATGTTTGACGGTGATGCGCTTCTGTCCGTGGCAGATGCCACCAACCTTGCCTCCGGCGTAGTCGCCACCAAGGATCTGGCCGGTGTTGTCTACGATACCCGCCTGTCCTTCGAATTTGGCGAAAGAGAGCTATCCTGCTTTGATGCATGGAGCACCAACAAGAACAGCAGCAACAACCTCGGTTCCGATGTAGTTTTGACTTCTGAGGAATCCACAGAGGCCTCTGCCATCTACTCCGATATCATCACCCACGTTGCTACCTCTGCTCTGCAGTTTATCAACGGTGCGCAGGATGTGGACGATGATGCTGTCTGGAATGCCTATGTAAAGGGCATCGAAGACATGAACATTGACGGTCTGACTCAGATCATTCAGGGTGCTTACGACCGGGTAAACTAAGCTGTCAGTCCACAGCATTCGCTATTTGTAATATAAAGGCGTTGCCCCATAAAGCGGCATTGCCTCAGAAAAAAGGAGGAATCCCCTATGAAATTTGAAGGTACTTATACCTATCTCATGGACACCCCCAGTGGAAAGCGTGAGACCAAGGTTGTCATCCGCAAGGGCTCCCGTGCCTACGAGGGCGAGCTGATCGCCTCCCATGGCGGCTGCGAGCTGCTGGAAAATGTCTGCGTACACGGAGATACCATCTCTTTTGAAGCGCAGGTCGGACCGGCCCGTCAGCATCTGGAGATCACCTTGGGCGATCAGCCCTCCGGCACTGTTCTGATCCATCAGAACAGCGGCGAGAATATCACCACGCAGCTGGAAGGGCTGTCTTATGCCCCCCATAAGCGCCGCGCGCTGATCCTCTACGCCACCATGACCAAGAACACCGAGCGGATTGCCCTCTCTATGAAGGACGGCTTCGAGGCTTGCGGCTGGGAGTGCAACTGCTATCGGCTGAAGAAGTCCAACAAGTGGGCTGACATTCAGGATAACCTCTATTTTGAGGACTACGACGTGGTTTGCCTCGGCTCTCCCATCGTAGCCGGCTATCCCCTGACCATTATCAACAAGCTCTTCTCTCTGGGCGCCGGTGGTGAACTGGAGAACAACGTACAGAAGATGGTAGACGCTGGCGGCGGCTTTAAGATGACCTCCGAAACCATGGGCGGCGGCCCCGGCGGTGTCGGCGGAACGGAAGGCCCTGGCGGTCCCGGTGGTCCTGGTGGTCCCGGCGGTCCTGGTGGTCCCGGTGGTCCTGGTGGTCCCGGCGGCGATCCCGGTGCGCCCGGTGCCAATGGCGGCCCCGTATTCCGGCGCAGAAATTGCAGCTATCCCGGTGGCCCTGTCCGTGATAACTATCAGCCTCTCGGTGTCGTATTCACCACCTATGGCGGTGGTTTCTACGGTTCCGGTGAAAGCGAAGCCACACTGTCCGCTCTGAAGCTGTTTTTGGAGCTTCAAAACGTCAGCGTTGTGGGCACCTTTGCCTGCTGCGGCAAAGAATTCGGACCTGCCGGTCTCGAAAAGGGACAGAAGCCCAACATCATGGGCCCCGGCAGCATTCAGGATCCCGAGTACTATGAGACCGCTGAGGGCACCGTACAGGGCTCCTACTTCTTCCACAATCAGATGTGGAATCATCCCAACCAGCGTGACCTGAACAAGGCCAAATATCTGGTTATGGATCTGGTGGAAGACTACTTCATGACCTTTGACGGCCAGCGCGGCTTCATCAACAGTAAATACATCTCCATTTCCTGACCTATAAAAGGCTCGCTGCCGTGGAATTGCTTCCATGGCAGCGAGCCTCTTTTTATATGTGAATATACTTTTTATCCGCCCAGCAGCCCTCTCGTTTCCTCTGCATTGGAGAATATCTCCTGCTGGAGCGCCGCAAGGCCGTCAAACCGTTTTTCGCCCCGCAGCCGATGGTAAAAGTCCACCCGGATATGCTGCCCATAGAGATCGCCCTCGAAGTCAAGGATCCATGGCTCTACTGTCACCAGTGTGGATTCTCCCACGGTGGGACGAACCCCCACATTGGTCACCGCCAGCTTTTCCTGCCCATCCGGCAGGGCCACTTTAGTGGCATATACCCCAAAAGCCGGAGTCAAAACCCCATCGGGGATCAACAGGTTGGCCGTGGGAACACCGATGGTGCGTCCCAGCTGACGGCCATGCACCACCGTACCGGACAGGCAATGGGGATGCCCCAGAAAGCGCATAGCCTCCTGCATATCTCCGTTCTGAAGCAGGGTACGGATATAGGTGGAGCTGACTGTTACACCGTCCAGCGTCACCTGAGGCAGCACATCACAGCCGATCCCCAGTGCCTTGCACTTTTCCCGCAGGCGCTGGGGATTTCCCGCACCCTTGTCGCCAAAGTGGAAATCATAGCCGCAGACCAGATGCCTCGCCCCCAGCTGACGCACCAGATATTCTTCTATGAACACGTCCCATGGCATATGCATCAGATGTTCATCAAAATGCGCCAGAATCACGTCATCAATTCCAAAGCATCTGGACAGGATCTCTTCCCGATCTGCTGCAGAATTGATCAGCGAAACCTTCGCCCCTGCCACCAGATTATCCGGATGCAGGTCAAAGCTCATGACCGCCGGTCGAAGTCCCAGCTCCGATGCGCGCTTCCGTGCCATTTCCAGCAGACTGGCATGTCCCAAATGAACGCCGTCAAAAAAGCCCAGCGCAATGACACGCCCAACCAACTCGTTCAACTTTCCTTCACCTCAAAAAAGCTTTTCACCGTCCGCAGGACGCCCCCTTGGCACTGTCCCAGCATCAGGAACTCATTTTCCGGCCCATAGACCCGGTACGTCCCATCCGGCATTCCCGGAATGCGGCTGTCTGCGCCGTTTTTACAGCGCACAGTTTCCCGCTTCCCCACATACAGCGCAGGAAAACCGGAGAACAGCTGGTCTACCTGCCGAAGTAATTCGGTGTGTCGCCCCTGCTCCTTGGCCGCTTGAATTTCCTCCAGCGTGACTGCTTCCCCAATGGAAAACACCCCTGCCCGGATCCGCCGCAGGGAGGACAGGCATCCACCTACGCCCAGTGCCCCGCCAATATCGTGGCACAGGGTGCGGATGTAGGTTCCCTTGGAGCACACTACACGCAGATGTGCCTCCTGACCGTCATAATCCAGAAGCTCCAGCTGATGAATGGTGATATCCCGCGGTTTCCGCTCTACGCTCTGTCCCTTACGTGCCAATTCATAGAGCTTTTTCCCGCCGATTTTCACTGCGGAGTACATGGGTGGGATCTGCTGCTGAGGGCCCACAAACTGCTTCAGCACTTCCTGAAGCTGCTCCTGTGAAACAGCCTGCGGATGCTCTTCCAGTGTCTGACCCGTTATGTCTTGAGTATTGGTCACAAGGCCCAGCCGAAGTCCGGCCAGATACTCTTTTTCGTCATTTTCACAGAGCTCTACTGCCCGCGTTCCACGTCCAAGGAACACAGCCAGCACCCCAGTGGCCATGGGATCCAGCGTACCGGAATGTCCGATCCGCCGCTCCTGATAGATTCCCCGAAGCTTTGCCACAACGTCATGGGACGTCCAGCCCTGAGGCTTATCCACAATGATGATACCGTTCATCAGAGCTTCACACCGCTGTGGGCGATGGCCTCCAAAATACGTTCTTTTGCCTCGGAAACACCGCCGGGAACCGTAGCGCCCGCCGCCGCCTTATGGCCGCCGCCGCCCAACTGTCCGCAGATGTCCGAAGCATTATGGGCTTCATCGGTGCGGAGCGAGATCTTTGCGCCGCCCTCCCGAAGCTCCTGAATCATTACGCCAATCTCCACGCCCTCAATATTCCGTGCAAAACCGGAGATATCGTCCGTATCATCGGCAGATGCTCCAATTGCATCCAGCATGGCATTGGTCATCACGCACAGCCCTACTTTGCCCCCTGCATAGAACTCTATGGACTCCGTCAGCGCAGATTCCAGCCGGAGCCGTGCAATGGTCTTTGTGCCAAACATGATCTTATTGATCGGGAACGTGTCCGCTCCCAGATCCTTCAATGCCGCCGCTGCCCGGAGGGTGTTCCCCGTAACATTGGAATACTGGAAGCAGCCTGTATCCGTGGAAATTGCCAGATACAATGCCTCTGCCATGGTCTGGTCTACCGGGCCCAGCTGAGAAAGAATATCCAGCAGCAATTCTCCACAGGCTGCGCAGGCCGGCTGAACATTGGTCATGGCAGCATAGCCCTCGTTGGACATGTGGTGGTCAATGGAGAGCACCGTTTTCCCGATGAACTCCGCCCCATTCATGGGCAGAAGATTTTCCGTAGCCATATCCACGGAGACGATGGTAGCCTGATCCGGTACGGTCTCGGTTTCCAGCCCCGTCAGGTAGACGCTGAGCCTCTGGCTGGTCTGGGGATTCTTCCATACCCAGGCTTCCTTTCCCATAGCACGAAGTCCCCGGCAAAGGGCCGCTGCACTGCCCACCGCATCCCCATCGGGGCGGCGGTGGTTCAGGATCAGATAGTGGTCGTGGGTGCGGAGAAACTCAGCCGTTTCCTGATTGTTCACTGTTTTCGTCATTGGCCTCATCCTCCGGTATATCCAATTGCGACAGAATTTCAAAAATTCTGGTTCCATGCTCGATGGAGTGATCCTCCTCAAACACCAGTTCCGGTGTATAGCGCAGCTGCAAACTTGCCCCCAGCTGCCGCCGGAGGAATCCTCCGGCGGATTTCAGGCCCTTCAGGACCTCCTTGCTGCGGGACTTATCATATACACTCACATAAACTTTTGCGGTACGCAGGTCGGAAGCAGTATCCACAGCAGTGATGGTGATCATCCCCTGCACCCGTGGGTCCTTCAGCGACCGGATATCGGTGCTGAGCTGCCGCATGATCTCTTCGTTGATGCGCCCGATTCGGCTGGATGCCATATGCGTCCCTCCTTATTTTAGTCCTTGATCTGCTCCATAACGAAGCACTCAAAGACATCGCCTTCTTTGATATCGTTAAATTTCTCAATGGTAATGCCGCACTCAAAGCCAGCGGTAACTTCCTTAACGGAATCCTTGAACCGCTGCAGGGAACCCATAACGCCCTCGTGCACCACGATGCCGTCACGCACCACGCGGACACTGCCGTTGCGCTCGATCTTGCCATCGTTCACATAGCAGCCTGCTACGGTGCCAACAGAGGAGACCTTGTAGGTCATACGGACTGTGGCATGACCCACCACGACTTCCTTGAACTTGGGATCCAGCATACCCTTCATGGCCTTCTCCACTTCCTCGATGCACTCGTAGATGATCCGATAGGTACGGATCTCAACACCTGCACGAGTGGCTGCGGCAGCAGCCGCTGCCTCAGGCCGCACGTTAAAGCCAACAATGATCGCACCGGAGGTGGATGCCAGCAGCACATCGGACTCGTTGACTGCGCCGACGCCGGAGTGGATCACCTTTACCTGAACCTCATCATTTGTGAGCTTCAGCAGGCTTGCCTTTACGGCCTCCGCAGAGCCCTGAACATCCGCCTTGACGATGATGTTCAGAGACTTCATGGTGCCCTCCTGCATATGGGCAAAGAGGTTCTCCAGCGTCACAGAGCCGCTGAGGTTCTTCATCTTGGAATCCTTCTCTGCCTGCTTCCGCTCTTCTGCCAGCTGACGTGCCATACGCTCGTCCGCAACGGCATTGAAGGTATCGCCGGCCTGAGGCACCTCTGCCATACCGATGATCTCCACGGGCACGGAGGGGCCTGCGGTCTTGATGTTTCTGCCCCGGTAATCGGTCATAGCACGGACACGGCCCACCGCAGTGCCGGCAATGATCACATCGCCCTGCTTCAGGGTACCGTTCTGCACCAGCAGCGTGGATACAGGGCCGCGTCCCTTGTCCAGCCGTGCCTCAATGACGGTACCAGAAGCCTCACGGTTGGGGTTGGCCTTCAGCTCCCGCATTTCTGCGGTAAGCACGACCATCTCCAGCAGCTCCTGCACGCCCATACCGGTCTTTGCGGAGATCTCGCACATGATGGTATCGCCGCCGTATTCCTCGGGGATCAGATCGTACTTCATGATCTCCTGCTTGATCCGCTCCGGATTTGCACCGGGCAGATCCATCTTGTTGATGGCAACAATGATGGGGATCTCAGCAGCCTTGGCGTGGTTGATGGATTCTACGGTCTGGGGCATAATACCATCGTCTGCGGCCACCACCAGAATGGCAACATCGGTGCACATAGCGCCCCGGGCACGCATGGAGGTAAACGCCTCATGGCCCGGAGTGTCCAGGAAGGTGATGGTGCTGCCGTTGACATCTACCTGATATGCGCCGATGGCCTGCGTGATGCCGCCGGCCTCGCCGGAAGCTACATGAGCCTTCCGCACATAGTCAAGCAGGCTGGTCTTACCGTGGTCAACGTGGCCCATAACAACAACGACGGGAGGACGGCTCTCCAGTTCATCCTCTGTATCCACATGGTCGTTGATCAGGCGCTCCTCCGTGGTGACAATTACTTCCTTCTCTACCTTGCAGCCCATTTCCTCTGCAATGATAGCGGCGGTCTCATAGTCGATGACCTCGGACACAGAGGCCATGATGCCGTTCTTAATGAGGCAGCGAACTACCTCTGCGCCGGTCTTCTTCATCCGGGACGCCAGCTCACCAACGCTGATCTCATCGGGGATGGAAACCTTGACGGGGGCCTTCTTGGCGATCTCCAGCTGCAGACGGCGCATCTTTTCCTGTTCCTCATTCCGGCGCTTGTTGCCGAAGTTGCCGCCGCGCTTGTTGTTCTTGTTGCCAACACGAACCTTTTTGCTGGTATACTTCTGGGCCTTTTCCGGCACCAGTGCATCCACGCGGTCATCAAAGCGGTCAGCATTGACCGTTACACGACTGGTATCCACCACCCGGCGCTCCTTCTTGCGCTTGGGCTGCTGGTTCTGAGGCTGCGCATTCTGGCCGCCTGCGTTCTGCGCCGGAGCCTGCTGGGGCTGGGGCCTGGTCTGATTGTTATTCTGACCATTCTGGTTCTGAGGCCGGGGCTGGCCATTTCCGCCCTGCTGCGGCCGCTTATTGCCTGCGGCATTCTGGGGCTTCGTCTGATTGCTCTGGGGCTTTGCCGGGGCTGCCGCCTTGGGCTGCTCCTTTTTGCCGGGAGCATCATCCACCACCAGCAGGTCCGGATCATCCTGCTGAGGCTGCTGCAGCCGGGCAGCAAACACCTCTTCAATGGACTCGATCTGGTTTTCCTTTGTGATCAGATCGAACACCAGATTGAGCTGGTCATCCGAAAGCACCTGAGCGCTGGATTTCGGCGCTTCAAAATGCTCTGTTACCATATTCACAATGCTCTTGGCGGGCATATCAAAGTCCTTCGCCACTTCTCGAATCTTATATTTCACGAAACTGCTCATAGAGCCACCTCCAAATACTTACTATCTTTTCCCCTTTTTCTTCTGGGCACGCCGACGCTCTGCCTGCCGCTGCTTCATGGATGCTGCCTTTTCCCGGACTGCCTCCAGCTGGGCACCATAGCGCTCCGGCTCTGCCAGTGTCTCCAGAAAGCGCTGGGCAAGGAACACGTCAGTCAGCGCCGCCATGGCCACGGAATTCCGGCCAAAAACTGCGCCCAACGTATCCTTATCCGCATCGATCTGGATCAGGGGACTTGTATGCAGCGCCGCAAAAGACTGGGCTCTGCGAATGGTATGGCCTGCCGCATCTGAGGCCAGGATGATGAGTCTTGCCTTTCCTGCGCGGGCCACTGCGCCTACCGGCTCCTCGCCGATCTCTATATTGCCGCCCTTTTGGGATATTCCCAGAAGTCCCAGGGCCTTTTCATTCATCCTCTGTCGCCTCCATCTGCTGCTCCAGCTGCTCAAATATCTCCGCAGGTACGGCGGTATCAAAGCTGCGAGCCAATGCGCCGGATTTTACCGCTCGACGCAGGCATTCACTGCTGCGGCACACATATGCGCCGCGGCCCGGCGCCTTGCCCCGAAGATCCATGGAGATCACGCCTTCCGGGGACTTTACCACCCGTACCAGATCTTTTTTCGGTTTCATTTCCCGGCAGCCAACACACTGCCGCATGGGGATCTTCTTCATAACGCACCTCTTTCGGATCAAATCATGGGGATTAGTCGTCCAGCGTTACCAGCTCGTCATCATTTTCGGGCTTCTCTGCCGTCTCCGACACAGTCTCGTTCTGGGCCTCGGTCTCTTCCGCAGTTTTCTCTGCGGCCTGAGCCTCTTCTTCTTCCAGCTCCGCAGCGGCAGTCTTGGACTTGATATCGATCTTATAGCCGGTAAGACGGGCTGCAAGGCGGGCATTCTGCCCCTCCTTGCCAATGGCAAGGGACAGCTGGTCATCCGGCACGACCACCCGGCAGTTCTTCGTGCCGGGGTAGGTGATCACCTGAAGTACATCCGCAGGAGACAGTGCCGCTGCAACAAATTCCGCAGGATCTTCAGAATACTTGATAATATCCATCTTTTCGCCGCCCAGCTCGTCTACCACAGCGCCCACACGGCCGCCTCTGGGGCCAACGCAGGTGCCAACGGGATCGATGTCCGGGTCGGAAGCCCAAACTGCCAGCTTGGTACGGCTGCCGGCCTCACGGGCAATGGACTTGATCTCTACGGTACCATCGGCAATCTCCGGCACCTCCAGTTCAAAGAGCCGCTTCACAAGGCCGGGATGAGTCCGGGACACCATCACCTGTGGGCCATGGGCAGACTTGCGTACATCTACCACATAGACCCGGATGGTCTCGCCCTCATGCCATTCCTCTCCGGGCACCTGCTCGCCTGCGCTCAGGTAAGCGTCCATCTTATCCGTGCCGCTGCCGATGCGAACGGTAATGCCCTGGTTGATGGGGTCAATCCGCAGAACGGAGCCGGTGAACATCTCATGCGCCTTGGAGGTAAACCGGCCATAGGTTGCCTCACGCTCTGCCTCACGGATGCCCTGAATGATGACGCCCTTGGCGGTCTGGGCAGCGATTCGGCCAAACTGCTTGGCCTTCATCTCTACCTCTACCACATCGCCCTCCACGGCACCGGGGCAATACTTCTGTGCTTCCCCCACAGAGATCTCCGTAGCGGGGAACTGAACGTCCTCCACCACTTCCTTCTGAACAAACATCTTCATTTCACCGTCAACAATGTTGACCACAACATTCTCGGTGTAGCCGGTGTGATCCTTCTTATAGGCAGCCAGCAGCGCCTGAGTGATCTTTTCCAGCATATAGTCCTTGGGGATGCCCTTTTCCTTTTCCAGCTGGTCCAGCGCTCCCATAATTTCGGCGTTCATTTTTCAAATTCCTCCAATCAAAATTCCGCATAGAGTCGCACCATAGCGGTCTCATCCGGTGCAAAGGTCAAAGTGTCCTGTCCTGCTTCCAATGTAATGGTGCCATCCTGATAGTCTTTCAGGACGCCAATATATTCTTTCCGTCCGTCTCTGGGACGATACAGCCGCAGCAGCACCTTGCTGCCCAAAAACTGCTGAAAATCTCCGGGGCGCTTCAGCACCCGCTCACAGCCTGCGGAGCAGACCTCAAAGGTGTAGCTGTCCGGGATGGGATCTTCCTCGTCCAGAATAGGATCCAGCGCCCGGGAAACGTTCTCGCAGTCATTGATATCCACCGGGCCATCCTTGTCGATATAAACCCGCAGAAACCAGTCCGCACCTTCCCGAACATATTCAATATCCCAGATGCGCAGTCCGAACTGCGCTGCCACCGGCTCCGCCAGCTTCCATACCCGATCTGTGATCTTACTCATATTGCCCCCTTATTCAGCAAGAAAGAGTGGGCCACCGGCCCACTCTCTTAGACTAACATACTTACAGGATGATTATAGCACGCTTTGCCAGACTTTGCAAGGCTTTTCCCGCCTTCTGCCTGAAAAACTTTGAACAGCACCACATGATTTTCCGGTGCCCGGAGAAGTAATTGTGCGGCGCTGCCTTTGCATTTTCAGTCCGCTTACAGCTTCCCGGAAGCATGACGGGTAGCGTGACAGCTCATGTTCACCACGCAGGGAAGTCCCGCAATGTGGGTCGCACTGGGACGGATATGCACCGCCAGCGCCGTGGTCCTGCCGCCCATTCCCTGAGGCCCGATTCCAAGCCGGTTGATATGGGTCAGCAGCGCCGCTTCCTTTTCTCCATAAAACGCATCTGGATTCGGCTGATCCATGGGCATCAGCAGTGCCTTTTTGGCTTCCAGCGCACACTTTTCTATGGTACCGCCCAGACCAACGCCCACCACCACCGGCGGGCAGGGGTTGGAGCCCGCTGTAGAAACGCTCTCCACGATCCAGTCCTCAATATTCTGCCATGTGGCCGCCGGGGTAAACATCTTCATAGCGGACATATTCTCGCTGCCAAAGCCCTTGGGTGCAACGGTGATCTCGAATCCGTCTCCCGGGACGATCTCTGTATGGAGCACAGCCGGTGTATTATCTCCGGTGTTCTCCCGGCGCAGCGGATCTCCCACCACAGAGCAGCGCAGGAACCCATTCAGGTATCCGTTGTGCACGCCGAGGTTCACAGCGTCCGTCAAGCTGCCGCCGGTAATGTGCACCTCCTGTCCCAGCGTCAGAAATACCACTGCCATACCGGTATCCTGACAAATGGGCACGCCCTTCTCCCGGGCCATCTGGAAATTCTTTGTGATATCCTGCAAGATCCCCTTGCCCACCGGGCTTTCTTCCTTCTGCTCGGCAGTCTCAATAACCCGGCACAGGTCATCCGGCAGTACCGTAGCAGCCTGGATACAGAGTTTTTCCACCAGAGCAGTGATCTCTTCACAGCTGATCTGTCTCATTTCAGACGCACTTCCTTCCCAATGAATATACCGCCTCAATACGGGTTTCCAGCTCCAGCGGATCTCCGCTGGCAACCACAAGATCGGCATCCTTTCCGATCTCAAGGCTTCCGATGTGATCATCCAGCCCGGCGATCCTTGCCGGATTGATGGTAATGGCCTCCAGTGCTCCGTTCCGGCTCATCCCGGCGCGTACCGCCATGGCCGCACACAGGGGCAAATATTGCAGCGGTGTCTCCGGATGATCGGTGCAAATGGAGCAAAGCACACCGTTTTCCCACAGGACCGCAGGCCCCGCAAAGCTCATATTCTTGAGCTCCGGCTTGCAGCGATCCAGCAGATTTGGGCCGGTAACGACCCTTGCATGCTCTTCCTTTATGATGTCCGGGGCCAAATAGGCTTCCGTCCCATGGATGATCACGTAATCCAGATCAAATTCTTTTGCAATGCGGATGGCGGTAAAAATATCATCCAGCCGATGGGCATGAAAATGTGCCTGGCACCTCCGCTGAAGCACCGGGATCAGGGCTTCCAGCTTCATATCAAAATCCGGCGCATCAAAGTCCGGATCCTCCTGACTAAGCTGCTGCTTTTCCATGTACTCCTGTGCTTTTCGGAGGTTCTCCCGAATCAGTGCTGCCGTGGCCATTCGGGTCACCGGCATCTCATCCCGGTCATTGTAATTGCTCTTTGGATTTTCCCCCAGTGCAAATTTCATAGCCGCAGGAGCACGGAGGATCATATCGTCAATGCGCCGCCCATAGGTACGTATGGCCGCCGCCTGTCCCGCAATGGGATTGGCCGACCCGGGCGCAACGATCACCGAGGTCACGCCTCCGGCCCGGGCATCCTGAAACGTCCGGTCCATGGGATTGATGGCATCAATGACCCGGAGCTGCGGCGTCACCGGGTCGGTTGCCTCGTTGCAGTCCTCCGACTCAAAGCCTACGCCATCGCCAAACAGCCCCAGATGGGTATGAATATCCACAAAGCCCGGAAGCAGCCACTTGCCTGCGGCGTCATAGACCGTTTCTCCATCCGCAGGCCGATACTGCCCCATAGGGCCCATTTCCTCAATGGTTGATGTAAACCGCAGATAGCCGTCTTGGATCGGCTCCCCCACAACGGGGTAGATGTATGCATGGATGATGACCATTTTTGCGCTCCTTTATCAAAAATCAGAGGCCGGAGGATTCCCCTCCGGCCTCCGCTGAACCACAATAGTATTTGACGCTATTACACTGTGCAGCGCACAGATCAGCCTCTTCTTCTTCTCCGTCCGCCGCCGGCAGCAGCTGCGCCGCCCTCGGCGCCGAAGGAGCCCACAGGCACGGGATCTGCGGGAGTTCTGGGCTTGACGGGGCCGCCATACTTCTTGATAGCGCCGTTGGGACAGGAAGCGATGAACACCTCGGTCTTCAGGCCGCTGTCGTCCTTGATGACGCTGATCATACCCTCGCCGCCGACTACCGCACCAGCGGGGCAAGCCTTCAGGCAGGCACCGTTGCCCTTGCAGACAGCGGGATCAATGTACAGGCTATAGTAGCACTTGAGTGCAGTGCAGCGATGACGGCGAACATGGAGATCCCACTCCTCGGCATTCTGCTCCAGAGAGGTGAGGATCAGCGTTGCGACCTTCTGGGTGTTGGGGCACCCAACGGTCTTCATGGCAACCAGGGTCTCCTTCATAACGTCCAGATCGTCAGAATTGGACTGGCCGTTCATAATGCCCTCCAGCATCAGCTGAAGCTGCCACAGGCCATCCCGGCACATGACGCTCTTGCCGCATGCATCCGCACGGGCCGCCTTGACCATGTCCAGACACCATGCCACAGGGCAGGTGGTCTCATTGGCGGCAGCAGGAGCCTCGGGGAGCTTGGCTGCGCGCTCCAGACACTTTTCCTTATTTGCAGCCAACATATCCTTATTAATCATCGAATAACCCTCCCTTATCTCTTGCTGTAAGCGTTGAAGTTTTCAACCTTCTTGATGGGCACACGCAGGTCGCACTGCAGGCAGCGGCTTGCCTCACACTGTGCCATCTCGCAAGTAAAGTTCTGGTCAACCTTATCCCACAGATGCTCAGGGCTCATGCGGGTCTCGGGATCCACCACAATGGTATCCACTCTGGGCTGGAGACCAAAGCCCTTGATGGGGCCAAGCTCCGGATTCAGGGTGCGCTCTACCAGAGTCTCGTCGATCTTGCCCTCACCGCCCAGGAACTGGTCAATGATGGTGGTGACCTCACGGGCACCGGCAATCGCATCAATGACGAACTTGGTACCGGTGATTACATCGCCAGCGGTAAACACGCCGGGGATAGAGGTCTTATAGCCGGACTTGCCGGTCTCGGGGTCAATGGGGTAGCCAAAGCGGTTGAGCTCCAGACCAAAGGCATCGGTGAGGCCGGTGACCTGACCGGAAGCGAACACCACGGAGTCGCACTCCAGAACCTTGGTGGAATCGGGCACCTGGTTTTCAACCAGATTGCGGTTCTCATCAAAGTAGAAGCTCTCGACCTCATGGACACGCAGGCCGGTAACCTGCTCTTCGGTGCCCTCAATGGCCTCGTTGGAGTGGCCGTCATAGAACCGGACGCCCTCTTCCTTGGCTTCCTTGATCTCCTGCTTGTCAGCCAGCATCTTCTCGCCCTTCTCCAAGCAAACGATGTTGACTTCGCAGCCCATACGGCGCAGGGTACGGGCACAGTCGATGGACACGTTGCCGCCGCCGATGATGCAGACCTTCTTGCCAAGGTCCAGCTTCATCTCATAGCCGGGAACCGCCAGCTTCAGGCGGTTGTCTTTCAGCAGCTGTACTGCGGTATATACATTGCGGAAGTTGGAGCCGGGCAGATAGTTGAGCTTCTTACCCACAGAGGTACCGATGGTGACCAGAACGGCATCATAGTCCTTCTTGAGTTCCGCCACGTTCTCAACCGGAGAGTTCACCAGCAGCTTTACGCCGATGTCGGTGATGTCCTTGATCTCACGGGCTACGTCAGCACCGGGGATACGGAACTCCGGCATACCCTTGGCCATATGGCCGCCGGCAATGGGATCCTTCTCATATACGGTCACATCGTGGCCCAGCTTTTTGAGGTAATAAGCAGCCGTCATGCCGCAGGGGCCGCCGCCAACAACTGCGACCTTCTTGCCGGTGTCGGGATTCTGGAAGCCCTTGCCCTTCCACAGCTGAGTCTCATCATGCTCAGCGGCAAAGCGCTTCATGGAGCAGATGGAGATCGCGCGGTTGAGCTTTTCCCGCTTACAGGCGGTCTCGCAGCGATGGTTGCACACATAACCCAGAGAATGGGGGAAGGGAACCTTCTCGTGCATGACCGCATGGGCCTCGTCATACTTACCCTGTGCAATAAAGCGCAGGAATGCGGGGATATCGATATGAGCCGGGCAATCGGCACGGCAGGGCACCAGCGCCTGCTCACGGGGCAGATCACTGCGGAACAGGCCCTCCATATCCACCAGAGCACCGGTGGGACAGACCTCTACGCAGGCAGAGCAGAACCGACACTCGGACTGGTTAAGGGGCAGATCCTCGGGAGTGGAGATGTAGGTCTCCATGCCCTTCTTCTGATAGTCGATGGCGCCGACCTTCCGGAGGCTACCGCAGGCACGGACGCAGCGGCCGCACTGAATGCAGCGGTCATTCTCCCGGATGATAACGGGAGTACCTGTGCCGATCTTCAGGGTGGTCTTCTCAGGGAACTCGTCCTTCATGCGGGCATGGAGCACGCCCAGATACTGCCACATAGCCTGCAGCTCACAGTTGCCGTAGGCCCGGCAGCCGGTGCAGTCATGGGGATGGCCAGCCATAATGAGCTCCAGTGCGATCTTACGGAGCTGGGACAGCTGTTCGGACTTGGTATGAACCTTCATACCCTCCTGAACCTCGGTGACGCAGGAGGAAACCGGGGTCTCCTGCCCGTCAATCTCCACCACGCACATTTTACATCCGCCGGTGGCAGGCAGATCGGGATGGGAACACAGATGCGGGATATAGATGCCCGCGGCCAGAGAAGCTTCCAGTACGCTCATGCCCTCTTCGGCCTGAATCTCGGTGCCATCTATAAACAAAGAAATTTTGCCCATTTGCTTAAACTCCCTTATATAGATTGTCGCTTTGCCCCGCCCCCTCAGGCGCGGGACAGCCTGCCCCCTCCGGGCAGGCGCTTCTTGAGATATTGTACCACACTGCCTCCTGCCATTCAACCGTTTTTTCACGTTTCTTTGACTGGAAATTCCACGAAATTCCCCGCTTTTTCAGGTTTGTTGTAACTAATTGCCTGCTTTTGTCTGTTAGGGTTTCCTACGCTTTTGCCTATTTGCTGTCTATCCTGCAAAGACACACTCCCCCGGAGCATCGGCCCAGCCGATTGTTTCCGAGGGAGTATAGGGATATCATTTGGCTCCTTATTCCGCTGGTTCCTCCACAGGCCATGCGATATTAGGCGTCTCCACCGGCGCTTCCGTTATCTCCGAAGTATCGCCCACAGCAGTGGTGTGCTCTTCCCCGTCTGACAGCGCGTAGGTATGCAGCACTGCGCCAATGTCCTGTCCAAGTGCCCGATAGCAGTCATAGCATACGCCATTCCAAACCCGTATTTCCGATGCATATTGCAGGGACGAGTTGGTGTCCGCATTCATCACAGTCTGTACCGTCCCGGTTCCAAGATCCATGGACAGGACTCGCCCGGGCGAGGACTCCTCCAACTGCTCCAAATACAGGGTTTCTCCATCCAGATTCAGCAGTCTGACACACTCCGCCTCCACTCTTCCGATCCGCTTCCTGCTGCCGTCCTCATAGGAGACCTGATAGACCCCATAACCATTGGCCTCCTTTTGCAGCGCCAGAATGCAGTCGTCATAAAACCGGATGTTGGATTCTCCATAGCGCTCTGTCCGTTTCAGTGTCCAATCAGACTGATAAACCTCCGTTCCTCCAGTGACATCCACATAGCCGATCTCGCCATCCGCTCCAAGGCAGTAGGCCTTTCCCTGGCGGATGATCTGGGGCTGGGACCTCCGCGCCCGAAATACAGGATGCTCCTTCGTCTCTCCGGTGGAAAGATCGGTGGCGTACCAATTCCAATAGAGCACTCCATTTTTCACGCCCACAGGTCTTACGGCGATCTGTGATTCTTTTTCCAGCGTCAGCAGGAACCTTGCCTCACCATTTTCGATTTGATAGACCTCCCCGGTGTCTGAGCAGGTCACATACAGCCCTTCCTCCGTATCCAGAATGCGGCAGGCGATTCCACTGACCACCTGCTGTGCATCGCCGATCTCCGCATCATAGCGGTATACGCCGCTGGCCGGTTCCACAAAATAGATCCCGTCCTGGCTGCGGGTCAGGTCAAAGGTGCAGAACATGTAGTTATTATCCGCGATCAGCTCTCCATATGGATTCCAGTACCAGTCCGGCTCTATGGCGAGGCCGCTGTACTGGGTCGCTCCCTGATAGAGCCTTGTGGATGTTTTGGCCTCCAGATCATAGTAATAAAGACCGCATACGTCCTGTCCGCTGGCCTCCGCATCGCTGACACGGCCATAGTAGATTCCTCCATCCGAGGGGGTCCAATTATAAAATGTTCCCAGTTTTTTGATCTCCACTTCGTCTATCAGTACAGTCGTATCCCCGGTTTCATCATCGAATACCTCATAGTGGGGCGCTGTATTCCCGTCATACGTCATATCGGTACGCATTACATACAGCTTTGTCCCCCGGGCCCCAATGGATGTAACGCCGCTCTCTCTGGCGGTCAGCTCCCGCAGGTCTCCGCTGGACAGATCATAGCAGAAATAGGAGCTTTCAAAATCTCCGGCCGACTCCCATTCCCCCTGCAAATACAACCGGTCACCTTCGATCCAGGCAGTGTTGTCCTGGGTGGCGCCACACATCCGGAGGTCAAGGCCCGGTTCTGCTTCCACCTCCGGCTCCCACTGGATCTCTTTCTCTCCAGAATCCAGCATGATCCGGAACAGCGTCCCCTTGGCCGCACCGCCTCCATTATTGACACAGTAGAGTGCCCCCTGATAGGCGCCGCAGGTCTGGAAGCTGTCTACTCCATTTTGCATGGGCAGCGAATACCGCACGGCACCGTCCTCCAGCGATGCCACATAGAGCATCCAGTCCTCCTTCCAGCACACATAGCCATCGCTGACGCCCAGCAGTATTGGCCAGCCCGGCCCTACGTCCTCCAAAAGCGCAAGCGGAGTAACGTCATTGTCCTCTACCCGTCCAAGGCTCCGGGTTGCCTGATTGAGGCAATACACCTGGCCCTCTGACCGGATCAGGCTGCACTCCCCATTTGGCAGGATCGTGGTAACTGCCTTCGACTCCGGGTCCAGTGAGAGCAGCCCCACACGGGGATCAATGAAATAGACCGCATTTTCCGTGACTGCCACCTGATAGTCACTGATCTCCGCACCGGCGCTTTCCGTATCTTCCACTGGAATGGATTCCTCCGCAGAATCCTGCGGAGTCTGAGATACCACAGGTGCCGCAGATGGTTCCGCAGGTCGCTGGCTTTGCTGGTCATCCCGGTTCCACAGCTTTGCTGCGCACACGCCCAGCAGTATCAGTCCACACAGAATGCAGGCCGCCAGTGAACCCCATTTCATTCCGCTTCGGGGACTTTTTTTCAAATTCTGCGCATCCAGCACCATTCGGTCGCTGACATGCCCCAGCCCATCGAGAATATCCTCAGGCTTCATCCAGCATTCCCCTTTCCTGTAAGTATACAAGCAGCTGTTTTCGGATCCGATGGAGCGCAGTCCGAACTCTCCCCTCCGTCCATCCCAGCCGCTGGGCAATTTCCCGGATCGGTGCAAGATACCAATACCGCATCAGGAACATGCGCCGCCGCTCCTCCGGCAGCGTTTGCAAAAAGGCTTCCAGCACCTTTCCCAGCTCCGCCGCCTGCACCTGCTGCTCCACATTGTCCCCAGAGGGGATACACTCCCCCAGCTCTTCCAGCGCCAGCACCATCTCTCCGCCCCGCTTTTCCGCCGTGCGTCTGCGCCATCGGTCAATGGCTCCGTTTCGGGTGATCCTCCCCAGAAAGCCCTTCAGGCACTCCGGCCGCCGGGGCGGAATGGCATTCCACGCAGAAAGCCATGTATCATTGACCGTTTCCTCCGTGTCCTCCCGGTTTTGCAGGATTCCATAGGCAATGGCACCGCAGTATGCGCCATACTTTCGGTCTGATTCCCGAAGTGCCTGTTCGTTTCTCAGAAAATACAGTTCCAGTATTCCGCTGTCTTCCATTCTTTCCGCCTCCTTTTGATGCCTCTACCCGTAAGGACGCAGCCCCGTCCGAAAAGGTTACAGCCTCCGCAAAATAATTTTGCTGTAACCGAAAAAGCGAAAACTCCGGCAAAATACCGCCGAAGTTTCCGCCCCTTAATATTCTGTTATCCAATTCCCAACGCCCCGAAGGCCATAGTCACAAACGGTACCAGCACCAATGCCGGGAGCAGGTCAATGACTTTGATTTTCGTCACACCGATGATATTCAGGCCCAATGCCAGAATCATCAGGCTGCCGGCACAGCTCAGCTCCGCAATGGCCCCAGTAGACAGCACAGGCGCCAGCACTCCGGCCAGCAATACGATTCCTCCCTGAAACACCAGAACGAATGCCGCAGAGAAAAGCACCCCGATCCCCAATGTGGCCGACAGCATAATGGAGGAGATAAAGTCCAGCACAGATTTGGTAATCAGCATCTCTTGATCGCCCTTGAGGCCCGCATTGAGCGATCCAACGATCGTCATGGCGCCAATGCAAAACAGCAGGCAAGCTGTAATAAAGCCCTGTGAGATCTGCCCGGCCTTTCCCGCCCCGGCAGTTTTCGCCGCCGCCTTTTCCACCGTCCGGTTCAGTCGTCCGTCCAGATCCAGTAGTGTCCCCATCAGTGTACCCAGCACCATGGACAGGATTAAGACCAGCGTATTTTCACCGCTGGATAGTCCTACGACGCCAATGGCAATGGTGCAAAGGCCAATGGCCGTCATCACCGCACCGGAAAGCCGCTCCGGGATCCCCCGCTTGCAGATCAGGCCGATCACGCTTCCCACGATCACCGCTACTGTATTAACCAGCACACCAAACATACGCTGCTCCTCCTGTTATCCGTTCCCATACTATAACAGGTTTCCGCATTTACGTCAATCATTTAATGCGTAACATCAATAAAGCAAAAATTTTGAGGTGCCGTTTTTCGGCACCTCACAGGCGTTTTCTTACCGCTCGCTGGGGTTCTGACGATCCTCAACTCCATGGATCTCATCCTGCTCGGGATGCCGCCCCAGGATGGAGAACTCCACCCATTCTGCAATATTTGTGGCATGGTCGCCGATGCGCTCCAAATATTTTGCGATCATCAGGAAGTCCAATGCCTGCTCTCCGCATCCGGGATCTGCGGCAATCATTTTGATCAATTCCCGTTTGATCTCCTCAAAAAGCCGATCCACCGCATCATCGTCTTCAATGACCTTTTTCGCCAGATCCAGATCCTTCTTTACATAGGCATCCACGCTCTGGGTCACCATCTGGGAGGATGCTCTGGCCATGGCATCGATACGATCCAGCTCCTGAATGATATTCTCCTCGGACATATAGGTAACGATTTCTGAAATGTCCGCCGCCTGATCTCCGATCCGCTCCATATCCGTGATCATTTTCAGTGCAGAGGAAATCTGCCGCAGATCCCGGGCCACGGGCTGCTGCTGCAGGAGAAGCTTCAGGCACAGCCGCTCGATTTCCCGCTCCTGCTGATCAATTTCCTGATCCGCTGCAATGGCCTGTTTGGCCAGCGCCACGTCCCGCTTTTTCAGCGCTTCCGTGGCGGATGCAATGGCCGTCTCACACAGTGCACCCATGTGGGTCAGTTCCTGACTCAGCAGTTCCAGCTGCTGATCGAATGTCTTTCTCATAGTGCTGAATACCTCCTTAACCAAACCGTCCGGTGATGTAATCCTCTGTACGCTTATCCGTGGGAACCGAGAACATCTTTTCCGTGTCTCCGTATTCGATGACCTCGCCCAGCAGGAAGAATGCCGTCTCATCGGACACTCGTACGGCCTGCTGCATATTATGGGTGACCATAATAATGGTGTAGTCCTTTTTCAGTTCCACACACAGCTCCTCAATCTTTCCGGTGGAAATAGGATCCAGTGCCGAGGTAGATTCATCCATCAGCAGCACCTCCGGTTCCACCGCCAAAGCCCGGGCGATACACAGCCGCTGCTGCTGTCCACCGGAAAGTGCCAGTGCACTTTTTTTCAGCTGATCCTTTACCTCGTCCCAAATGGCCGCAGAGCGAAGGGAGTTTTCCACGATCTCCTCCAGCTTCTGCTTATTGCGGATCCCGTGGGTTCTGGGGCCATAGGCCACATTGTCAAAGATGCTCACGGGGAATGGATTGGCCTTCTGGAATACCATGCCCACCCGCTTCCGCAGTTGGTTTACATCCATACCGCCGTAGATCTCTTCCTCCCCCAGCTTAATGGAGCCGGTAATCTTGCAACCCTCCACCAGATCGTTCATCCGGTTGATGGACTTCATCAGCGTAGACTTGCCGCAGCCGGAAGGGCCGATAAAGGCTGTAATTTTGTTGGCAGGGATTTTCAGATTGATGTTTTTCAGGGCATGAAAGTCCCCGTAGTATAAATTCAGATTTTCAACTGTAATTTTATCCATATTCCGTCTCCTCTTACTGTTTGGTGAGCTTTTTTGCCGCATAGGAGGACAGGGCGTTGAGGCCGATCACCAGCACCATCAGAATGACTGCGGTGGCGTGAGCCTGATCCGTATACAGCCCCTCGCTCATCAGCGCATACATGTGAACCGAAAGGGTTCTGGTGGACTGAAGCAGCGGTGCAGTCAGGCTAAAGGCTCCGTTCTTGATAAAGGACAGGTTTCCAGTACCGGAACCGGAGGTGTAGATCAGAGCTGCACTCTCGCCCACAATTCGTCCAATGGCAAGGATCACACCAGCCAGCACGCCGGGCATTGCCGAGGGCAAAACAATACGGAATACCGTCCGGAGCTTTCCTGCGCCCAGCCCAAAGCTGCCCTCCCGATAGGAGTCCGGCACTGCCATCAGCGCCTCTTCTGTAGTACGAAGGATCAGCGGCAGGATCATAATAGAAAGCGTCAGCGCACCGGAAAGCATAGAGAACCCAAAGTGCAGTGCCACATTAAAAAATACATAGCCGAAAATGCCATAGACGATAGAAGGGATTCCCTGCAGGGTCTCCGCCGTCAGCCGCACCAGCTTGACCAGCTTGTTGCCCCGCTTGGCGTATTCCACCGTATAGATTGCTGCGCAGACGCCGATGGGCACCGCAATGAGCAGACTCAGCAGCGTCATCACAAGCGTATTCACAAAGGCAGGCATCATGGACTGATTTTCCGTGGTCCAAGTCCATGCAAACAGCTCCTTATGGATATGGGGCACGCCGGTAATGAGCACATAGGCAATCAGGAACAGCACTACAGCCGCTGTAATGATCGCTGCCAGATGTACCAGCAGAAACTCCACCAGCGCCATGGGATGATGGAGATAGCTCACCCATTTTTCCTTTGCGGAAACCTGATTGATTTTCTTTGTCTCTGTCATCATCCATTCCTCCTTTTCAGCAGAGAGAAGCAGGTATTAATGATGAGGATAAACACGAACAGCACCACGCCGGTGGCGATCAGAGCCTCCCGGTGCAAACCGGACGCATAGCCCATCTCCAGCACAATATTAGCGGTCATGGTACGGAGCCCCTTGAGCAGACCCGAAGGCATAATGGCCTGATTGCCCGCAATCATGATGACAGCCATGGTCTCGCCAATGGCACGGCCAACGCCGAGCACCACACCGGACATAACGCCGGACTTGGCTGCCGGAAGCACTGCGGAAAACACGCTGCGCTCATGGGTGGCCCCCAGTGCCAGCGAGCCCTCATAATAGCTGTTGGGTACTGCATTCAACGAGGACTCCGCCACAGAGATGATGGTGGGCAGGATCATAATGCCCAGCAGGATGGAGGCCGTCAGCAGGCTCTTTCCGCTGGTGCCCGAAAGCTTCTGGATCACCGGCACAATAACCATCAGTCCAAAGAAGCCGTAGACGATGGAAGGAATACCGGCCATCAGCTCCACAGCGGGCTTCAGCACACGATAGATGGGCTTGGGGCAAAACCGAGACAGATAAATGGCACACAGCAGGCCAATGGGTACGCCAATCAGGATTGCACCTGCCGTCACATAAATGGAGCCGACAATCATGGGCAGGATGCCAAAAAGATTTTTGCTGGGCTTCCATACCTTCCCGAAGAAATTAGCGGGGCCAATCTTCAAAATAGTGGGAATACCGCTTCCCAGCAGATAAATGCAGATCAGCGCCACTGCCGCAATGGATACGCAGGCCGTCAGCAGGAACACCGCCTGCATGATTTTTTCTTTATATTTTCTCATACCGGATTATTTCCTTTCCGAGTCTTCGCGTTGGAGCTGAAATGTTCCATGTACCACACATCCCGCTGCGAAGCAGCTTCGCGGCGGGATGGTATGGATCATTGGATGTCAGTTCAGCCCAGCTGGGCCCAGTTGGTAACCTCGCCTACAAAGATCTGGCGAATCTGCTCGGAGCTCAGGCCCTCTACACCGTTATCCTTGTTGACAATCACAGCAATGCCGTCCAGTGCGATCTGCTGCTCAGTGATCCCCTGTGCCAGCTCCTCATCCTTCAGTGCACGGCTGCTCATGCCGATCTCACAGGTGCCGTCTGCGGTGGCGGTGATGCCAGCGCCGGAGCCGGTCTGCTGAATGTCGATGGTAACATCGGGGTTGATGGCACGGTATGCTTCAGCCAGCTTTTCCATCAGAGGGGATACGGAGGTGGAGCCGTTGAGGCTCAGGTTGCCGCTCATGCCGGAGCCGGTGTAGCTCTCAGCGCTCTCGTCCATGGCAATGTAGCCCTCGTCATCTACGATCTTCTGACCCTCAGCGCTCATGATATAGGAGATGAAGTCCTTGCCCAGATCGGTCAGGTTCTCATCCTTATAGCAGATCTCAAAGGGACGGGATACTGCATAGGAACCGGCCTTGATATTCTCAACAGTGGGCTCTACGCCGTCAACCTTGACTGCCTTGACGCTGTCATTGAGAGAGCCCAGGGAGATGTAGCCGATTGCAGCGGTGTTGCCTGCCACAGTCTGGGTTACCACAGAGGTGGAGTTGCTGATCTCAGCGGTCTCTACGGTGTGGTCACCATCATCATCCTGGATCTTCATGAGCTCTACGAATGCGCCCCGGGTGCCGGAGCCTTCCTCACGGGACACCACCGTGATGTCAGAGTCCAGATTGGAACCGGTGGCCTCCGCAGAGGGAGCCTCGGTCTCAGCAGCAGAAGCAGCAGGTGCTTCTGTTGCGGTCTCAGTCTCAGCGGCAGGTGCGGCGGTGGCAACCTCGGTGGCAGCTGCGGAAGAGGCTGCCGCAGAGGCCGTATCGTTACTCGTGCTTCCGCACCCGGCCAGACAGCCAACCAGCATTGCGGATACTGCAAGCATAGAAATCAGTTTTTTCATAATCATCGTTACTCCTTTTTGTCTTTATAATGGATTTCCTTGTTACGCTTCTCATGATACATGGAGAATGTAAAGTCTGAAATCCCCGGTTCGTAAAACCCGTGTAAAAACCAATTTTATTCTATTTTACCCGGCTCCCTTTCCCTTATGTATCACGCTGACTGATCAATCGGCGTGCAAAAGGGGCCGCTGCATGGTGCAGCAGCCCCAAGGCGTTTATAAAGCGATCATGATTTCTTTGCAGTTTTTTCTTCCTGAGCCTCTTCTTCCACAAGGCCCGTCTTTTCCACCACCTGATTAATAAAGGTGGCAAGCAGTCCCGCTGCCTCCTCCGGCGTTAAATGGCTGACGTTCAAGGCAATATCATAATTCTTGAGGTCACTCCACTTGCGGTCTGTATAGTAGTTATAGTATGTAGCACGTGCCTTGTCCATCCGTGCGATCTGATTCTCTGCCTCTTTCGGCGAAATATGCTCCCGCTCCACTACGGTATTCTTTCTCGCTTCTTTGCTTGCCTGAAGGAAAATGTCAATGGTGGTCTTATAGCCGGAGAGCACATAGTCGGCGCAGCGGCCCACAATGACCGCAGGGCCCCTATCCGCAATGGTGCGGATCACGCCGGACTGCACCATAAACAGCTGATCGTTGAGGGGCATACCGTAAATGCTGCGGTTGCTGCGGTTACTGAGCACATAGCCCAGTGCTGTTGTGGCAGTCTGCTCCGCCGCTTCAAATGCCTTTTCATCAAAGCGTGTCTCTTTGGATGCGATGGTAATTAGATCCTTATCATAGAAGGGCAGCCCCAGCTTCTCTGCCAGCAGCTTCGCAATCTGATGGCCGTCGGTACCATATTGACGGCTAATGGTGATCATGGGATATTGTTTCATACAATCACAGCCTTTCCCTCTGAGATACTTTCATTATAGCGCCAGTGTTCACAACATGCAAGTTTTTGCCGGGTCGAAATATTGACTTTCTTTCCCTCGCCGTGTATGCTAAACAAAAGGAATCGGGAGGGCATATCATGGAGCTGCTGCACGGAAATCTACAGTTGGGAGATAAGATCATTCTACAGGATTTTTCTCTGTCTCTTCCGTCCCAGGGTGTCCTCTGTCTCAGCGGCCCTTCCGGCTGCGGCAAAACCTCGCTGCTGCGGGTGCTGGCCGGTCTTACTCCGCTGAGCAGCGGCAGCATCACCCATATGCTCGATAGCCGTATGGTATTTCAGGAGGATCGTCTGATCCCATGGCTCAGCGTAGAGGCCAATCTCACCGCAGCTTCCGGCATATCTCAGGCGGAGGCCCGCCGATGGCTCCAGCTGTGCGGTCTGGAGCAGGAATATCATGCCCGCCCCGGGTCTCTCAGCGGCGGAATGCGCCGCCGGGTGGCCATTGTGCGGGCACTGGCCGCTCCCAGCCAGCTGCTGCTTCTGGACGAGCCCTTTCAGGGTCTTGACAGCGATACCAAGTCCCTGCTATACCCCGCCATTCTGGAAGCCGCCGCAGAAAAGCCCGTTGTCATCGCCACCCACCATTTGGAGGAAGCACGGGCACTGGGTGCCGCAGTGCTCCATCTGGATGGGCCCCCACTGCAGGTTCTGTCTTCCGAATAAAATACAGCCGTCGACTTATGCCGACGGCTGTACTTGTATTCTCAAAGCTGGTCTGCCAATTCCAGAATCATCCGTTCGGTCTTCTCCCAGCCCAGGCAGGGATCCGTAATGGATTTTCCGTAGATCCCTTCGCCAACCTTCTGACTTCCATCCTCCAAATAGCTCTCGATCATAAAGCCCTTGACCATGCCGCAGATCTCGCTGGAATGACGGCGGGCATGCATGACCTCGCTGACAATGCGGGGCTGCTGCAGGTACTGCTTTCCGGAGTTGGCATGGTTGGTGTCCACGATCACCGCCATATTCTGAAGATTCTTGGCCTGATACTGCTCATAAAGCCCCATCAGGTCTTCGTAGTGGTAGTTGGGCCGGGTACGGCCTGTATTGTCCACATAGCCTCTGAGAATTGCATGGGCCAGCGGATTGCCCATGGTCTCCACCTCCCAGCTGCAATAGGAGAGAATATGGGGATGCTGGGCTGCGGTGATCGAGTTGAGCATAACGCTGAGGTCGCCGGAGGTGGGGTTTTTCATGCCTACCGGCACCGCAAGGCCGCTGGCCACCAGACGGTGCTGCTGATTTTCCACAGACCTGGCGCCCACTGCTACATAACTCAGCACATCCGCCAGATAGCCGTCATTGCCGGGGTACAGCATCTCATCGGCGCAGGTAAAGCCCGTTTCATTCACTGCACGCACGTGCATATGGCGCATGGAGATCAGTCCCTTGACCATATCCGGCCGCTCCGTGGGATCCGGCTGTGAGGCAATGCCCTTGTAGCCATCGCCGGTGGTACGGGGCTTATTGGTATAGATTCTGGGGATCATCAGGATCTTATCCTTGACCTTTTCCTGTACAGGGATCAGTCTGGTAATATAATCGATCACGGCATCCTCCCGGTCTGCCGAGCAGGGACCGATGATCAGCAGCAGCCGGTCATCTTTGCCGGAAAAAATGTCTGCAATTTCCTGATCCCGGCGCACCTTGGCGGCTGCGCCTTCTTTGGACAGGGGGATGGACTGCTGGATCTCCTCCGGTGTGGGGAGCTTCCGCAGGAATTTCATATTTTTCAGGGTATCCATGGGTATTCATGCCTTTCTGTTTCGATCTTGGGATGATTATAGCACATCCTATTCATTGATGCAACGCATTTATGTAGTAAAGCATCAGGAGTTTTTCCTCAGTTTTTTGTACGATTCCACAGTGTCGCCAGGACCTGGGCCAGTTGGCCCCGGGAAACAGCAGACTGCGGCCGCAGCAAACCGTTTTCCGGCAACAGCAGCTGCTCCTGAAGCGCCCAGGAAAATGCCGCTGCTGCGCTGTCCGCCAGCTGATCCCGATCCGGGTAATGCCCCAGTCCGGAAAGGGCCGTGATCTCTTCTCCGGCAATTTGCGTATCATATCGGTAGATTGCCGCCGCCAGCTCCTGCCGGGTCAGGCTTCTTGCCGGAAAGAACTGTCCTTCTCCCTCCATCAGCCCCTGTGACACTGCCCAGCATATGGCCGGGTAACTGCCCTGATCCGGCATTACATCCGAAAATTCCAGCCGCCCCGACTCCGGGCTTCCAGCCATTCGATACAAGGTCACGGCAAGCGTCTCTCTGGTGGCCGCTCTGGCCGGTGCAAACAGCCGCTCCGATATTCCATTCATGATCCCCTGCTCCGTCAGCAGGCCCACCGCCTGCCGAAGTACATCATCCGCCGGGATCAGGTCTGTAAACCGGTCCGCTGCCTCATAGGGGCCATACAGCGTCTCCTGAAGCCACCGGGCAAAAATCGGCGCAAACATGGCCTGCCCCTTGGGATTCATATGCCAGCGGTCTGTGGGCGTCAGGCAGTATTCGCTTCGGAATGCCGGCTGATCCATCTCAATGCCGTTGTTCTCCGTATCTGCGGCATCATAGCAGGGAATGTTCCGGCTTTCACAGAGGGCCAGCATGGCATCATGATAGGCTGTAGTCTCCAGCCCCAGATCATTCTCTGTTCCGTTGGAGATCCATGGAGTAAAGCACAGGAGCTTCGCCTCCGGGTGGGCCTCCGCCAGCGTGTCCAGAATCACATTTAAGGCACCCATGGCCGTCTCCGGGTCTCTGGAGTCAAGCTCCCCCACCGGGATATTGTGCGACCAGTCGTTGGAGCTGCCCTGCACTACAATAATATCCACCGGATCCGCTGCAATTTCCCGGACACGCTCCACCATCGGCGCACTGCTCTGTGGCCCGGCAGCAAAGGTGGAGCCGCTGATGGCGTGATCCACATATTTCATGTTCCACCGGCTGGCCATTTCATAGGGCCACGCATCTTCCCGGCGGGCAAGGCCGTAGCCCGCACAGTAGCTGTCGCCTAATATCAGGAGCGTTTTTTCCTGTAGACTGTCTACCCATTTCCCGCCATCTACCGCCGCAGAGGGCAGTAAAAAACAATTGATCAACGTCACCAGCAGCAATAATAACGCTGGTGCTTTTCTGCTTTTCATGTATGACCTCCCGTCGAATGCAGCGGTTCTCCGCCCCCTTGAGACGATATTATACTTTCTTTTTTGACATTTTACAACTTGGCAATGTGCAGCAAAACAGCCCCGGCCAGCAGGCCGGGGCTGTACAACGTTGATTTAAATACGATACTTGGGCTGTGCGTAATACTTGGTATGGAGAATATGGTGGGCCTTTTCGCCGCCCCATGCGCCCAGATAGTTTGCATAGACCTCCTGCACAATGGGGTTGTGATGGCTCTTCCGCAGCTGCTTTCCCTTGTCCTCATCATAGAGGGCCTTAGCACGAAGGCTCCGGTAGTCCACAAAGTTCTTTACGCTTGCAGGAACATAGGGCTGTCCGCCGCCGTTGATACAGCCGCCGGGGCAGCACATGACCTCCACAAAGTCATACTCCTTCTCGCCCTTCCGAATGGCGTCCAGCAGCTGACCCGCATTCTTGGTGCCGGAAACAACGGCAACGCGCACCGTCTTACCGGGCAGCTCATAGGTCGCTTCCTTCACAGCCTCCATGCCACGGACATCGTGGAATTCCAGCGGAGCGTTTTCGTCACCCATGAGGATGGAGGAAACCGTGCGGAGCGCAGCCTCCATTACGCCGCCGGTGACGCCGAAGATGTCTGCCGCACCGGAGGCGATGCCAAAGATCGGATCAAACTTTTCGTCAGGCAGTGCCGTAAAGTCGATGCCGGCCCGCTTGATCATGTCGCCCAGCTCCCGGGTGGTGATGGAAACGTCAATATCCTTGCAGCCGGGAACCGCTTCCATATCGGGCCGCTGGATCTCATACTTCTTTGCGGTGCAGGGCATGACAGAGACCACAAACAGATCCTTGGGGTCAATCCCCATCTTCTCCGCATAGTAGGTCTTCATCAGGCTGCCAAACATCCCCTGAGGAGATTTACAGGAGGAGATATTAGGCAGGAAATCCGGGTGATACTGCTCCGCATACCGAACCCAGCCGGGAGAGCAGGAAGTGATCAACGGCAGCTTGCCGCCTTCCTTGATGCGGTTGAGCAGCTCGGTGCCTTCTTCGATGATGGTGAAGTCCGCAGCGGTATCCACGTCAAAGACCTGATCAAAGCCCAGGCGGCGCAGAGCGGCTGCCATCTTTCCCTCGACATTGGTGCCGATGGGCATGCCGAAGCACTCGCCCAGACCGGCCCGGACGGAGGGCGCCGTGGCCACCACCACATGCTTCTCAGGATCGCCCAGTGCGGCCCAAACCTTATCGGTGTCATCCCGTTCGGTCAGCGCACCGGTGGGACAGTTCACAATGCACTGTCCGCAGGAAATACAGGCAGTCTCCACCAGATCACGGCCAAAGGGGCTGCCGATCTCCGTAACAAATCCTCGTTCATTGCAGCCGATTACGCCAACGCCCTGATTCTGACATGCAGCCACACAGCGGCGGCACAGTACACACTTGGAGTTATCCCGCACCAGATGAATGGCAGAATCCTCAATCTGAGGCTTCATATTGGGGGTCTGGAACCGTACCTGCTCGATGCCGAACTCATGGGCCAGCTCCTGCAGCTCGCAGGTGCCGCTTCTCCGGCAGGTCAGGCACTCCATCCGGTGGTTGGAGAGAATCAGCTCCAGAGTCATCTTTCTGGCCTTGCGGACCTTTTCGGTGTTGGTGAACACCTCCATGCCCTCATTGACCGGGTACACACAGGAGGCCACCAGGCCCTTTGCGCCCTTTACCTCAACCATACAGATGCGGCATGCGCCGATCTCGTTCAGGTCCTTCAGGTAGCAGAGGGAAGGGATCTTCACCCCTGCAAGATTGGCGGCCTGAATAATGGTGGAGCCGGCAGGGGCTTCCACTTCCATGCCGTTGATTTTCAATTTCACAGTATCCATCTTGCCGAGCCTCCTTAACCCTTGGAAATTGCGCCAAACTTACACTTCTCCATGCAGCTGCCGCACTTGATGCACTTGGATGTATCGATCTTAAAGGGAGAGCGGATCACGCCGCTGATGGCGTCTGCGGGGCAGACACGGGAGCAGGCGGAGCAGCCCTTACATTTCGCAGGGTCAATGCTGTAGCTGAGCAGCGCCTTACAGGAGCCTGCGGGGCAGCGCTTCTCTACTACATGGGCAATATACTCATCCCGGAAGTTCTTCATCGTAGACAGAACCGGGTTGGGCGCAGTCTGGCCCAGACCGCACAGGGCATTGCCCTTGATATGCTCGGCCAGCTCTTCCAGTGTGTCAAGATCCTCCATGGAGCCCTTGCCCTCAGTGATGCGCTCCAGAATCTCATACATGCGCTTGATACCGATCCGGCAGGGCGAACATTTGCCGCAGGACTCGTCCACGGTGAACTGCAGGAAGAACTTCGCAATATCCACCATGCAGTCATCCTCGTCCAGAACGATCATGCCGCCGGAGCCCATCATGGCGCCGATACGGGTGAGATTCTCGTAGTCGATGGGAACATCGATCTGGGAAGCGGGAATGCATGCGCCGGAGGGACCGCCGGTCTGAACTGCCTTAAACTTCTTGCCGTTCGGTACGCCGCCGCCGATCTCCTCAATAATCTTGCGGAGGGGGGTGCCCATGGGGATCTCCACCAGTCCGGTGTTATTGATCTTGCCGCCCAGTGCAAACACCTTGGTGCCCTTGGAGCCCTCGGTGCCCATTGCCGCATAGGCCTCTGCGCCGTGGTTGATGATCCAGCAGACGTTGGCGTAGGTTTCTACATTGTTGAGGATCGTGGGCTTGCCGAACAGGCCCTTGACTGCGGGATAAGGAGGACGGCAGCGGGGCTCCCCGCGCTTGCCCTCGATGGACACCATCAGCGCAGTCTCCTCGCCGCAGACGAATGCGCCGGAGCCAAGGCGGATATCGATATCAAAGCTGAAGCCGGAATCAAAGATATTCTCCCCCAGAAATCCGTACTCACGGGACTGCTTCAGGGCAGTCTGGAGCCGCTGCACCGCAATGGGATACTCCGCACGAACATAGATATAGCCCTGAGTCGCACCGATGGCATAGCCGGCAATGGTCATTGCTTCCAGCACGGAATGGGGATCGCCCTCCAGGACGGAGCGGTCCATAAATGCACCCGGGTCGCCCTCATCGGCGTTGCAGCAGGCATACTTGACGGGGCCTGGAGAATTGGCGGCAAACTGCCACTTCATACCGGTGGGGAAGCCTGCGCCGCCCCGGCCCTTCAGGCCGGATGCCTTGATCTCATCGATGACCTGCTGAGGCGTCATAGAGGTAAGCACCTTACCCAGTGCCGCATAGCCGTCATAGGCAATATACTCATCGATGTCCTCAGGGTTGATGACACCGCAGTTCCGCAGAGCGATACGCACCTGATCCTTATAGAAGGCGGTGTCAGTCAGGGAGGTAGTCTTGCCGGACTCATCCACCTCGCTGTAGATCAGCCGGGTCACAGTACGGCCCTTGAGGATATGCTCCTCCACGATCTCCTGCACATCCTCCGGGGACACATGACAGTAGAATACGCCCTCAGGATAAATAACTACATTGGGGCCCTTTGCGCACAGGCCAAGACATCCCGTCTTTACTACCCGCACCTCTTTATCCAGGTTGTGGGCCTTCAGCTGCTTTTCAAACTCCCCGATGATGCCGGTGGCACCTGCGGATTCGCAGCCGGTTCCGGTACAGACAAGGATATGGGCTCTTACAAAATCCATATTATGTACCTCCTTATTCTGCTGCGCCGATGGTGTACTCGGTCACCACCTGCTTATTCACAAGATGCTGGGCTACGATCTGCGGAACCTTTTCCGGGGTCATCTTTACATAGGTGACCTTCTCCTGCCCGGGCACATAGACCTCCACAATGGGTTCCAGCCGACATACGCCAATGCAGCCCGTCTGTGTAACCTGAACATTTTTGAGGCCCCGTTTGTTGACCTCTTCTACCAGCGCATTGAGCACGGGCCGTGCGCCGGCGGCGATGCCGCAGGTGGCCATGCCGACCACAACACGAATGGTATCCGCATCCTCCTTCCGGAGGTTCATCTTGCTCTGCATGCTCTCACGGAGGGCCTTGAGTTCTTCCAGAGATTTCATTGCTTCAACGCTTCCCTTCTATGTTGGATTCATTTTCATTGAGATAATCGGTGAGCCAGGCAATGACCTCCGGCTCACTGAGGGAAATATCCCCCATGATCTGACGGATCTCACCGGTATCCAGCGTGTATGTGCCTGCGCCGGTTTTGTGGGTAAACACAAAATCAATGTCCGGGCTCCCCTGAATTAAGGTAATGATGGAGCTGACCAGATCTCCCAGCGGAGGCATATCGATATTCTGAGGGTCGAACCAGCTGGTCACAGTGGTACCCACTCCCACAGTACTCTCGATCGAGAGGTCTCCCCCGGACATCTGTGCCTCCATCTTCATCAGCGGCAGTCCCATGCCAACCTTGCGAGTGGTGCGGGTGGTAGTAAAGGGGTCTGTCACCCGTGAGACAAATTCCGGAGTCATGCCGCAGCCGTTGTCCCGGATCGCAATTGTGATCCGCTGAGGTGTCTCGTCTACCGTGATCTCGATCCGTGTGGCTCCGGCTGTTACTGAGTTTTTCGCCACATCCAGAATATTGAGACTGAGTTCTTTCATTTATTTATACTTTGCCAGCACATCGTCCACTTGATCCGGGGTCATGCGTCCATAGACGTCATCGTTGACCATCATGACCGGTGCCAAGCCGCAGGCGCCTACGCAGCGGTTTGCGTCAACGGAATACTTTCCGTCTGGGGAGATGGAGCCGACGGGACATCCCAGCCGTGCCACGATCTTATCCAGCACCGCCTGCGATCCCTTTACATAGCAGGCTGTGCCAAGACATACGGTGATCTTATACTGGCCCTTAGGGTTCAGGTCATAGAGAGAATAGAAGGTAGAAATGCCGTAGACCTCTTCCAGCGGAATTTCCAGTCCTTCCGCAATCATAATCTGTACTTCTTCCGGCAGATATCCGAAAATCTCCTGTGCCTGCTGCATCACAGGCATGGTGCCGCCGGGTACGCCCTTATACTTCGCAATGATCTCCTGCAGCTTTGCCTCCTGCTCCGGAGTCCCTGCGTAGGGTACGACGGTTTTCTTATTTGGCATAGATGATTTCCTCCTTTTACATGGGCCAAGACGCCCTGTTTCGGTGGTGGGGCGGGCCTCCGCTGTCAACAGCAGGAATCCGCTGTCAAAAACCGCAAATACTTTGCTGATTATTATTATACCGTAAAATTGCACCTTTGCAAATCGTCTTTTTTTGTCTTTTTCTTCCGCGCATTTTCTTCCAGAAAAAGTATGTGACTTTTTTCACAACTGCCCCTTTCATCGTTTTGATTTTGTTCCAAATGAAACACTACTTTCGTTTTTCTTCTGTCACGCCTGCATTTTATTTTACATTTTGCACATTTATTCATTTATTTCATCATGTATTTTCGTCCTTTTGTGCACATCCCGATCAGACTGTTTTTCGTTTTTTCTTCCAAATCCATATAAGAAGCACATAGCATAAATTCCAAAGTAGAATCACCCCCAGTGCCAACAAAAAACAGCCTGTCAGATAGCCCACGTGGCCCGGAAACACCGTCAAAAGCTCCAGCGGAGACCCCGGTGACGGCTTCTCTAAAAACATATAGTTTGTGTGCAGCAGCCCATCCGCCGCCCCCACCGGCAGTGCCGCAAGTACAAGAAACGCCATACTTTTCCACACATGACGAAGCCCAGGCCGCACCCGGCCCGTTACCACCGGAGCCAGTGAAAACTGCACCAGCAGCGTATGGTAAATGAAGCTGTGGAGGCTCTGAAAGTGTAAAATCGGGAAGTTTGTCCAGTCCGGGAACAGCAGGGCACACAGGGCCCCCGGAAAGCAGACGCTGTAGAGGATCTGACCGCAGGTGTCGGATTTGGGATGCCCGCAGTAATAAAGGCACACAAACATGGCAATGGAGCAAAGGTGCAGCGGAAGGTAGCCGACCGAAAACGCCCCGATCTCTGCCAGCACAAAGTCCTTCAGCACCTCCAGCGCCAGCATCACCGATGCCATAGCCCGTAGTGCACGAACCAGCTGTACCTCTCTCAGCCGCCGGAACCACAGCAGCACCGCCGCAGACCACAGGGCCAGCAGTGCCAGCATCCCCAGATGCTGCGGCCCCAGCAGTGAAAACCCCGCATCCGCCGGAAGCAGCTTCTCCGGCGTAAACAGCAGCTTCAGCATTTTCCTTCTCCTTTGATTTCTATTTTTTTCCTTTTATCATTAAAAAGACCGCCCGGCCGAGGCCGGGCGGTAGACTGGTTCATCAGAAGAACTTCTTGATGCCGTCGGTGGCAGTGGCCACATCCGCAGAGATGGAGATGGTAAAGTCGATCTTATTGGCTTTTCCAAATTCATCACACCACTGAAGGAACGCTTCCGTCTCCATGGTGTCGTTGCAGACAGAAATCTTGTACAGGCTGTCAATGAAGATGTGTGTAATATCGTAATCACCAGCATGGAGACCGCTGACAAAACCCTTCAGGTAGCTGTAGCCGCCCATGGGATAGTCGCTGGCTTCTACCAGACGGACGCTGGACTTTATGTCATAAACCAGTTTGGAACCCTTTTCAATGCAGACAATGTGGCCATTCTCGTTGTCCACGGCAGCATTGATCGTTTCAACCATCTGCTTGGTCTTACCGGTGCCTTTTACGCCCATAATAACCTTAACCATGATGATTTCCCCTTTCGTTTTATCGGCTGATACCGACTTTGGAAATATAGTAACATTTTTATGCGTACTTTTCAACTATTTTTGTGAATTTTACTATACAAATCTATCAGCGGCCCAGATTCGTCATCATATTCTTCTTGTATGCCTCTACGCCGGGCTGATTAAAGGGATTGACCCCCAGCAGATAGGCGCTAATACCGCAGGATAGCTGGAAGAAATACAGCAGATAGCCCAGCATCCGGGAGTTCATGGGCCCGCACTTCAGTACGAGCACCGGCACGCCGCCGTCCACGTGGGCAGTCACCACGCCCTGATAGGCGTTTTCCTCCACGTAGTCCACGGTCTTCCCCGCCAGATAGTTCAGATCATCCATGTTTTTCCAGTCAGTCTCGATTTTCAGCTCTCTGGGCTCCTTCTGGAACCGAACCACTGTTTCGAAGAGTGTCCGCTCTCCCTGCTGGATCATCTGGCCCATGGAGTGGAGATCCGTGGTAAACTGGGCGCAGGCCGGGAAAATGCCCTTGCCGTCCTTGCCCTCACTCTCCCCAAACAGCTGCTGCCACCAGCGGCCCACATACTCAAAGTCCGGCTCATAGCTGCAAAGCATCTCGATCTTCTTGCCGTTTTCATACATGAGATTCCGTGCTGCCGCATAGAGCCATGCGGGGTTGTCCATACTTCTCACGTCCAGCTCTGTCTCTGCCCGTCTGGCTCCGGCCATCACAGAGCGGATATCGATGCCCGCCACTGCCATGGGAAGCAGGCCGCAGGCCGTAAACACGCTGTAGCGTCCGCCTACATTGGAGGGGATGGGGAAGGTCACATAGCCCTCTTCCTTAGCCAGTGCCCGGAGTTTGCCCTTCATGGGGTCTGTGGTCACATAGATCCGCTGCTTGGCCTTTTCGGGCCCATACTTCCGGTTCAGAAGCCACCGGAACATCCGGGCCGCCACTGCCGTCTCCATGGTAGAGCCGGACTTGGATACGATGTTAATGGAAAAATCGATATTTTCCAGCCGATCCACCAGTGCGTTCAGCGCCCGGGTGGAAAGATGGTTGCCTGCAAAATAGATCTTTACGGGATCGGTCTCATTGTGCATCACGCCGTTCATGAATTCAATGGCCGCCCGGGCTCCCAGATAGCTGCCGCCGATGCCAATGACCACCAGTGCCTTGGAATCTCTGCGGATCTGATTGGCCGCCTTCTGAATGGCGTCCAGCTCCGCCTCGGTGGTACGGGAGGGCAGATGGTGCCACCCCAGAAAATCATTTCCCTCGCCGGTGCCCTCCGCCAGCGTTTCATGGGCCTTGCTGAGCCGGGGCTCCATTTTCATCAAATCAGAAAATTCAATGCTGCCCCAGATGTTAGAGATATCAGTTTCAAGCATACTTGTTGTCACGTCTTTCCTCATTTAGTTTGTACCTTTGAAAAGTCGGTTCTATCTTAACGGATATTGCCGGAAATTTCAAGGCCATTCGGATCGATTTCACAGTTTCCCATCGAGCCTTATTCCGCCATCCACAGCGCCGCCATCATGTGAAGCATAATCTGCCCCCAAGTGAGCTTTTTGACCCCTCGCTCCGCCACCAGCGGCACCTCCGCCAACACCGAGTCTCCGGTTTTCAGGGTAACACTGCCCAGCACCTGTCCCTGCTCCACCGGAGCGCTGACCTTTGGGGCCAGCTGCACCGTTCGCTCCACTGCGGCCGCAGATTCCTTGGCCAGCAGTACCGGTGCATCATTCTGGGGAACCGCCGTAACGGTCTCTTCGGTGCCCAGCGTCACCGGCACCGGAGAAATGATCTCATCTCCCAGCGGACTCACCAGTGTGTACGCCGCAAATCCATAGTCCAGCAGCGCCTTTGCCGACTCAAACCGATCTGTGGAGCTTTCGCAGTGCATCACCGCCGCAATCAGTTCCATGCCGTCCCGCTCCGCTGTGGCCGACATGCAGTAGCCCGCCGAGGAGGTAAAGCCGGTTTTCAGTCCAGTGGTGCCGCTGTAAAACCGCACCAGCTTATTGGTGTTGCTGAGCCCAAAGGCCCCGTCCCGAATGGTGTCCATCCAGATGGTGGTGTATTCCCGGATCCGGTCATGTCCCAGCAGCTGCCGGGACATGATGGCAATATCCCGGGCCGTGGTATAGTGTACATCCGGCCCCGCCTCGTCATCCAGACCGGTACAGTTGGCAAAATGCGTATTCTCCATGCCCAGCTCTCCGGCCCGCTGATTCATTTTCTCCACAAACCCGCTTTCGCTTCCGGCCACTGCTTCTGCCAATGCTGTGGCGCAGTCGTTGGCCGAGGATACCACCACGCATTTGACCATCTCCCACAGGGGCATCTGCTCCCCCTCTTCCAGATAGACCTGACTGCCCCCCTTGGCCGCCGCAGCAGCAGAGGCCGTAATGGTATCCTCCCAGTGGAGCTGTCCCCGGTCAATGGCCTCCATGACCAGAAGCAGGGTCATGACCTTGGTGACGCTGGCCGGTGCCAGCCTCTCATCCGCATTTTTCTCATAGAGCACTTCCCCCGTGGCACGGTCCATCAGCAGGCAGCTGGGCGCTTTCACCTCCGGTGCCGCCAGACAGGTTCCCATCAGTAAAGATAATGTACAGATCCAGATAACTACCTTTTTCAGCATAGGCGTGTCCCTCCATTCCGTCGTTTCAGCCTATGCCGGTTTTCCCGGTATTATGCAAAAGGGATGTGCCGCAATCCTCATGCGACACATCCTTTTACTCTTTTGCAATATATACGACGCCATAAGCCCCGGGGCCGATATGTGCGCCGATCACCGGCCCAAGGCCGAAGATCTGCTCCGGCGGAAGCTCGATTCCCTGCTCCGCCAGTTTTGCCGCCAGCTCCAGCGCCGCTTCCTGACTGCCGGAATACACCCCATAAATCGGGTAGTTGGGATCCGGCTGCACTTTCTCCGTCAGTCCCAGAATTTCCTTCATGGCCCGGGCCTTTCCCATGCATTTGCCCGCCACCTGCACGGCCCCCTCCGGTGAAATCGTCACCACCGGCTTGATCCGGGCCAGCGTACCAAGCCCCGCCGCCGCACGGCCAAGGCGTCCGCCTTTTCTAAGGTACTCCAGTGTATCGAGCCCCGCATAGACCCGGACTCTGCTGCGAATGCGCTCCAGCGCTTCTGCGATCTCCGGCGCAGTTTTCCCCTGTGACCGGAGCCGTACTGCCTCCATGACCAGCTGCTTTTGTCCCAGCGTTGCAGACCGGCTGTCCACGATCCACACATCCTCGTACTCCCCCATGGTCTTCACCACGCTGGCCGTCTGGAATGTGCCGCTGAGCGCCGAAGCAATGGAGATATAAACCACCTGATCCCCGGCCTGCTTTGCCGCCTCAAACAGCTGCTCAAATTCCGCCGGAGCCGGCTGGGAGGTCTTCGGAAACACCTTTGCCGCCTCCAGCAGCCGGAAAAAATCAGTTTTATTAAACTTCTCATCTGCACGGTAGATCCTGCCGTCAATGGTCAGCCCCAAGGGGATCAGTTCTACATCACATTGCTGATATTCTTCTCTCTCCAGATCTGCGCCGGAGTCTGTCACAATCCGAATGCTCATATCGTTCCTTTCTTTTGCCGCTGGTGCAGCTCTCGCTGAATGATCCCGTTGACCTGTTCCAGCTGCGCAGTCAATGCCCGGGTATTTTCCTCCCCCAGCTGGGCCATGATCGCATCGATCAGCGCCCGCCCCTGCTGATGGCTGGCGAGATACGCCGTTTTCCCCGTTTCGGTCAAATACAGCTCCACCCGCCGCCGGTCCTTCTCACTGCGGCAGCGCCGCAGATAGCCCTGTTTTTCCAGAGAACCCAGCAGCAGATTCATTTGGCTCTTCCGAATATTGGTCTTTTCACAGAGTTCAGTGGCTGTCAGAGGTGTTTCCGGGTTTTCCTGCTGCTGATGCAGCAGCAGATTGGACACCACTGCCTCATTATAGGTCATTCCGCTGACCATCTGTCGGCTCCAGATCGCAGCTGCCAGCTCCAGCCACGTCCGCAGCAGCTCTTCCCCTATATCCCGTTTCATCGTCCGCCTCCTGATTAGTTCACAAAATGAACGAAATGCATCATACTGCATTTTCGCATATTTGTCAAGGAAAATCGTGGGCCGCCGCAAAATTCTTTGCAGCGGCCCACGACAATAATCACTTTTTGTTTACCGCATCCACAAAGCGCTCGAACGCCTGCCGTCCCTCCGGGGTGCGCTGATAAACGCCGGCATCCTCCAGCACCTCCGAGAACACCCGTCCGGTCTCCCGCATGAGGATCTCCATGGTATTTTCCTGTGTAAAGGTATACTGTTTTTTTAACTGGTCCACCCAGTCCGCATGCTTTTCCAGCACCGGGTCCGCCCGCAGGTCGGCTCCCGCAAGGATCTGATCCCTCAGTGCCAGCAGCTCGCTCTTTAAGCGGCTGGGCAATACCGCAAGGCCCATGACCTCAATGAGTCCGATGTTTTCCTTTTTGATATGGTGTTTCTCACTGTGGGGGTGGAAATAGCCCAAGGGATGCTCCGGTGTGGTAATATTATTCCGCAGCACCAGATCCAGCTCATAGTCCGTGCCCCGCCGCCGTGCAATGGGGGTAATGGTATTGTGGGGCGTCCCCTCTGTCTCTGCAAAAATAAACGCAGCAGGATCGCTGTAGCCCCGCCATGTCTGAAGGATCCGATCCGCCAGCTCCGCCAGCCTTCCGGGCTCCCCCCCTCTGAGCCGGATCACGCTCATGGGCCACTTGACGATCCCCGCATGGATCTCTTCAAAGCCACGGAACACCACCGGCCTTTCGATCTCCGCCCGCTCCATGGCGAAGGTGTACCGTCCGCCCTGAAAATGCTCATGGCTGAGAATGGAGCCGCCCACAATGGGAAGATCCGCATTGCTGCCCACAAAGTAGTGGGGCATCACCGTTACGAAGTCCAGCAGCTTTTCAAAGGCTGCCCGGTTGATGGCCATGGGCACATGCTCCCGGTTGAACACAATGCAGTGCTCGTTATAGTACACATAGGGAGAATACTGGAAGAACCACTGGGCCCCGGCAATGGTAATGGGGACGATCCGGTGATTCTGCCGGGCCGGGTGGTTCATTCTGCCCCGGTAACCCTCATTTTCCGCACACAACTGGCACTTGGGATAGCTGCTCTGAGGGGCATTTTTTGCCGCAGCAATGGCCCGGGGGTCTTTTTCCGGCTTGGACAAGTTAATGGTGATGTCCAGTTCCCCATACTCACTGGGGAACTTCCAGCGCATATCCTTTTCAATGCGATAGCGGCGGATATAATCCGTGTCCTGACTGAGCCGGTAATAATAGTCCGTAGCCCTTTCCGGGGAGACCGCATAGGCCGCCCGGAACTTCTCGCGAACCTCCCGAGGCAGCGGGGTCAGCCGTCCCATGAGCTTTGTGTCAAAGAGATCCCGGGCCGTAATATTATCCTCGATCAGGTGCTTCTCCACCGCTGCGTCCAGCAGGCCCCCAAGGATCTCTTCCAATGGCCCGGAAAAGCCCTGCTCTGTGGGGCAGTAGGCATCCTCATCCATGGTTTCCAGCAGGCTGTTGGTCAGATAGACCCGGTCATCCTCCTGTGCCAGTCCCCGTTCTATGGCATAGTCCACCAGCGCCGTAACATGGTCGCTGATTCTCTCGCTCCACTGGCTCATTCTACTACCTCCACGCCACCGGGCTGACGAATGGAAAGCACATGACAGGCGCCTTTTCCCAGCACACCGTCGATTCCTTCCCGGAAGGCTTCCAGTCGCTCCATGGGCACAAATGCCTGACAGGTTCCCGCAAAGCCGCCGCCATGCACCCGATAGGCCCCGGCTCCGTCCAGATAGTGTTCACACAGCGCCAGTGTAACGGCCATTTCCTGCTTTTCTACCGCCCCCGCCGGGGACACATTTTGCAGGTACATATAAGATGACGCTCCGGACTGCCGGATCACCGACAGAAAGCCGTCAAAATCCCCACGCCGCAGCGCCTCACAGGCCTGAGGCACCCGCCGGTTCTCCTGATAAAAATGGAATGCCCGCAGCACCGCCCGGTCTCCGCATTTCTGCCGCAGCAGCGGGATCGCCCCATAGAATTCCTGCTCCGGCACTTCAGAGAGTACCTCTTTTCCAAAGTGAGCTGCAATCGCCTTCATCTCCACAGGGATCGCTGCATATTCATCGGTGAGATCCGCATGGCTGGCCTGACTGTCGATGATGCACAGGGCATAGCCCGTGGCGGAAAAGTCAAAGTCCAGCGGCGTTACCACCGGATGAGCGGCATCCTGAAAATCGATCTCCACCAGATTCCCCACGGAAGAGGCCATCTGATCCATCAGACCGCTGGGCTTTCCAAAGTAGACATTCTCCGCATACTGGGCGATCTGTGCGATCTCCACCGGCGCCACTTTTCCATCATAGAACATGCCGTTGAGGATCGTCCCGATCAGTACCTCAAAGGCCGCCGAGGAGCTGAGCCCGGAACCGGGCAGCACCTGAGAGGTCACGTAGATATCCAGTCCCCGGAGACTGCACCCCAGCCCCCGAAACTTTGCCGCCACGCCGCGGATCAGGGCGGGCGTGGTATTTTCCTCCTCCGGCTGCACTTCCAGTTTCCCCAGCTCCACGGTATACATGGGATAGCCCTCGGACTGTACCCGAAGCAGCTCTGTTCCGTTTTCCGCTACCGCAGCCAGTGCATCCAGATTTACCGCCGCTGCCAGTACACAGCCCCGCTGATGATCCGTATGATTCCCGCAGATCTCCGTCCGCCCGGGTGCCGAAAAGAACCGCTGTGGCACCGTTCCAAAGGTCATTTGAAAGTCCTGCTTCAGCGCCGATATTCTCTCGGGATGCTCCACTTTTATAATGGTTTGCATGGATATGATTCCTCCATCTTTCCTGACAAATTTCATGCCTATACAATACACTGTTTTTTATAAAAATGGAAGGGGAAAATGAATTCGAACAGGCTCTGCCCGCCGTATTTCATACATATTATGGAAGAATTGTGTTTTTGAATGTTTATCTTGCTTTTTGAAAATTGCGCCAACGCCTCAAATGCCGTATGCTGATGGTGTCACCATACACAATATAGGAGGTATCCACTATGAAAAAGAATCTGTTATCCCTGCTTCTGGTGACTGCAATGCTGACCACATTGTTTGCCGGATGCGGCTCCAAGGGCTCCTCTGATCAGGGCGCTTCCTCTGCTTCCGCTCCGGCCCCCGCACAATCGGAAGCATCCGCAGCCGCCCCCTCCGAAGCACCGGAGCCCGCTTCTGTCCCGGGTGCAGCCTCTGCCGAAGAGGCTTCTGCGGCAGAGCCCGTCTCTGACCGTCCCGAGGTATCCTATCCGCTGACCGAGGAGCCCACAACACTGACCTACTGGCAGGCGTGGCCTCCCTTCCTGTCTGAGATTTCCGAGCCCTCCGATGCCGCCATGTTTGCAAAGCTGGAAGAGGCCACCGGCGTAAAGCTGGAGATTACCGCAGTCAGCACCGAAACCGCATCGGATGACTTCATGCTCCGCTGCGCCTCCGGCGATCTCACCGATATGGTGCAGAACGCTGCCACCCAGTACACCGGCGGCGGCGCCAAGGCCATCGAGGACGATGTCATTCTGGATCTGCTTCCTCTGATCAATGACTACACCGTCAACTACTACAACATCATCAATTCCGACCCCAACATCTACAAGAACGTTGTCAATGACGAGGGTCAGGTTCCCTCTCTCATCGGCATGTACACCGACTACTACTACACCGATCAGGGCTACTGGATTCGCCAGGATATTCTGGACAAGACCGGCCTTGCCATCCCCAAGACCGTATCCGAGCTGGATCAGGTGCTGGAAGCCTTCAAGGATCTGGGTCTCACCGACAGCCTTGTAGTGCTCTCCGAAGGCAAATGTGACCTGCTGGAAACCGCCTATGGCGCTGTGGACCGTCTGGTCGATGGTCAGCTCCAACCTGGTGCCCTCACCGATAACTATAAGGAATACCTGAAAAAGCTCCATGAATACTACGAAAAGGGCTACATCAGCGTAGACTTTGTCACCTACAATGAGTCCGACACCAAGCCTCCCCAGGACGTGATCTTCAACGACATGGGCGGCATCTTCAAGGAAGACGTTGCGGCCATTGCCGGTTATCTGAACAGCACCAACAACCCCGACTTTGATCTTCAGCCCATGGGTCAGATCCGTCTGAACGAAGGGGATCGTCTCGACACCGGCTTCATCGGCGTCAAGGCAGCAGATAAGTACTCGCTGTCCATCTCCACTCAGTGCTCCGATCCCAAGCTGGCCATTCAGTACATGGACTATCTGTTCTCCGATGAGGGCCATATGCTGGCCAACTATGGTATCGAGGGCGACACCTACACCATCGAGAATGGCGAGCCCCAGTTCACCGACCTGATTCTGAATAACCCTCAGGGCTTTGACTGGCAGCTGTGCCAGAGCCTGTACATCAACCCCGGCTTCCCTTGCCTCACCGACCTTTCCGTACAGGAGATGACCTATACCGAGGCCCAGAAGGCAGCGGTTCCTACTTGGGTAGATGCCTATGACAGCTCTGACGAGACCATGCCCAACGAGCGCTGGCTCAGCTACACCACCGAGGAATCCCAGCACAAGGCTGACCTGCAGAATGACATCGAAACCTATCAGGAAGAGATGCGTCTGAAGTTCATCACCGGGCAGCTGGATATCGATGCCGAGTGGGATAACTACTGTGCTTCTCTGGAGGGTATGGGCATCCATACCATGGAAGAGATCACACAGGCCGCAGTCGAACGTTATCTGACCAAGTAATCTGATTTCACTCCTTCCATAACGGCCGTCCGGTATCAGATGGGATCATCTGTGCCGGGCGGCCCAAGTGTTTTTTCCAAGCAGCTTTCCAAGCGTTCCTGAAAGAGGTCAGGCCCGCTGCCGCACGGTTCTGCGGCAGCGGGCCTGTTTTACATCTCATTTCAAAAGGTAATTGCCTATGTAATTCATAATCCATATTGTATATTACAATTGGACAATCTGAAAAAAAATTGGTATCATAAGTCGAAACAAATATTTAACGGAGGAATGTTCCATGAGAAAAAGGATTCTTTCCCTCGGCCTGTGCCTGAGCATGGTTCTTGGGCTGTGTGCCTGCGGCAACAGCGCTGACTCTTCCGCAGCAGCTTCCGCTGCCAGCGAAGCGCCTGCTGAGACTGCCGCCGCTGTAACCGATGCTGTCCCCGAAGAGACCGCCGCTTCCGCTGCTGAAGAGGCTGCCCCCGCCGAGGACACCGCCGCTTCCGCTGCCGAAGAGGCTGCTCCCGCTGAGGAAGCTGCTCCTGAGCAGCTGGCTGAGACCACCGTGTACATCGACATTGCCGCTTCTCTGGAAGCTGTGTTCTCCGATGTCATCATCCCCGCCTACAAGGAAGTTCAGCCCAATGTTACCATTGAGTACAACACCGGCTCTTCCGGCAAGCTGCTCTCCGGCATCGAAGAAGCCAACGGCATTGGCCATGACCTGTTCTTCTCCGCTGGCAAGGCACAGGTTACCACACTGGACGAAACTGACGGTCTTGTGGTAGACGGCTCCATCGTCAACCTGCTGGCCAATGATCTCTGCCTGGTAAAGGGCAACGACACGGAAACTGCCGTTACCGGCTGGGACAACCTTGCCGATGCGAAGTCCATGGCTCTGTGCGGCGGCAGCGTACCGGTTGGGAAGTACAGCCGCATCGCTCTGATCGCTCTGGGCGTGCTTCCCGAGAACGACGATCCCGCTTCCATTACCACTGAGGAGATCTCCGCTGCACTGGGCGGCATTGAGATCGATGAAGCCGATGACGTAGAGGTAGCAGCTGCCAAGGCTGCAGAGGGTGCCGTTGAGGTTTCTGCCATCTACTATTCCGACTACTACAACCATCAGAACGATCTGACCATCATCGCACAGGATGACGGCACCCTCACCGGTGCGATTACCTATCCTGTCTGCCTGGTAAAGAACCCCGAGGCTGACGAGGCCGAGAGCGCTGCTGCTGCTGACTTCCTCGAGTTCCTGCAGACCGAGCAGTGCCTGAACGCTTATGAGGAGTACTGCTTCATCGTAAACAAGTAATTGAGCTTTTCCTCACCGGGACAGGCACTGCTCCCAGCAGTCTGCCTGCCCCGGTGCTTCTTGTCTTGCAGTTTTCTCCGTCCCATGATAAGCTATGCGTTGATCTTGCGGCAGTGTGCCGCTGTCAGGAGGTTTTCTTGTGCAGCAAATTATTGAAATGGCCAAAGGGTTTGACTGGAGCCCCTTCTGGATCTCCCTGAAAACCGGCATCGTTGCTACCGTCATCTGTTTCTTTCTCGGGCTGTTTGCCGCCCGCAAGGTTCTGAAAATGGGGCCCAAGGCCCGCGCCGTGGTGGACGGCATTCTGACGCTCCCCATGGTCATGGCCCCCACCGTTGCAGGCTTCTTCCTGCTGCTGCTCTTCTCTCTGCGCCGTCCCATCGGTGCGTTTCTCTATGAGCAGATGGGCATCAAGGTTGTACAGACATGGCTGGGCTGTATCATCGCCGCCTCCGTCATTGCGTTTCCGCTGATGTACCGAAACGCCCGGGCTGCCTTTGAGCAGGTGGATCCGGATCTCATCTACGCTGCCCGAACCCTGGGCATGAAGGAGCGCACCATCTTCTGGCGGGTTGTCATGCCCGCAGCAGGCCCCGGCGTTGCCTCCGGCACCGTTTTGACCTTTGCACGGGCATTGGGCGAATATGGCGCCACTGCTATGCTGGCAGGCAATATCGCCGGAAAAACCGGCACCATCTCTCAGAAGATTGCCAACGTCATCAAGGATGGCGACTATGCCACCGCTGGCGTATGGGTGGTCATTATGCTGGTGATCGCACTGGTGATCATTATGTTTATCAACTACTTCTCCGGTGGAAAGAACCGGAAACAGAATCGGTGGTGAGCGCATGTCCATAGAAGTAAATATCAAAAAGAATTTGGGAAGTTTTCGTCTTGACGTGGCATTTCAGCAGGACAGCGGTGTTCTGGCCCTGTTAGGAGGCTCCGGCTGCGGCAAAAGTATGACACTTCGCTGCATTGCCGGAATCGAACAGCCGGATTCCGGCCGCATCGTATTAAACGGCGTTACCGTTTTTGACTCGGAAAAGAAGATCAATCTCCCGCCTCAGCAGCGTCAGGTAGGCCTTTTGTTCCAGAACTATGCGCTGTTTCCCAATATGACCGTGGTAGAAAATATTCTCTGCGGCATCCGAGAGAAAAAGTCAAAATCAGAAAACTCGGCGCTGGTTGCCAAATATATTCGAAAATTCCATCTGGAAGGTCTGGAGCATCACACCCCCGGTCAACTCTCCGGCGGCCAGAAGCAGCGATGTGCGCTGGCCCGAATGCTCATTGGCAAGCCCGGCATCGTAATGCTGGATGAGCCCTTCTCTGCGCTGGACTCCTACCTGCGCTGGGAGCTGGAGCGTGAGCTGCTCAGTACCCTGCGGGAATATGACGGCACGGTGCTGTTCGTGTCCCATGACCGGGACGAGGTTTATCGGATCTCCGACCGCATTGCCGTTTATAAAGACGGTGCCATTGATGTGATGGGAGACAAGTGGGAGTTGTTCCGTCAGCCCCTTACCTGCACCGCTGCCATACTGACAGGCTGTAAAAATGTGTCCCCTGCTCAATATACAGACACCACCGTTTCCGTACCGGAATGGGGCGTTACCCTTCCGCTGCCCCAGTCCGGCGTCCCCGCAGACGCCGCCTATCTGGGGATCCGGGCCCGTAAAATGCGCCCCGCCCGGGCTGCCGGCCCCCGCTGCTTTGCCTATACCATTGCCGAAGAGATCGATGGTGCCTTCTCCGATATCCTGATGATCTCGCTGGATGGCGGACAGACGCTGCTACGCTGGGAGATCACCAAGGACGTCCACGCTGCCATGCAGAACGGCCCGCAGTTTATCGAGATTCCAGAGGATGCCGTTCTCTATCTCCGAGCTTGAAATACACGGCACTACAAAAGTCCCACCGTCAGACGATCTGACGATGGGACTTCTTATTATTTCCAAAGGGTTTTCTTCATCTCATTATAGAGCGCAAGGCCCTTTTCCTGCCCCAGCTGCTTTCTGAGGGTATTGCAGAGCACCTGACGCTTGTTGCTGAGAACCAGCTCCCGCAGAGTGCTCTCCTGAAGCTGCGGATATGGCGCAATGAGTTTGGGCAGCGGCTCCAGATTGTGCGTTTCCGTCTTCGGTTTGGCAGGCTTTTTCTCGGTCTTTTTTGTCTGCCCTACAGGTTTCGCCGCAGTATCATCCCTCTGCACGTCCTGCCTTTTCTGCTCCCGCTGGGCATCGGATTTTGCATTTTTGTTCCGCTCCAGGTGACGCTCCGACTTATGCTCCTGCTTCTGTTCCGGCTTATTTTGCTGCTGTGGCTCTGAGGGCTGTTCCGGCTTCGAGGTCTTTTTGCGCTCTGTGCCGGCAGCCGTGGGACGCTTTTCCTCCGTGTGCCGTTCCTCTTTGGGCTCCGGCTTAGCCTCTGTCTTAGCTTCTGTTTTTGCCTCAGTTCTCGGTTTCTGCCAGAAGCTCGTGCTGTAGCGTTCCGTACCGGACGGCTTGTTGGGAGCTCCCGGCTTCTCCGGCTGTTTTGTCTCCTGCGGCGGCTCCTGCGCCACCACAACAGCCTTGAGCTCCGTTCTTTCCGCATCCTTCCCGTTTGATTTCTGGGCTTCCTGCGATGTGCTGTGGCTTCTGCTGCGATTCCGGCGGAACCGGGTACGGCTTCTGCTGCGTTTGGATGTTCCAGGCTCCGGCTCTTCCAGGGATTCCAGCGGCTCCTGGGGGCCTTCTGGATTCTCCTCCGGCTGCGCCTGATTTTCCTCCATGGGGCCAACGATCTCCTGCAAGGTGATCTCCTCCGCCACAGTCTCCTGCACCACAGTCTGCTCTGCCGCCTGCTCCTCTTCAAGCTGCTTTGCGGCGGCCAGCTCCAGCACCGGCTCTGTTACTGCCAGCAATGCAGCCGGGGCAGGTACCGGCACCGGCACCACCGGAGTCGGCTCCGGTTCCTGTGTCTGAGGTGCTGCTTCCTGCTCTACAGGCAGCGGTTCATCCGCAGGCTGCGTCCGCTGCGCCGCCGCTTCCTTCTCCTGACGGATCCGTTCCAGCCGAACGGCTGCCCGGATGGTCTCCACGCAGCGTACTCTCGGCTTTCCATCATTGACCGCCCAGAAATTCGCCACATGCTTGTAGCCCATATCCCGGGAGACGATATAATAGCTCCGCTGGGCCGCATTGGTACCGATCAAATACCCCAGCCATGTGGAGATCTGATGATCCAGTGCATTTTTTCCGCCCACGCTGACTTCAAAGTAGCTGAGCTTGCACACGCTCTTGCCAATCAGGATGTGCATTTTCATGCTCAGGCGATTGGAGTTTGCGCTGTAAAAGATGATAACCTGATCCTCCGGGGACAGGTAGGTAATGCCGCTGAGTCCCTCAGAGGCTACATTTTCAAAATCGATTAGGTAAATATCCCGCATAAAGCGTCTCCTTTTGCTCTGCTTTGTACAATCAAAGCTGCGCCATCCGCACGAGGATCGCTGCTGCCTGTGCACGAGTCGTTTGGTTCTTGGGTGCAAATCGCCCGTCCCCAAGGCCATTGACGAGACCGATGGATGCGCAATTCCGCACATCCTCCAGGGCATAGCCGCTGATGCTTTCCGAATCTGTAAAGGTCAGCGTCTGATCACCAAAGATCTGTCCCTGACCGGCCAGATACCGGGAGAGGATGCAGCAGAGCTGCTCACGGGTCACTGCCTTATCCGGCTGGAAGGTGCCATTCTCATAGCCGTTGACATAGCCGTTTTCCGCCGCCCATGCCACAGCCGGGGCATACCATGTGCCCGCAGCCACATCGGAAAATACGCTTTCCGTATAGCCGCTCAACTCCACCCCCGCATAATTGGCCAGCACCTGCACCAGCTGTGCCCGGGTCAGTGCCTTCTCCGGCAGGAACTTCCCGTTTCCAACGCCGTTCATAAGGCCAAGATCCTTTGCCTCCAGCACATAGGTATAGTACCATGCCGTGGTCTTTACATCGGTAAACACCAGATCCGTATCCGTTCCGGCATCGCCCATGAACATTTCCGCCTCTTCTTCCCGGCGGCGCACCAGTCCGGGCAATACGGTACCCGTAGCATCCCTTACCCAAGTGCCGAAGGCCTCAGCGGTCCGTTCCGCAGTCCATGTGGAGGGATCATCCAGCAGCATCTGCTTCAGCTTGCACCAAGTCCCATCCTCGTTGCGATAGGTGGTCCATCCAATGCCGCAGCCGTATGTAAAGTCCGCCAGCGCATCGTACTGATTTTGGTTCACTGCAATGTTATTCGCTTGCAGGAACCGGTTCAGTGCCTCATCCACAAGTCCCAGCTGATACCGGGTCACCTGCTCCGCCTGTGCTTCGGTAATGGGCTCACAATTCTCGCCCAGCACCTTTACCGCATCGTTATAGTTGGAGCCATAGCCGATATAGGTGCCCGAGGGGTCACTATAGGGATACGCCCGGAACCCCTCATAGCGGATGATGATCTCTACCACAGCTTCGCTGGACGTGTGGGCCGTAAAAGCATCCGCTCCGGTCTGCCGGGCCACCATTGCTGCGCCGCCGCTGGTCTCCTTCGGGTACACCCGCAGGAGCTCCGTCTCATCCTCTGCAAACACCGGCAAAGTGACACTCAGGCAAATCGCCAGCGCAGATAATATACAAAGCAATTTTTGATTCAATTTCATAGGTGCCTCCTGTGCCCTTTGGTTTTGTAACCATTTTGTCATTTTATTATGACACAAACGCACAGGATTTGCAAGTTTTTTGGACTGAAACACAGAATTTTATAGAGTAATCGGCAAATGATCCCCTCAAAAATTTGTTTTTTCGTCCATTTCTACCAGTTCGAACCGGTATTTCTGGGTTGCCTGCGGATATTTTTCCCGGTCAACCGGGCTTAAAAACATGGAAGCAGGCCGGGCAAAAATTCCGTAATCTCCATAAAGGGCCTGATAGATCACCAGCTTTTCCCGGGTCTCCGAATGGGTCGCCACGCAGATCACCTGATAAAGCTTTCCCTTAAAATGGCGGTATTTCTGCCCGGGACACAACACCCGATCCATTATACCTCCTCCTGTTCCAGCCACAGGGCCTCGGCCTTTGGCCGCCATACCGGATTGGGATACTTTTCTCCCTTGGGATAGCCCACCATCAGGGCACAGCGCACATGGGCGCACTCCGGAAGCCCCAGCTCCTGTCGAATCTCCGGAAAACGGTCGCTGACCTGCCGGAGATAACCGCCCCAGCAGGTGCCAAGCCCCTTATGTACCAGCAGCAGCTCCAGCTGCGCCATGCCTACCGCCGGATCCAGCACCGGATTCAGGCAGTCATCCGGACTCCATGCCACGATCATGCAGGGTGCATCGCAGGTTAAAAGGTCTGTGCCCTTTGCCAAAAGCTTTGGCAGCTCCGGTGCCTCTCCATATTGGCTGCACAGCGCCATACAGTGATCCCGGAGCATCTGCACCCGCTTTGCCCCCCATACCACCGTGTAACGGAAGGCCCGCTGGTTCTTCCCGCTGGGCGCATAAGCTGCGATATTCAAAGCATGCTGTACCAGCTCCTTTGGCGGAAGCCGATCCGCAAAGTGGCGAATGGAGCGCCGGCTGCGGATCAGATCCTCCAATGGCTCTCCGTCCAGCGATGGATAGACCTCCTCCGGGCTCAGCTCCTCAAATCGGATTGCCTTTTGGGGGCACGCCCCGGCGCAGTGCATGCACTGGATGCAGCGGCGGCGGGGATGGATCTCAATTCCGCTTTCCCCACGGGTGAATACGCCCATGGGACATAGCCGCATACAGCTTCCGCAGGCAATGCAGCGTCCTTTATCAATGTATACCAATATCGTCTACCTCATTCCCTGAATAATCAAGCTCCAGCGCCGCCGGAAGCGGCTTTCCCTCTTCCACCGCTGCAAAGAAGTCCTCCAGCAGCGCTGCCCCATGGGGCACTGCCGCCGCAAAGATCTCCTCCATGTCCCGCAGATACCGGAGCATATCTCCCTGCGGCTCCTGCTCCAGCACCGAACCGCGAATGCCCCGCACCGGCGGCAGAACGCTTGCAGCATTCACCACATGGCGTACCGGTGAACCGGCCCAGTTTCCAATGCGGCAGGACACCATGCGGAAGCGTTTCAGGGCGATTCGGTACACATCCGGCGTCACCTCCGGCGCCATATAGGATGCCGCCCGCAGCAGCTCCGGCGGCATAGGACGCTGGGGCATGGCGTCCAGATAGGCGCGCCCGTCCTGCCGGAGCAGCCGCCGGTCAAACTCTCCCTCCAAGGCAAAATGCGTCACGGTGCCATCCGCAATGGTGCGCAGCACATAGGGATGCATCTGGCTGTCCAGTGCAAAATGCAGCAGGTAGCCCGCCGCAAAGGCCGCAGCGCAGGGCTTCCCCTCCTTTACCGGCTGGCGGTAGGCTTCCAGTGCTGCTCTGCCGCTGCCGTGGTGCAGACGGATCCCCGCCTGACGCACCGCTCCGGCATGTCTTCCGCCCACGTAGAAGTACAGCGGATCCGGCCCAAAATTCCCGCAGCAAAAGGCATCCCACTGACGCAGCAGCGTCCGTTGAAGCTCCGGCGGCATGCGGCGGCTTACCTCCCGGCCAAAGAGCAAATGTGCATAGAAATTCGGCATCGTATCATCTCCTTAGATATGATACTTGGGCAGCTGCTCCTCCGCATAGGCGATATAATGGCCCACACTGAGGGTGATGCCTTCGATGTCCTTATCGTTCAGTTGACGGACTACACGCCCGGGGACGCCCATGACCATAGAGTGGGGCGGAATCACCGTATTCGGGGACACCACAGCCCCTGCAGCTACAATACTGCCGGTGCCAATATGGCAGCCGTCCAGCAGAATGGAGCCCATGCCGATGAGGCATCCGTCTTCCACCGTGCAGGAGTGGATCAGCGCATTGTGCCCCACCACGCAGTTGTCACCAATCACAGTGGCGTTGCCGGTGGAGCAGTGCGCCACCGCATTGTCCTGAATGCTGGTGTTTGCGCCGATCTTGATCTTGTCCACATCGCCACGGAGCACTGCGCCATACCAGATAGAGGCGTTTTCCCCAATCTCCACATCGCCGATCACAGACGCATCCTCGGCCACATAGCCCCCATTTATTTTCGGGGTTAATTCCTTATACTCTTTCAGCAGCATTGATGCTTCACCTGAATCCTTTCATTGCGTCATCCATTCATTCGGAAGGCCGGAACGCCCATGTGGGCCCGATCCTTGGCCAGTGATTTCATATTTTCCTGAGGCACATCCAGCTCCGGCGTACCAAACACCTGTCCCAGCCATTCTCTGCAGTCCGTAAACCACCGGGCTACATGGGCATTCTCCCGCACCGGATCCCCAAGGGAAGATGCCGGTGCTGCCAGCGCGCAGGCATGGGCCCCGTCCATATAGGTATGGCACTCAAAGGGAACGTTCTGCTCTGCCAGCGCCGCCATCAGCTTCAGGCCATGCTCCACAGGGACCATCTTATCATGATATATATTCCATAGGAACACCGGTGGTGTGTGCGGCCCCACCCACTTCTCTGCGGAAGCAATATCCCGGAGCTGCTCCATCGTTCGGTTTCCCCGCAGGAGTGCATACATATCCCCCTGTCCCTGAATGTCCACGGTAATGCAGGGGTAGCCAAGGATCAGCGCATTGGGCTTTCCCTCTTCTCCGGTGCAGCCGGATGCGCAGCGGACATCCTCCCGATTCCACATGGTTCCCGCACAGGCCGCCACATGGCCGCCTGCGGAGAAGCCGCACAGCGCCAGCTTGTCAGGATTCTGCCCCCACTTGGCGCTTTTCTCACGGATCAGCTTCAGTGCCCGGCATACATCCGCCGCAGAATTGGGAAATGCCGCATGATCCCCAATGGAATAACGCAGCAGATATGCATTATACCCAGCTGCCGCAAAGGCAGCCGCCACAGGCTCTCCCTCGCTGGTGCCATGATAGAGGTAAGCGCCCCCGGGCAGCACCACAACACCGCCCCGGCTGGGATAATGCCCCTGTACCGTAGTCCAGTGCTGGATATACGTATAGAGCATCACTCGATGATCGCCATAGAGATCTATTTTTTCACAGATCATGTTTTACACACCTTCCAGAGAAAAATCCGGCAAATATTCATCTGTGGCTGCTGAAGGCTCCTGTAAAAATCCATCCTCCAGCCCCAGCATATACATCCAGTCCACCACAGCCTCATACTCTTCCTGCGTCACGGTTCGGTCAAAGGGCGGGATCTGCTTCGCCCGCCCGGAGGGGACATACTGCGCCATGAGGCTCAGCAGTACGCTGCCTTTGGGGAAGTGCTCGGCAATATAGTCCAGCACCTTCAGGCTATTCTGCACATGGCCGGGCAGAACCAGATGGCGAATGATCACGCCGCTGGTCATCATGCCGCCTTCATCATACCGGGGCGGCCCCACCTGCCGCAGCATCTCATCAATGGCCTTACAGGCCACCGGGAAATAGTCCGGTGCGCCGCACAGCTGCTGCGCAAGCTCCCGCTCCGCAAATTTGAGGTCCGGCAGATAGATCTGAATCTTCCCTTCCAGCTGCCGAAGGGTCTCTACCCGCTCATAGCCCCCGCAGTTGTATACCACCGGCACCGGAAGCTTTGGCTCCAGCGCCGGAAGGATCTCCGGCAGGAAGTGGGTCGGCGTTACCAGATTGATATTGCGGGCCCCCTGTTCAATCAGTTCCTTGAAGATCTCCCGAAGGCGCCGGGTGGTGATTTCCTTGCCAAAGCGTTCCTGACTGATCTTACTGTTCTGACAGAAGGCACAGCCCAGCGAGCAGCCGGAAAAAAACACTGCGCCCGAGCCGCTCTCTCCCGAAATGGGCGGCTCCTCCCAGAAATGGAGGGCCGCCCGGGCCGCATGGAGCCTTGCAGGCATTCCACAGAAGCCCAATTCCCCCTGCTCCCGTTGAGCGCCGCACATTCTGGGACATAGCTGACAGCCTTGCCGCTCCATTACTTTGCCAGCAGCTCCGCTACGCTGTCAAGCTCCGGCACCTGAGCATCTGCGATCCGGCCAAAGTCCGCCATCACAGACAACTCCAGACTCAGAGGCACCGAGGCCAGCAGCGGCAGATCCAGCGCCTTGGCATGCTCCTTTGGATCTGTGCCCAGCCGCACCTGACCATCCTCCAGCGCAATGACCGTTTTGTTCTCCACCACGCCCAGTACCGGGATCATGATCATCCGCATGAGGTTGACCGATTTCTTTGCAAGGAAATCGCACAGATCCGAGGGATTCGCCACGCACACCGCTCCATCGAATGGAATGATGGTGCCGATCTGCAGGGGAACGTCACCCACCCCAGAGGGCATATCCACCAGGATGAAGTCCAGATCCTCCGGCCACTTTACGTTCAGATAGAAATACAGCGCACCCTCGGCAATGTCCTTTCCATAGCTGAGAAGCGGCTGGGTGGCGTCCTTTTCCACATTGCCCATGGATATAAACTGTACGCCGCTGTCGGCAGTCATGGGGATGAGCTGCTTGGAATCGGAATTGCAGGGCTCTACCTTGCCATAGAGATAATGGATTGAGGGATTTTCCAGATCGGCATCCAGAATGGCAACCTTTTTCCCCATCTTCTGAAGCTTATCTGCCAGAAGGCAGGTCACGACCGACTTTCCGGTGCCGCCCTTGCCGCTGAATACGGCTACGATCCGCTGGGCCTTTTTGGGGGTCTTACCCTCCACCTGCTGGGTGTCATTCTCAGCTTTTTTCTGATTTTTGCTGTCACAGGTACTGCTGCAGGAGCTGCAGTTGCCGCTGCAAGAGGAAAAATCCCCGCCAAAGGCCTCAAAATCCGCCATATATTTCATATATTTTGCTTCATGCTCCGCCTGAAGCTTTTTCTGCTCTTCGTTGGTCATAGTTCTATTTCCTTTCTATGATTCTTTGGGCTTAGTATACCATAATTCCTGAAAATCCTCAACCATTCACAGAATTATAACCCAAGGTTATTGAATATACACAATCGGTATTGGAACGCTTTTCTTATTTGTTGTATGATAAGGTGTATGATTTTATAGATAGGAGGATCCTCTATGACCTTGGAATTTCTGGTGGAGCGTTGGGAAGATCAGCGTACCATCAAAAACCTCATGGGAAAGTATGTAAACTGCCTGCTGCTGAATCGGCAGGGAGAAATCTTTGATTCCTTTTTCAGTAAAAAGGCCGACGTCTGCCTGACCTTTAACGACGGCAGCTATGTAGGCCCGGAGGCCATCCGCGGCTATTTTGATGCCATTGTCGCACGGAATCTGCTGTCTGCGCAGCTGCTGCAAAAGCGCCTGCCGGAAAAGCTCGGCAGCAAGTCCGATGAAGAGATCTATGGCATCGGCCCCTTCCACGTCAAGCCCCTGACTGCTCCGGTCATCGAAGTGGCCGAGGATGGCGAGACCGCCAAGGGCCTGTGGTTCTGCTTGGGATGCAACGCCGAAGTCACCACCCGCGGCCCGGAGGCCAGCTGGACCTGGGGCTATTTCGCCGCTGACTTCACCTATGAAGACGACGACTGGAAGATTTGGCATCTCCAATATCTCAATGATGTGGATTCTCTCTGCGGCCAGAGCTGGGGCAAGAATGTGACTCCCTACCCCGAAGACGATGCATTCGCCCCGCTGAAGGACTTTGAACTGCCCCCCTACACCGTAACCGAAACAGTGCGTCCTCTTTACTCCGTTGATCGTCCGCTTACAGAAGCGCCCCGAATCCCGGAGCCCTATGACACCTTTGCTAACACGTTTTCCTATGGGAAGGAGGTCTCTGCATGAACGCGCCAAACTTTACTGATCTTCAGCTGATGCAGCGGGTATGGGACGTTGAGCAGGTCAAAAAGCTGGCCGCCAAGCGCTGCTACTATATCGCCAACGACTGGCGGGAGAAGGAGCTCTCCGAGCTCTGGGTCACCGGTGAGGACGCCAAGAAAACCGCTTCCTTTGGCCGCAACTGGGGCTACTACATCGGCATGGATGCCATCCGGGATTATTATGTCAACGCCCACAATGACAAGATCGCTCAGCTGCCCGGGACCAACCGTGGAGACGGCTGCCTGTTCCACCACCCCATCTCCACAGGTCTCGTTCAGGAGGCCTTTGACGGAAAAACTGCCCGTGGCCTCTGGTACTGCATCTCCCAGGAGACGCTGCCCACCTCCAACACCGAGGCGGACGCCCGCTGGTATATGGAAAAGCTGGCCATTGACTTTCTGAAGGAGGACGGCCAGTGGAAGATCTGGCATGTGGTAATCGCCACAGACCTCCAGAGCGAGGCCGGCGCAAACTATATGGAACAGCCTGTCGACCTGCCCGATACGGACAATGCCGCCTATGTGGAATTTGGCACGCCCACCCTGTCCATGCGGGTCCACAACGAGCGCTATAACTGGCTGGACAACTATCCCCCGGCTCCGGTCCCCTATGAAACCTTCAACGAGGACAACAGCTACGGCCCCGAGGGCCATCCAGACTACTGGGAGGTGGACTAACATGAGAAAGAAGCATCTTGATCTCCATCAGCGGGTTCTCAACGCCGCTGCCAGCCAGCAGGTAGAAAACGTTAAGGCGCAGCACACCTATCTCCATGGCCGTGCCGATGCTGCCGGCGAATGGGGCCAGATCTGGAGCCGGAACGACTGGTGCTCCTGGGGTCATATTTTTGGCCGCATGCGCGGCTGGGAGCAGGTCTGGAAGGGTTCCGTCACCTCCTATGACAACATGGCCATGCAGAACTCCCTGAATGTGCAGAAGATCTATCCCGAGATTGGCGGACACGACCCTCGTCCTCTCATGGAGGCATCTGTCCACACCCTGTTTACGGACATCATCGAGGTAGCCGATGACGGAAAATCTGCCCGGGGCAGCTTTATCACCCCCGGCGTGATCTTCTGCCGTCTCAACCGCCACGAGTATCCCTATTGCAACGTTCTCTGGGAGCGCTACGGCTCTGATTTCGTGCTGGAGCATGGCCGCTGGCTGTACCTCCATGAGCAGGTCTGCCCGGATATCATGGGCAAGCTGGACATGACAAACTTTGCCCACGATGACTATGAGCGCCTCACTGCACCTGTAGAGAAGGGCATTGGCCCTGTGACGCTGGGACAGGATCCTGACGTAACGGATCCCGGCCCCCTGCACCTCCCCTATAGCGTGATCATGCCCCCCCAGAACACCGTACCGTGGCCCGAGCCCTATGAGACTCTGGACAATGAGCACAGCTACACTCCGGTGAAAACTGCCGCAGAGATTGCCGCAGAACAGTCCAAGTAACCTCCGAAATTACAAGCTCCGCCGTGAATCCCATTCGGGTTCACGGCGGAGCATTTTTCATTTTTAATTAAAGAGAGATTGCGGCAGCAAAAGCAGCCCGAACCGCCTTCTGCACGTTGGCAGCCTTATCGCAGTCGCCTACCGTATAGACCCGATAGGCGGGATCATAGAGCGCCAGCGCATCCGCCTGACGGGGCCGCATGCCCGCAGCCATAACCACGCTTCCACAGGGCAGCAGCTGCTGCTTGCCTTCCGAATCCTCATAGGCAACGCCTTCTGCCGTAATGCCGGTGCAGCGTCCGCCGGTAACTGTCTTCAGGTTTTCGTGATAGCCCATATTCCGTGTCAGCCGGTTCCGGTAGGAAGCAGACGCATCCACCAGAATCTTCTCCTGCATCTCCAGCACCGTAACATCGTGGCCCTGCTCCACCAGATGCAGTGCTGTCTCACAGCCCACCTGACCGCCGCCAATGACCACCACCTGCTGCTCCAGCTGTGCCTCATGGCCGTAGACCTCCGGGGCAGGCACCGCCATCTCTGCGCCGGGAATGGGCAGGATCAGCGGCGATGCGCCAACCGCTACGATCACGGCATCATAATTGCCCTTCACCAGCATCTCACGGGTGGCCTTTACACCCAGCGCCACCTCCACAGGGGATTTCCCCAGCTGATAGATCAGGAACTCCTTATACTTTGCCAGCGAGTGCTTGAACTGGGCATAATCCGCAAAATTCAGCTGGCCGCCCAGAGCCTCCTTCTCTTCAAAAAGCGTCACATGATGGCCCCGGTCCGCCGCAGTCAGTGCCGCCTGCATACCCGCAGGGCCGCCGCCTACCACTGCGACCTTTTTGATGGTCTTCGGGGGCTGATTCAGCTTTTCCATCTCATGCTCAATGCCCATCAGGGGGTTCACCGTACACACAAAGGTCACGCCGTCAATGCAGGCCGAATCATGGCAGCGCATGCACTTGACGCAGGGGACCACATCCTCCCCCCGCCCCTCATAGGCCTTGGTGCCCAAATTGGGATCTGCCAGCCAGCCCCGGGCCATGGAGATCAGATCTGCCTTGCCGGTAGCTATGGCATCCTCCATCTCATCCAGATCCTGATAGCCGCCAATGGTCAGCACAGGGATCTTCGCTCCGCTTTCTTTGATCCGCTGGGCCATCCACAGGTTGGGCGTATCCGGCTCAAAGCTCATGCAGTGAGCCTGCCAGCCGGTTGCCGCATGGACATGGAGTATGTCCGCATGGCCCTCCACAAGCTTTGCCATCTGACATGCGTCATCAATGGTAACGCCCGCCCCCTCCGGCAGCTCGCCGGACATTCTCAGCTCGATGAGGAAGTCCTTCCCCGCCGCCTGATGAATGGCATCACAGCACTCATTGAGGAACCGAAGGCGATTTTCCAAACTCTGAGGACCGTATTCATCTTCCCGATGGTTGGTTTTCAGGCTCAGGAACCCGCCGAAAAGGCCCATATCATAGGCCATATGCAGCATGCACATATCATAGCCAATGCGCTTTAAGATTTTCACCTGATCCTGAAGGTTTTCCTTGATCTCCGTCAGCATTTCGCGGGTCAGTTCCTTGGTTGGCTGACCCGGTACCATGCCCGGCCCGGGCACCATAAGCCCCCCGGAGACATAATAGCCCCGCTCCTTGGTGGCAGCCTGAATCTCCATAGACGCCTTTGCGCCGTAAAAGTGAATGGCATCGGCCAGCTGGGCCAGATAATGCTGGCTATGGCCGATGTAGAGATCATAGGCCATATGATCCTTGTCCGGCGTGACCGGATAAGCGCCGGTGCCGGAGCAGGTCACCACCGCAGCGCCCCCCTTGGCCTTATTGGCGTAGTGGGTGATGATTGCCTCAGTGGGATAGAGTTCTCCGCCCTGAAGGGCATGCAGGCCCATGGGCGCAGTAAACATGCGGTTGCGGAATACAACATTCCCCACTTTGAAGGGGGACAGCAGATGTGCATAGCGGCTTTCCATATCGGACACTTCCCATCTCTATAGTTTGATAGCTTAATTATACCACAGTTCTCTCCCGAAACAATGGGACAAATGGAGTGGAGCCTCCCATATGTGTTGTTTTAACGGAGGGAGCCCCATGGTTTTTCCGCCGCCCGGTTGACAGCGGAGCCGTTTCGTTTTATGATAGCCTCAGATTGAAAATCTCTCTTGGGAGGCACTTATGAAAAATCTGATTTTACTGGAAGGCGGCTCCTATCGGGGCATCTACACCTCCGGTGTTCTGGATGTTTTTATGGAGCACGATATTTACCCGGACTGCGTTCTGGGCGTCTCTGCCGGCGCATTAAACGGTCTTGGCTATGTGGCAAAGCAGCCCGGGCGCTGTCGGGACATTGTTCTGTCCTACGGTCTTGACCCCAGATATGTGGGCACCAAGGCCCTGCGCTATGAGCACAATCTGGTTGGCTTTGACTTCATCCTCCGGGATCTTCAGCATGTTTTGCCCTTTGACAGCGAAGCCTTTCTGGATCCCGCCCGGCAGTTCTATGTGGGCGTCACGAACTGCCGCACCGGTCAGCCGGAATTTATCAACCGGGATGAAAGCTCCGACTTTCTCACCGCTGTGGCCGCCTCCTGCTCCATGCCCTATCTCTGCCGCAAGGTCGCCATTGGGGATGATTTCTATTTGGATGGCGGCGCATCCTCCCGGCTGGGCCTGGAGTTTCTGGACCAGCATCCGGAATACGACCGGGTGGTCGTCCTTCTGACCCGGCGGCTCTCCTATCGCAAAAAGAAGCCCTCCGGTCTTATGCGCAATGTCGGAAAGCGGTTGTATCACGACTATCCCCTGTTGCTGGACAAGCTCCAGCGGGAGGATGAGATCTATGCCGCCGAGCGTGAACATCTGGCCCAGCTCAGCCGTTCCGGCCGTGTTCTGGTGCTTCAGCCTCAGACAGAGTTGGAAATTGGACGTCTGGAACGGGATCTTGACCGTCTGAAGGTAGGCTACGAAACCGGCCAGCGGGATGGTGAACGGTTTTGGCAGGCGGTTGCGGCCCACTGGGCCAAAACGCCGGAGCGTACTGAGGCGCCCGAGCCTTTCATGCAGGAATCATAAAAAACAGTGCTGTGGAAGTACGTTCCGCAGCACTGTTTCTTCTATTCACGATTTTCCCTTTCCACTCCCAGCCAGCGTAAACAGTCCTCGCACCACCGGGATCTTCATGCAGATCCACACGATCCCCCAGGAGAGCAAAAGGATCAGCAGTGCCAGTGCCGGAAACAGCAGCGTTCTGCTCATGATCCCCGGTGCCAACTGCCGCAGTGCCTCCAGCACCAGCCAATGAACCAGATAGATGCCCAGAGAACACTCTGCCATCGATGTACTGACTTTGGCCAGCCGCTGGCCCAGCGTTACATCCCGCAGCAGCAGGAATACCGCCGATGCAATCCCCAGCACAAAAATACTGCTGTAATTATAGTACACATGATTATAGGTCACCAGTCCCACACGGCTCCGGGCCATGGCCGTAACAAACAGGCAAAGCATGCACACCGGGATCGCCGCTAACAGCCAGCCCTTTTTCTTCTGAAATCGTTCGCAGGTCATCAGCCAGTCCCCCAGCCCATAGTAGACAAGGCTGTACCAATAGTAGATGCCAAAGAAGTTCACATACCAGAAAAAGCTACGATCCCAGCTGCGCCCGTCCAGCTGCCCCAGCCCCCACCGAATCAGGTACTCTCCATCGTTGAGGAACACATCTCCAAAGGTCAGGATTGCCATCAGTACCATCAGATAGCGATAGATCTTCGGTGACTGGAATTTCAGAGCGCTGAGCACCGGGGTGATCAGGCACAGAAAAAGGAAGCAGGGTAGAAACCAGAGATATTGAATATATCCGATGCGCAGCTCCCATGCAATGGCAAAGAATTCATTCCAGCCGGGCCACTGCCGCCGCAGCAGCAGGATGCAGCTCAGCGCCAAAAATACCCACAGTATCATAATCACCAGCAGATGCACACAGCGCCGTGTATTCCTTTTCAGGTCTGCCGGATGCCGCAGCGCCAATGCGCCGCTGACCATAAAGAACAGTGGGACACAACACCCCAAAAAAGTCTCCAAATAGTATCGGAGGTAACCATGAAGCGTGGGTGCTGTCACCACATCCGGCATATGCGGATAGACCACATGGTAGAGGATCACCAGATACATCCCCAATACTTTTATGAGATCCAGCCCATGCTGGCGCTTTTGCAATGCCATGGTGAAAGCCTCCCTTCTATTTCATCCTATCACGGCTTATTTCGAAAATCAACCATTTCCGGCCGCCAATTCTCTGTATACGCAGTCATATCCACTGTATTATTCCTGTTGTTTTTGTGCAATCCCACAATTATTACAAATTTGTGATAAAGTTTCCTTGACATATTCCATAGCAAATGCTATACTCACCATAGAAATGTGAAAGTTTCATGAAGAATGTTACGAATATATAAAATTTCGAGTGTTCCTTGCCCGTTCCACCGGCGAATGCTGGTTTACCTTCTTTCTTTCACCCCTCTGTTTCGGGGTTGGACTCCCCCGAAACAGCCAAAAGCCTCCCTCTGACCAGGGGAGGCTTTTGGCATTCCATTCTGCTCCATCAAAAAGGTGGCCCGTGCTGTTGAACGGACCGCCTTTCTGTTTTTACTTATTGGTCAAAGCCTCTTTACAGCTGCGGTCTGCCACCCGGAACACCAGATAACCGCCCACAAATACGATCACCAGTGCTCCAACGCCCATGGACTGGCTGCCAGACAGCTGCGTCACCACGGAGATCAGGGCCGTACCCATGAAGGCCGCTCCCTTGCCGCAGATATCGAACAGACCAAAGTATTCGCCGGACTTCTCCGGTGGAATGATCTTCCCGAAATAGGAACGGGAGAGCGCCTGTACACCGCCCTGAAACATGCCTACGCACACCGCAAGCACCCAGAACTGCCATTGAGATGCCAGGAATACTGCGAAAATGGTTATGCCTGTATAGGCTACGATGCACACCTTGATCAGCAGACCGGTATCGTACTTGGACGCCAGCCGTCCAAACAGGATCGCAAAGGGGAACGCCACGAACTGCGTCAGCAGCAGTGCCAGCAGCAGCCCAGTGGTATCCAGCCCCACTGCCGTGCCATAAGCTACTGCCATGTCAATGATGGTATAGACGCCATCGATGAACAGGAAGAACGCCACAAGGAACAGGAAAATGTGCTTTTCCTTCCGAATATTGCGGAAGGTACCGGCCAACTGTCCAAAGCTCTGCCGGAAGGGATTCCCGTGGGCCTCCACATACTGCGTCTGATGATAGGTCTTCAGCAGCGGGATGGTCATCACCAGCCACCATGCTGCTGTAATGATAAAGGCAATGGACATCGCCGCAGACTGGCTGATGCCCAGCTTATCGCTCATAAGCACGATCACAAGGCAGGCAATAAAGGGAATGCAGGAGCCAATATATCCAAAGGCATACCCCTGAGAAGATACATTGTCCATGCGATCATCCGTGGTGGTCTCCGGCAGCATTGCGTCATAGAACACCAGCGATGAAGAATAGCACACCTTGGAAAACACAAAGATCACGAGGAACGAGATCCAGCTCCATGCCGCACCCAGCGCTGCACAGGATACAACGCCCAACACCAGTGCAATGGTAAAAATGGGTTTTTTATAATTTTTTCGGTCTGCCAGCGTACCGAACACCGGCCCAATGATGGCCGTCAGCAGCGTAGCAATGGAGCCTGCATAGCCCCAGTAGGCCAGATAATTGGTGTCAGACACCCCTGCCGAGGAAGCCAGCGCATTAAAATAAATGGGGATCAGGGTAGAGACCAGCATGGTAAAGGCGGAGTTGCCCACATCATAGAGGATCCATGCCTTCTCCCGCTGATTCAGCTTAAATTTACTCATTTTCTTTTTCTCCTTCTTTTGTCCGTCCTTACTCTGCGCCAAAGGTATGGCAGTACCCGATCCCCAGCGGCGCACCGGTTTGAATGTGGGCGAGCAGCTCGGGCCGCAGGGTGTCCATCAGGCGCAGCGCATCCTGATAGTGCTCCCAGAGGATCTTGTCGCTGTCCCAGCACTTTGGATTTTGCCGCAGGGGAATCAGCATATCTCCCGTGGAGGCCTGTCCTGCCGCCTTTAGGCCCGCCAGAATTGCCTTGCGCTTAGGCCCCGGCGGGGCGATCAGTGCATTGAGATAAAACACCATGGCCTTCTCCGTATGGTAGATATCCCTAGGGGTCAGCGGCGGGTAAAAGTCCGCAATGGCCAGCGCACTGAGCTGCGATGGGACCAAATGCCGGGTCACTTTATGGCGCAGGGGATCCAGACCATCCTTTTCCATCAGATACCGGTCAAAGGACGACTCAATCTCCGAATGGCTTGCTCCGGTCTGCTCTTTCTCCGCCACATAGGGGTGGCATTCCCGATCCAGTGCAAAGTGGCAAAGAACGCCCAATATATAGCTCAGCGCCGCATCCTGATCCGCAGCAGACTTGACCGCTTTCGCCGCCTGAGTAAAAAACGCCGTGCCGGTTCTTTCATGGCTGCTGTAGCCGATCTGATTAATCCGGTTCAGGTTAAAGGGCTTGTTGTAAAAAAACAAATCCGGCCCGTGCACGCCGAAGTCAAAAATCTGCCGGTGCTGCTTTATGATCGTTTGAATATCCTCAGGCATCGCCGCCAGCGCATCACATCCAAACCGATAATGGGCATAAGTTGTAGGCATAAAACCAACTCCTTTCTCTTTAACTTTACCACAGATAGTATAGAATAGCAATGTAAAATCGGCCTTCCTGCTGCTGTAAAATAAATCGTAGATTCCTGAATTTTTAATAAAGACCTATTGACAGGATAGGAAACCTGTGGTAAAATGCATTTAGGTTAGTAATGTCTAACCATTTATTTTTACGCATTAGTTAGTTTTGTTTAACCATATAGAAAGGATACCTTTATGAGCGTTGTTATCATTGGCGGCAATGAATGTATGGTCTGCCGCTATCAGGAAATCTGCAAAAAGAACGGGTATAAGGCCAAGGTTTTCGCCAAGGAAAACGGCCCCATGAAAAAGAAGATCGGTTCGCCGGATCTTATGATCCTGTTCACCGGTACTGTCTCCCATAAAATGATGATCTGTGCCACACAGGAGGCCAAAAAGAACGGTGTTCCGGTGCTGCATGTTCATTCCTCCAGTGCCTCTGCGCTCCAGCAGGCGCTGGAATCCAGATGTGCCGGCTGATCGTACTCTGCACGCTTCATTTTCCCGGTTCCCCCCTCCGGGTAATTCCTCCCGTCTGGCCCTCTGCGTTATGCAGGGGGTCAGATTTTTTGAAGGAGCTGCCGCCCCACGGGATTGCTCTGTTGGTCACCAAGGCGATCCTATTTGCGGTAATTGGCTCAAAAAAGAGGGGATACTGATTTTCAGCATCCCCTTCCTGTTGTCGTATCAGTAGCAGTTTTTACACTCTTTATATCCCCGTGCTTTCGCCGTCGAATAGGACATCTCTGTATAATTTTTCATACCTGAACAATTTGAGCGCTTATGGATCTTTCCGCTATTGCTGACATATACCGTATAATCCTCAACACCTGCTGAACTGGATGTAGTGCTATTCTGTGATACCGCCGAAGTTGTCTGCGTCAGTGCACCACTTCCGTTAAAGGTATATTTTTTCCCGTTTTCCGTGACGCTGTCACTCCGGGTCATTTTACCATTGCTCTTCAGATAGTACCATGTATCCCTGTCCTTGAGCCACCCAGTCTGCATAACACCGTCTGCATCCATGTAATACCAGCTGTCGCTATCCTTTACCCAGCCTGTCTGCATAATACCGCTGTCGTTCAGGAAGTAGTATTTCCCGCTGACCTTGATCCATCCCGTCAGCATGGCACCATCATAGCCAAGGCAATACCAGTTGCCGCTGATCTTCTTCCAGCCCAGATCCAGTGTTCCATCCTGATCCAAATGATAGGTTTTCCCTTCTACAGTAATCCACCCGGTTTTCATTTTCCCGCTGACAGGGTCCATATAATACCACTCATGGTTATAGGGAAGCCAGCCCTTTGCCAGTTCTCCACCCTTGTAATAATAATGATCCTTCCCCCGCCCCTGCCAGCCGGACAATGTCGCTGTCTGCGCCGCAGTCTTCGAGTTCTGCGGTGTCACAGTTCCACTGGCCGCAAGCGCTCCAGCCGAGAGTACAGACATGGTCATCATAATGGTCAGCAGCCACAGGATGACTCTTTTCACACGCCGCTTCATATGCTTCTCCTTCCAATATTCACAAAGAGCGCATTCCCCTTTTTCCGTTTGGGTATGCGCTCTTTGCATTTATGCTTTTTCTTTCTCACAATAGCTGGGATCCAACTGGCACAGCTCCTCAAAGCTGTCGATCTCCCGGATGCTTTCCGGCTGAATTTCCCGAATTCCCAACTGGTACTCATCCGGGTGGCAGAACAGCGCCACATCATCCCAGTAGATATCCGTATTCTTCTTCCGGCAGTACTCCTCTTCCAAATGCCCTCGGAGACGGCGACCGTCAGCCTCAGACCAGAAGGATACACTGTGGAGCTCCCAGCCATGATCGCCGCCGGTCCTGCTGCATTTGGTCACGATCCCATCGTTCAGGGTCAGCAGCCATTCGTCCGTGGGGCCTTCCCGCCAGACGCAGCAGTATCCGGAACGCTCAAATTCCGGCGTCAGGATCTTCGGATCCCGCACAAGCTGATCTCCGTCCAGAATGATCGCATCTTCCAGGTGCTCCCGGGCATAGTACAGGGAGGATATATTGTTGCATGTGAGGTAGTCCGGATTTTCAATCAGCGTCAGCCCCGGGTTTTCCTCCGGGAGTTCCGCAAACGCCTCTTTCAAATGTCCCACCACCACATAAATCTCCCAGATTCCATTTTCGTGGAGTGCCGAGAGGATGGTATCGATCATACGCTTTCCCCCGACCCGCACCAGCGGCTTGGGAGTCGTATTTGTAACGGGCCTCATACGGTTGCCCAGTCCGGCAGCCATAATGACAGCTCTCTTTGCCCGATTCAAACCTTATTTCCCTCCATTGCGTTTCTTTATCAATTCCTGAAACAGTGCGGAATACTCCGAAGCATAGCGATACTGCATCAGCGCATAACCGCCGAAATCCACGCCCAGTTCCTTTTTATACTCGCACCAGTTGCTCCAGAGGAGCCCGCCCAGCGCCACATAGCAGTAGATTTTCAGTCTGGTATCCGCATCACAGCCCTCTGTAAAATACCAGTCGATGAGCTGATCGATCATCTCCCGCTCATAACCGGCATAGATGGCAAACATCGCAATGTCCAGATGGGGATCATTCATCCCCGCATACTCCCAGTCGATAAGATGCAGGCTCTCCTGCCCGTTTTCCTTCACAAACAGGAAATTATCCGGCACCGCATCCACATGCGTCAGAACATACTGCCGATCCAGTGAATTCAGGAATGGCCGCATAGCCAGACACCGGAGCCGCACCTCATCATAATCCGAATAGACAGACTTTCCCATAAGGCTCTCATAGAAGTCAATCTCCCGGTAGACGTCAAAGGCATGGGGCACCTTCAGTGCCTTCCCGTGAAACTGCCGCAGCAGCTTCATGCAAGCCTGCACCTCTTCCGGATCCTGCGGATTGCAGTTTCGCGTCTCGGTCCAGTATTTTGCCAGCTTATAGCCGGTATCCGGGCTGATGGCCACCACATGATCCGAGATGGTGTCTCCGGACAGTGCCTGATAGTTCTCCGCTTCCTGCCGTCGGTTGATAAGCTTGTCCGTCCCCTCTCCCGGTACCCGCAGGATATAAGATGTACCATTGCAGGAAAAGCGGAAGGATCGGTTGGTCATGCCGGCAGATGTGGGCTGCACATCCCGAATCTGCTCTTTCCGAACGCCCAGTGCCTCCTCGATAAAAGCAACGGCCGCATCGGTCAGCAGTCTTTTCTCATGACAAGCTTCCATATGCATCAGGACTTCTTGTCGTCCATGGGATCGACTTCTTCCATGGGATCAAACTCGCCGCCCACTTTTTCTTTATTCTCCGCAGCAGTGGTATCCTTTTTCTTTCCGAGGTTCTGGAAGAACAGCTTGATCTTCCGCCGGAAAATTGCCAGTGCTGCGCCGCCTGCAATGAACAGGCCAGCGATCATGGACACCACATAGGTCACGGTGCCGGGATCCAGATAGGCAAAGGCAGGTGCACTGAGCAGCAGTGCGGTAAAGAATCCAAAGTAGCTATAGCTCAGCAGTTTTTTTGCATTTTTCATGATTGATGTTCCTCCTAATATAAATTCAGTTTGATCAGTGGATGTTCTCAGCGCTTCTTGCCCTCCAGCCGACGGACAATATAGCGTCCGGCAGCCTCTGCACCGTGGCCGAGATTATAGATTTCCTTTTCCTTCACCGCCTGAATGGTCTCACGGAATTCCTCCGGGCGGGACAGCAGATCCATGGCCATATCGCCGGCCTTCTGGAGTTCATCCAGCCCCAGCTCACCGCCCAGCTGACCCCGGATCCGAATATCAAAGGGCACCACATCGATCTTATCATACTCGGGGTTCATGATCTTCATGGGCGTATTGATATAGAGCACCGGCTTCAGGGTAGACAGCGCAAATTCAAAGCCAACATTGGACCAGTCCGTCACCAGCAGGTCGGCGCTGTATACGGTATCCGTAGAGCTGAAGTCCGTCTGAATGACAAAGTCCTCTCCCAGCTTGTCCTTGTAGCGGGCCTCAAGGCCCTCGATCTTCTCCCCGTAGAGACGAACATACTGAGGATGGGGCCGGATAATCAGCCGAACCCCGGGGCGCAGGAACTGCTCGATAAGTGTGTCAATGCAGGAGTCCATGATGTTATCCTTCTGCCAGGAGGGTGCCACCAGAATGGTCTTCTTCTCATGGGGCACCTTGGGAGTATTCTCCCACGCCTCCGTCATCTCATCCAGCAGGCCATAGCCCACCTTGACCAGACGGCGGGGCTTTAAGTTGTAGAGCTTTTCAATGGCACGCGCCTCTTCCACCTGATGCGGGCCTACCGCAAACAGGGTGTCATAGTGATCCAGTGCATGGGTACGCAGGGTCATATTGTCGCTGCTGACGCCATGGTCGGTGTAGATATATTCAATATCCTTCCGTACAAGGCTGCGTTTGATATGATAGGTTTCAAGATCCGGCATGGTCATAATCACCATGTCCGCATCCATCTTCATCATCAGCGTAATGAGCTTCATCTCACCGATGTAATAGGGCTTGATCCGTGGCTCATTCATCTGGAAGATCGCGTCCTTGGGATCAGAGGTGATGTAGTGAATCACAAGGTCCGAGTTTTTCAGCACATAATCGATCATGCCGGCAAAATACTTATAGAAGCCGCTGCCCTCGCTGTAGAATACCAGCTGCTTTTTCTCCTTATCGGACAGGAACCGATGATAATCTTCTTTTTCCTGCTTCTTGTAGGGCTCCAGTTCTTTCTTTTTCTGTGCGTCCTTTGCCTTGAGCTCTTCCAGCTCCTTTTTGCTCTCCTCCAGTGCCTCATAGTCGATGTACTTGGAGGGCTTATAGAGGAAGTTCATAAAGTAGAGGTTCGCAATGGCAAAGAGGTTGCTGGCAATCCAGTAGACGCCAACGCCCGCAGGCACCAGATAGGTGAAATAGGTGGAAAAGGCCACCGTAAAGATGGTCACGCCCCAGCGGCTCAGGAAGCCCTGCTCCTTCTGGAGCACGTTGTCCCGGTTCTGCGCCCAGCACAGCAGGAAGGTTGAGCCGCAGGACAGCAGGGGCACAATGGTAATCAGCGAAATGGGCCAAACCGGCGGCACCTGAGAAAGATTGATTCCCAGAAATACCGTATTGACGCTCTGGGCTGCGGAAATGATTGCCGATACGTCTACCCCGGGCAGAGACGCTGCCAGCCCCATAAAGTAGTCATAATTGGCAGGATCCCGCATGGCCTCGATGACCTTCAGCTGTGCGCCGCTTCCCAGCTCGCTGCCCCCCAGCAGCTGTGCCGTAGCCGCCACAAAGGTCTTGCAGGTGGCAGCATCCACCCGCAGCAGATGCTGCATGGGGTTGTAGATTACGTTGATGAGGCCCAGCACCAGAATGATCTGGATGATCATGGGCACCATCCCCAGCATGGGGCTGTACTTTTCCCGCTTATACAGCGCAATGGTCTCATCCGAAATGGTATCCTTATCGCCATAGTGCTGTGCAGTAATACGGTTGATCTCCGGCTGAAGCCGGATCATTTTAATGGAGTTCTTCTGCACCACCACGGACAGCGGCAGCAGAATGATCTTACTCAGCAGGGTAAACAGCAGAATTGCAATGCCGTAGCTCCCCACCAGCCGATAGCACAGCCACATAAGCCATCCCAAAGGCGTTCCAATAAAGGTGTTGATGAGTGACATGAATCATTTTCCTCGTTTCTGGCTATTTTATCTTTTCGGCATTCACCGTTTTCAACGTTGTTCTCATGGCTGATGTCCAGCCTTCGGTGGCTTCTTGCCTCCGCCATGGTCTTTTCCCGGCCTATCCCCATGCTTTGGCGCAGGCTTTTCCCGCTTGTGCGGCTTCGGCATTGCGGATTCCGTGGGCTCCGGCCGTGCATCCGGGTTCGGTCTGGCATTAAAATAGTCCGGCAGCACATAGCCCTCAGCAGGCGCCACCTCCGGCATATCAAGCCCAAAGACCTGATTAATCACCGTCCGCTCAGCATTGATGCCCGTCATGCCCTCCACTGCGATCTGCCGCTCCGGCACATAGACGGCCAACAGCGCATTCTGCATCACAGGGGTTTCCTTTTCTGAATCGAACCGTGGTCCGCCGAACTGCTCTACCATGTGAAGCGGAACCCGTGCTCCATGATCCGACAGCAACAGGATCACCGCACCGGGATCCTTCTTCTGAATATCATCCACCGTTGCAAGGATCACGGAATTGATGTACTGAAGCTGCTGGGGATACAGGCTTTCGTCCTTCCAGTACCAATACATGCCCTTGTCCTCCTGCACACTGCCATCGGCATGAAACACAAATGGCGCATGGGGGCACTGGATATAGCTCACCGTCAGGGTCGGGCCGTTGGTTGCGTCCGCACAGCTTTTCAGGGCACTCAGCGCATTTTTTACCGGGCCGACATAGTTATCCCGATAATTCAGAAAGATGCGCAGCTCGATTTTTTCCCGAATGGGACGGACCTGATAAAATATACTGTTTTGCAGCAGGTAAGTAGAAATCGACGCCTCGTGCTGTCCGCTGGTGAGCTCTTTCCCCGGAAAGCGGAGGTAGTTCCAGTGATTGACCAGATTTACCTGATATCCGTTTCCCCGGAACAGCCGTACCAGAGATGGATCCTGCAAATACTGGCGTCGAGCCTCTGTGGGCATATCGTCATCTACCACATAATCCATATTCAGGAGGTTGGGGATGATGGTGTCTGTCCAGCAGGATTCTGTATTTCGGCTGGTGCGTGATACGGAAAATCCCCGCTCCGTCAGTGCCTGATCAAATTCCCTGTTGTCGTATTGGAAATACGTTTGAAGATTTTCTTCTCCGCCGTACTCGTCAAACAGCAGATAATAGACGTCTCTCTTTTCCCCTTTGAACTCCGGCACCTGCGCTTCCGGCCCAGGCCCATGCATCTGCCGCTCATAGAAGGCCACAGAAAGGAGCTTAGGCACCGCATTGATGCCGCTGATCATCAGCAGGACACCGAAGGTCAGCGCCATGATCCCGCAGCCAGCCGTTAAATTGGGCTTCTTCCAAAGCAGCAACGCCGTCAGCAGCAGGAATACTGCGGCCAGCACTGCCAGCTGATAACGATCTCGGAACCACGGGAGCGCCGTTTTCAACGCCTCAGACACCATGGTAAAATTGATCACCACCAGCATCAAAAGCCCGGTCATAAACGCCGCTCTGCTCATATTGCGGAATACCAAGCCGCACACGCCGAGAATCACCGCCGCCGATGCAAGGAAGATGCAGAAAAACGGAAGAATATCTCTCAGTTCAGCCTCCCCGGCATTCTGACTGTATAAGAAAATACAGGGGTACAGACAGATCAGCACCAGTGCCAGCAGCCCCGCAGCCCACGCCTTTCCATGGATTTTAATATGTTTCAAAGGATCGTCCTCCCAAGGCATTTTCCGCATTTCTTTCCTGCGCTCGCCCCGGAGTCCAAGCACATCTGCGGACCTTCCCGCCGGTAAGTTTCGCAAAGTTTATTCTATCATATATTCCTTATTTTGCAATCCCATTTTTCACAATTTACACACAAAGTGCCGCAATCTACACAAAAACAAATCTGACACATTCGGCATATCTGCCAAACCCGCCAAGAAATGGCCGAAGAATGTAAAATTCTCCGGCCACCTTTTACGATTCCTTTATTTTTCTGGTCATCCCAGCAGTGCCGCCCCAGCCAAAAGCAGTGCGCACAGCACCGTCAACGCCGCCAGCAGCTTCCACACAAACTTCAGCCATACGCCATAGGAGATTCGGCCAATGGCCAGCGCCCCCATAACCACGGCCGAGGTAGGTGTGATCAGGTTCACCAGCCCCGATGCCGACTGGTAGGCTGTGATCAGCAGCGCCCGGCTGACGCCGGTCATCTCCGCCAGCGGCGCCATGATGGGCATGGACAGGGTTGCCAGTCCTGAGGAAGAAGGGATCAGAAAGGAGAGGATCAGGAAGATAACAAAGGAAAGCAGAATAAAAGATACGCCTCCGGCCCCGGTCAGGGCCTGCTCTCCCCAGTAGAGGATGGTATCTGTGATCTTTCCCTGATTCATGATCACCGTAATGCCTCTGGATATGCCAATAATAAATGCGACACCCAGAAGATCCGCCGCACCGGACACAAAGCCCCCCACGATCTCCTTCTCTCCAATTCCGCACAGCATGCCCGTCAGCACTGCCGCCACCCAAAACAGGGCCGACAGCTCCGGGAACCACCATCCCAGCGTAGGGATCGCCGTCAGCCCCATTTCCTGAAACGGAATAACACCATAAATCATCACCAGGAAAGTACCGCCAAAGAGCCAAAGCGCCAGCTTTTGTGTTCCGGTGAGCTTTGTCTCCGTCTGGTTTTTCAAGGCAAAGTGCCGGAGATTCTCCTCCCGCTGGGCCAAAACCAGACTGCGCCCGGGATCATTCTTTACCCGCTGTCCATAGTAGAGCACATACCCGATGGACATGGCAAGCCCCAGAAGCAGGATCAGCAGCCGCAGGCCAATTCCCTGTCCCATACCGGTTCCCGCAAATCCTGCGGCAATTCCCGTTGCAAAGGGATTCACCGTGGAGCCAAGCACCCCGGCTCCCGCCCCCAGCAGGATCACGCTGACCGCCGTAACGGTATCATACCCCGCTGCGATCATCACCGGCAGCAGCAGCGGATAAAAGGCAATGGTCTCCTCCGCCATGCCAAAGGTGGTGCCGCCCAGTGCAAACGCACACATGAGGATTGGGATCAGGATGCCGCCCCGACTGCCCAAGCGTCCCACAATGGCAGCAATGCCCGCATCCACGGCTCCGGTCTTCCCCATAACCCCAAGGAATCCGCCCACCATCAGGATAAACACCGCCACTTCAATGGCTTCATAAAATCCCTCCAGCGGCGCTCGTGTCACCGCCCAGATGCTCTGTCCGCTGCGGCTCACCTGCGTATAGCTGCCCGCAATGGGCGCGCCATCGGGCAGATAGCTGTACTGCCCCGCCGGAAGGATCCATGTGAGCACCGCCACGATCAGGATCAGCAGGATCAGAATCGTCTCCGCACTGGGCATTTTTACTTTTCGCAATCAGATCCCACCCATCACTGTTGTTCCACAGCGGCCTTCCAGCGCATCCAGGCCCCGGTCAAGGGAGGTGATAATGGCCCTGCCGCCGGGATTCTGCTGAACAAATTCCATGGCCGCCTGCACCTTCGGCAGCATGGAGCCCGCTGCAAAGTGTCCTTCTTTGCAGTACTGCTCCATTTCTGCCAGCGAAACGGTTCCCAGCTTTTTCTCGTCCGGCTGACGGAACCGGATGGACACCGCATCCACTTCTGTGAGGATCAGCAGCACATCCGCCTGCATCTCCACCGCCAGAAGCCTCGCCGCCAGATCTTTGTCAATGACCGCAGGTACTCCGTGCAGGCTGCCGTCTCCGGTCTTTACCACTGGGATTCCACCGCCGCCGCAGGCCACCGCAACGGTGGTATCCCACAGGGTCTTCAGGGTGCCGATCTCCACGATCCGCTGCGGTCTGGGAGACGCTACCACCCGGCGCCAGCCCCGGCCTGCATCCTCTTTCATGGCGTAGCCCTTTTCCTGTCCGATCCGTTTTGCCTCCTCCGCACTGTAGAAGGGGCCGATGGGCTTTGTTGGGTTCTGGAAGGCAGGGTCCTTCTCATCCACCACCATCTGCGTCACCACGGTGACCACCGGGATGTCCCGGCCCCGCCGCACCAGCTCTGCCCGAAGCTTTTGCTGCAAGTGATATCCGATATATCCCTGACTCATGGCATCACATACATCAAAGGGCATAACCGGCGTCTGCTCCGCCGCTGCTTCCGAGGCCAAAATGATCCGCCCCACCTGCGGGCCGTTTCCATGCACCACTGCCATTTCATAGCCGCCGCAACTGATATCCGCCAGTATTTTTGCCGTCCGCTCCACCACCACGGCCTGAGATTCCGCAGTGGGCGGCAGATTTTTATCCTCCAGCGCATTGCCGCCCAGCGCCACTACGATCCTCGTTGGCCGGCTCATAGGGTCGCCACCAAAATTGCTTTAATGGCGTGCATACGGTTTTCCGCCTGATCGAACACCACAGAGCGTGCGCTGCGGAACACATCGTCTGTGACCTCCCGAATATCCACGCCTTTGGCCATCCAATCTCTTGCCAATGCCGTGCCCGCATCATGGAACGCCGGCAGACAGTGCATGAAAATCACCCTTGGATTGTGGGTATCCGCCAGCAGCCTTTGATCCACCCGATAGGGGGTCAGCAACTGCGTACGGGCAGGGATCTTATCCTCTTCTCCCATGGACGCCCAGATGTCCGAATACACCGCATCCGCACCATGAAGCGCCTCCCGGTCCGTGGTCAGAATGATATTGGCCCCGGAGCGTTCCGCCTCCCGGCGCACCCGCTCCATGACACCGGCATCTACGCCGTCAATGAGCTCCTTGGGGCCATAGCCTACAAAGTCTACCCCCAGCTTGCAGCAGCCGAACATCAGCGCATAGCACATATTGTTCCGCACATCCCCCACAAACACCAGCTTCTGCTGAGAAAGCGGCTTTGCCACATGCTCCTCCAAGGTCATAAAGTCCGCAATGATCTGGGTGGGGTGGTCATCGTCCGTCAGGCCGTTATAAACCGGCACCCCGCTGAACTCCGCCAGCGTTTCCACCACACGCTGGTCATAGCCCCGGTACTCGATCCCATCGAAGAACCGTCCCAAGACCTTTGCGGTATCCTCCATGGATTCCTTCTTTCCCATCTGGGAGCTTCCCGGTTCCAAAAACGTCACATTGCCGCCCTCGTCATGGACTGCCACCTCAAATGCACAGCGGGTACGGGTAGAGGTCTTCTCAAACAGCAGCGCAATGTTCTTTCCCCGGAGACTCTCCCCGGGAATACCGCTGCGCTTTTTGGCTTTCAGGCTGTACCCCAGATCCAGAAGATAGCGGATCTCTCCGGGAGTAAAGTCCATCAATGTTAAAAATGATCTGCCTTTCAAATTAACGGGCATTGCAGTTTCCTCCTGTATACTTCTTATTATAATGTGTCTCTTACCAGCGGCATAGTCATGCATCGAGGGCCGCCCCGGCCTCTGGACAGTTCCGAGCTGGGAATGGTAAGCACCTCTACCCCATGCTCCCGCAGCAGCTCATTGGTCACATGGTTCCGGTCATAGGCAATAACACGCCCCGGCCCAATGGCAAAGGTGTTGGAGCCATCGTTCCACTGCTCTCTGGCCGCATCGATCACACTGCCGCCTCCGCATGGGATCAGCGTCACTCTGGAAAGGCCCAGATGATCCATAAGAATATGGTCGAGGCTGGCCCGCTCCTGCCGGATGCTCAGATGCTCGCCGCCCTGTTCCAGCACAAATACTTCCATATCCCCCTGAATATTGGGATGCACCGTAAACTTATCCCGATCCACCATGGTAAACACGGTATCCAGATGCATAAAGCTGCGGCTCTTGGGGATATCAATGGCAAGGATCTGGGAAAAGCCCAGCTCCAGCAGATTCTTCGCCAGGATCTCAATGGCAAAGGGTTCTGTTCGCTGAGAAATCCCCACTGCCACCGTATCCCGGCTCAGCACCAGAATGTCACCGCCCTCCAGACTGGGCTCCATTTCCCGGCTGTATACCTTCCGCACATTTTTATACACGGGGTGATACCGGAAAATATAGTCTCCGAAGAGAGTCTCCCGGTTGCGGGTCTGGCTGTACATCCGATGCAGGGATACGCCGGAGCCGATACAGGCAAAGGGATCCCGGGTAAAATAGAGGTTGGGCATGGGATCGATCACAAAGGGGTAATCCCCCTCCAGATAATCGGTAAGATTCTTTTTCCCATAGCCGAAAATCTCCGACTTGCGGACTCCCGCCATCATTTTCAGCACCATGTTTTTGGTGCTGAAATTCATGAAATATTCTTCCATTCTGGCAATCCGCTTTTCGCCTCGGATCCCGGCATCCAGAAGGTACTCCTTTACAAACTGCCGCCGGATCCCTTCATCGGTCAGGGCCTCTGCTGTCAGATCCTCCAGATACACCACCTCTACTCCCTGCTCCCCCAGCAGCTGGGCAAACCGGTCATGCTCCTGACGGGCAAGGCGCAGATATGGAATATCGTCAAACAGCAGCCGGTCCAGATGCTCCGGCATCAGGTTCAGCAGTTCTTCTCCCGGTCGATGCAGCAAAACCCGCCGCAAAGGGGCGATCTCCGACCAGATGTTGATTGCTTCATGCAAGACGCTCACTCCTTTTGTAGATTCTTTGAGCAGTATGTCCCCGGAAGGGAAAATCATGCATAGACAAAAAAAGACGCACTGCACATTGCAGTACGTCAAATAAATGGGGGGAAGAACCGGCTGGGGAGGGGGTATAAAACCAAGGCATGGTTTTGGATCCAGCCGGTTCTTCATGTGGCACAGCGTAACGCTGGCTTTTTAGGAGAATGGCGGTTCCTCTAAAGCTACCTGACAGTAGAGGATTTCCGATTGCATGGTTAGTATACCCCATTATGTTCGATTTGTAAAGTATTTTGTTCGTTTTTTGCTGTTTTTTCTGATTTTTATGAGATTGGCACAAAAATATATTTCGTTCTTATTGCACTTTGAAACAAAGTGTTAACAATTCAGAATGTTTTTACAGGATCCCAAACTGCGACAGCAGGATAACCGTGCCTATCACCGCCGCAATTACAAGAACCGTTGTCACAAGCTGTCGCTTTGTCCCTTTTTTGTGGCTCCCATATTCCAGCTTGACGTCCGCCCGGTGCTGGGCCAGGCTGGCTGCATCTTCCAAGTCCTGCTTCTGCCGATTGACCTGATCCGGCGATACAATGGGCATCTCAGCTGCCTCCCTTCCTGCATTTTCCGCAGCCTCAAATTATGCGCAGTGCGGACAGAATCACCAGCACTGCAACCACCGCAGCAATTCCGATTCCGGTGGCAACTTTCTGCCCTCTGGTTCCGGAAGTCTTAGGGGCTTCCCCCATCCACGCCTGCCCATTTTTCTGTGCTGTTTTCTGTGCGGCACGCATAGTCATGAACGTCGCATTTCTTTTGGCTTCATCATAATTTTGCATTGGTAACGGCATAATATTACCTCCTCTATTCCGCATATCGGTTAACTAAACAGTGATAAATATTTACCTTCATTGCATAATTATAATACCATATTTTGTTTTAATTTGTACATTGACATTTTATACAATTGTTTTATCCAGCAACTGGTTATTATGTCCTGCCGGTGGACTTTCCGGCGGCGTGATTTCCCTGCGCAAAAGCAGCATCATCAGGATATTGGGCAGCGCCATTGCCCCAGCCAGTATTCCCCCAAGGCTCCATACCCATTCCAGTCTGACAAACGCCCCAAGAAACACCGAGAGTAAATAGCAGATCCGGTATCCTGTTACGCCCCTCTTTCCGAGCAGATACTCCACACAGCATTCCCCATAATAGCACCATCCCACCACAGTAGAAAACGCAAAGGTCAGAAGTGAGATCGTCAGGATCCATTCTCCGCCGGGAATGCAGGAAAACGCCCGGAGACACATGGTCCCTGCACCGGCCCCCTGAAACAGCGCCGGATACTTCAGCATCGCCGCCACCAGTGTGATCCCGGTCATGGCACAGATCACCACCGTATCCCAGAATACACCGGTCATAGAGACCAGCGCTTCGTCCTCCGGCCGTTCCCCCGGCCCCGCCGCTGCCGCCAGCGGAGCGGTCCCCATGCCGGACTCATTGGTAAAAAGCCCTCTGGCAGTACCGTAGCGCAAGGCTGTGGCAAGGGTGCTGCCCACAAAGCCGCCCCCTGCGGCCCGGGGCAGAAATGCCCCCCGCAGGATCTCCCCCAGCGCCGCAGGCACCGCATCTCCGCAGCGGCACAGTACCATGGCACATCCGGCCAGATACAGAGCTGACATGGCCGGCACCAGCTTTTCACAGACACCGGCAATGGACCTTGCACCCCCGAGGATGATCGCCCCGGCTCCAACCATTGTCACAGCACCGGTCAGCCATAGCGGCACCCCTTTGGGCGCCAGCACCGCCGCAATGGCATTGGACTGGATCAGTGCTCCGGTTCCCACAGCCGCCGCCACACCCATCCACGCAAAGACTGCGCCCATCCCCCGCCGGTGGAGCACATCCTCCATGACATACATGGCGCCGCCCCGGGTCCTTCCACTTTTTTCGCAGCGCCGGTGCCGCAGGCAGATCAGCGTCTCCCCGTATCGGGTCGCCATTCCCAGTGCACCGGTCAGCCAGCACCAGAACACTGCGCCGGGTCCGCCCAGGGCCACCGCCGTGGCAACGCCGATGATATTTCCCGTTCCAATGGCCGCCGCCAGCGAGGTTGCCAGCGCACCGAAAGCCGACATGCCGCCAGCGCCGTGGCCTGTCCCGAGGCTCAGCCGGATCCCCCGCAGGGTATAACGCTGAACGCCCCTCAGGCGCAGAGTGAAATAAATATGGCTTCCCATCAGCATCACCAACAGCGGCCCGCTCCACAAAAATCCTTCCAGTGCAAAAATCAGCTTCATGGACTGCTCCCTCCTTGACATCCCTTCTCTGCTGAAATAAAATGAATGTAGATATCCCGCAATTCTTTTTTATCATATTGCCGCCAGCGCATTCTTATGCCGTACCGGCCACAGGAGGAAGCACCATGCCGAAACGCAGTTCCAGAAATACCAGAAGCCGTATTGTCGCCGCCGCTTGGGAGCTTTTTTATGAAAACGGCTATGATGATACCACGGTAGACGATATTGTAGAACGCTCCGGCACCTCCAAGGGGTCCTTCTATCACTACTTTGCCGGAAAGGATGCCCTGCTCAGCTCCCTTTCCACCCTGTTTGACGAAAAGTATCAGGAGTTGATCCCCAATATGGATCCCGTTCTTTCCGCCTTTGATCAGCTGATCTATCTGAACCATGAGCTGTTTTTTATGATCGAAAACTCTGTTTCCCTCGATCTTCTGGCACGCCTGCTCTCCACCCAGCTGGTCACCACCAGCGAAAAGCATCTGATGGATCAGAACCGTTACTACTTTAAGATACTCCGAAAGATCTGTACCGACGGCCAGCGCTCCGGCGAGCTCCGTCAGGACATCTCTATTAATGAAATGGTTCGCACCTATGCGCTGCAGGAGCGTGCTCTGCTCTACGACTGGTGTATCTGCGGCGGAAACTATTCTCTTTCCGTCTATGCCACCAATCTGCTTCCCAATTTGCTGGGTTTTTTCAAAAATAATAAATTGCTCTAATTATATTCTGTACTTTAGTCTAGTATTTATTTCGCAGTATTTCAGATATTTTCTGAAATACTGCGAGTTTTTTCTATGAATTATTTCATACTTCATTCTGTGTTGCAGTCTATAAAATCGTGCAGTATAATAAGGCCCATGATACACAGCGGTCCCGGACCGCTTAGGAAGGGGTATTACATTGTCTACAAAAAACATACTGATCCTTGCCACCATGATCGTCTATCTGGTTGGCATGGTCGTCATCGGTGTTGTCTGCTCCAAGCGGAACAAATCCACCGATGATTTCTATCTGGGCGGCAGAAAGCTTGGCCCGCTGGTCACAGCCATGAGCGCCGAAGCCTCCGACATGAGCTCCTATCTGCTGATGGGGCTGCCCGGTCTGGCTCTGCTCAGCGGACTTGCCGATGTGGGCTGGACTGCAATTGGTCTTGCCCTCGGCACCTTCTTCAACTGGCTGATCGTTGCCAAACGCATTCGCCGGTACTCTCAGCACATCGGTGCCGTTACCGTGCCGGACTTTTTCTCACGGCGGTATCATGATGACAAGAATCTGCTTTCTCTGATTGCAGCGCTGGTCATCATCGTATTCTTTATCCCCTATACCGCCTCCGGCTTTAACGCCTGCGGCACGCTGTTCTCCAGCCTGTTCGGTGTGGACTATTTCACTGCCATGGTTGTCTCCGCCGTTGTCATCGTACTCTATACTGCGCTGGGCGGTTTTCTTGCAGCCTCTACCACCGATCTGATCCAGTCCATTATCATGACCATTGCGCTGATCATCGTAGTGTTCTTTGGCATCCATATGGCAGGCGGCTGGAGCTCCGTTATTTCCAATGCCCAGACACTGCCCGGCTATCTGAGCTTTACCCAGACCTATGATGCTGCCAGCGGCACCGCCGCAGCCTACACACCCCTCACCATTGTCTCCACACTGGCATGGGGGCTTGGCTACTTTGGCATGCCCCACATTCTTCTGCGGTTTATGGCCATCGAGGATGTCAACAAGCTCAGCACCTCCCGGCGCATTGGCACCACATGGGTCGTAATCTCCATGGCCATTGCCGTACTCATCGGTGTTGTGGGCAATGGTATGATCCACGCAGGTGCACTGGATGAAATTCCCGCTGCCGATTCCCAGCGGATCATCATTAAGATCTCCACGCTGCTGTCCAGCTATGGTGTGCTGCCTGCCATCGTGGCCGGTCTGATTCTCTCCGGTATTCTCGCCGCCACCATGTCCACCGCAGATTCTCAGCTGTTGGCTGCCGCCTCCAGCGTAACACAGGATCTGCTTCAGGGCACCATGAAGATCAAGCTCTCCGACAAGGCCGCTATGATCATTGCACGGCTCACCGTTGTTGTCATCGCTATCGTCGGTGTCATCTGGGCCAGAAATGAGGGTTCTGTCTTTACCATCGTCTCCTTTGCATGGGCCGGTTTCGGCGCTGCCTTTGGCCCTGTGGTGCTGCTGGCTCTGTTCTGGAAGCGCAGCAACAAATACGGTGCGCTGGCCGGCATGGTCGCAGGCGGTGTCATGGTGTTCGTGTGGAAGTATGCCATTGCTCCCATGGGCGGTATCTTCAAGATCTATGAGCTGATGCCCGCATTCGTCATCGCCATTGTGGTCAATGTGATTGTGAGTCTTGCCACAAAGGCTCCGGATGATTCCGTTGTAAAGGAATACGATGAAGTTGCAGCTATGAATCGGTAACACAAAATCGGCAAATGCGGCACATGGAATTTCCTCCATGCGCCGCATTTTTCCTCCGCTTTTCATTTTCATACAAAATGGCCCCGGCACCGCCGGGGCCAACTTCATTCGTTGATCTGTTGAGATCAGCCTGCTGCACCGGTTTCCCCGGTGCTGTTTTCGGTTTCTGCCGTATTTTCCGCATTCTCCTGTGTAGAATCCACGGTAGTATTCTGGGCGTCCTGGGCCGCCTGCTGAGCTGCCGCTGCCTGCTGGGCAGCCTGCTGCTGGATCTCCTTCACCGCATTGGGCTCGACTACCCCCGCATCCTTCGTCAGAGACGAGGTGTACGCACCGGTGAGATTCTCGATATAGTCCCGATAATCGCTGTAGCGCAGCTCACGTTCCGCAGCCTCTTTGTAATAATAGGTATCTGTAAAGGATACGAAATACATAATATGATAGCCAAAGCTGGTCTTGATGATATCCGTATCCCCGGACTTTCTGCTGGCATCAAAGCACCAGTCGTTGAATTCCGTTACCATCTGTCCGGGATATACATCCTCATAGAGGCCGCCGTTGTCACTGGAGCCGGTATCCTCAGAGTTGGCTTTCGCCAGTTCACCGAAGCTTTCCTCTGTGGCATCTCCGGCCTTCCACTCGTCCAGAAGTGCCTGTGCCTTCTGTTCTGCCGCTTCCCATGCTGCATCGTCAGAGTTCCCGTCCTCATCCGTTTCCGGCTTAATGAGGATATGGCGCACATTGACATCCGGAAGCTCAGACTTTTCAATTCCATACCCCTGAAGCTCTTCCGCATGGGCGTTGTAGTAATCGTCCACCTGCGTATCATCATAGGTAAAACCGTTGTAAATAGAATCGGAGTAAGCGGACACATAGTAGGAATCATAGAGGTACTGTTCAAATTCCTCCACCGTTGCAGAGTCGCCATAGGAATCCTGAATATAGGCCAGTACATCGCCGTTGCCTTCTTCATCGGTAAAGCCTGCATTGGCCGCATTGGTTGCCATAGCGTCCACCACCGAGTCATATTCCGACTGGTAGTCCTCCGGCAGGGTAAAGCCCTTTTCCTCTGCTTCTGCCTTCAGCGCCACCGTCTGGATGATGCTGTTCTGGGCACTCTCAAGGAAATAGTCCTCCCATGTGGTCACCGTGGTCTCTCCGGTAGAGTCATCTGTGTTTTCCTGATAGGTCTGCTGGTCGAGGGGCTGTGAGGCATCAAAGCTGAAGCCATAGTTGTTGACATAATAGAAATACTCGCCCCAGAAGTAAAAGCTCAGCTGACGGTTGGTGATCTCCGCCACCTGCTGACCGTCCGCATCCTGAAGTGTAACCGCAACCGCTTCAGCGTCTACCTTCTTCTCCGTTGCCGCCTCTGCCAATTCCGAAAGGCTGGGGAGCTTTTCTCCCTTCGAGACACGGTTTAGCGCCACGCAAAGGCAGACCACAATCACCGCAAGCAGTACGATCACGACGCCTGCCACAATGGCAAGGGGTGATTTTTTCTTTTTTGTCTCCTGAAGCTCTGCCTCAGGGACTTCCTCTTCGTTCACGTCATCTTCAGTCTGCGCTGTGTCGCCGGGTTTCTCCCCGGCCTGTGCTTCCTCATAGGCCGCTTCGGATTCTGCGATTTCTTCCTGAATTTCCAGTACAGCCTCATTTTCTTCGGCGGCGTTTTCCTCCGTCTCTGCCTGCACTGCCGTATTTTCGTCCTCGGATACAAGCTGATCGTCATTCTCCGGGTGCACGGATGCACCGCAGTTGGGGCACAGCTCTGCGTCCTGGTCTACTTCCTGACCACATTTGGGACAAAACATTCCACTGACACATCCTTATTCATAAAATTCGGCTGCCCAATCAAAGCAGGCAGCCATGCCGTATGGCACGTAACCCTTATTATAGCAGATGACGCCGGAAAAGTCTGTAGAGAATCCGGCGTCATCTGTGAATTTTTTATAAAGAATCCGTGGATCAATCCTCCGGTGCCCGGGTCGTAAACGGATAATTTCCACTGCCCTCCAGCCATTGATCCTCCCCGGTACCGCAAACCGTGATGTCTCCATCATAGTCCCGGATCCACAGGGCATTTTCCGGGCATTCCAAATGCTCGTCAAAGCCGGGATCATAGGAAAGGATTTCCTCCAGCAAAAAGGCCGATGCCACCCCGGAATCCGTTACAAAGGTGCCATAGCAGCTGCCGTCGTTGGGGTTCCATCCGCAGAGGTCTTCCTCCCCCTCTGTCACCAATGCAGAGAGCACCGTGCTGAGCCCCAGCTTTTCCATATGATCGCCGTAGCCGCACTTTTTCCAGTCCTCAGCATCCTTGGCCACATAGCCGGGGTCTGTAATAATGAGGTCACCGTGAAACTGCATCCTATCCCTCCTGTCTGTGAAGCAGCAGCTGGCCGGGACATTTCTCCCGGTCAATCCGCCACTGACATACCTTGCAGCCCAGACATTTTCCCGGCTGCTGTCCGGCCTGCGCTTTGTTGGGCCACGCAGGATCTACCAGCGCACTGCGTCCGATATCCACCATCGCCACGCCGGTTTTGTCCAAAATCATCTGTGCCTGCTCCGGGGTGCGAATGCTGTTCACCGCAAACACCGGAACGGAAACCGCTTTTTGAATTTCGCCCGCCGCCCGGATCACATCTAAAATTGCGGGATCCCCCGGTGCCTCAGGCTCCGATTCTGCCGTAAAGCCATAGGAAACATCAAGGAACTGGATTCCCGCCTGCTCCAACGCCTTGGCGTGGGCAATTCCATCCGCCAAGGTCGGCTCAAAGGCGCCAAGCCGAAGGCCAATGACAAAATTCCGGCCAACAACGGCTCGAATTCCCTCCAAGATCTCCAGCACCAGCGCCATAGGATCTCCGTATTCGTCCGTGCGCCGGTTTACCCGGCTGTTTAAGAACTGACACAGCAAATAGCCATGGCAGCCGTGAAGCTCTATCCCGTCATAGCCTGCTTTTTCTGCCCGAACTGCACCTGCGATAAACGCATCCCGCACCCGGTAAATCTCATCCTTTGTCATCTCCCGGCCCCGCTTGAAGCCGCCTCTGGGACTTTCAAAGGCATAATCGCTGGGGCAGAGCGTATCCGTTCCGATGCTCACAACACCCGCATGGTGGAGCTGCACAAAAATCGGACATTCCGCCCCATGCACAGCATCTGTAATGGCCCGGAGGCCGGGGATCTGATCGTCTGACCAGATCCCCAGCTGATCCATGGACAGCCGCCCTTCCGGGCTGATGCAGGTGGCCTCCTGGATCACAAGTCCAGCGCCGCCCCGGGCCAGCCTCTGGTAATGGGCAACGTTCTCCGGCTGCACCATGCCGCTTTCATCGGAGACCCCATAGATGACCATAGGCGGAATGCAGATGCGGTTTTTCAGCCGCACCGTTCCAATGGACAGCGGATCGAACAGGCTTACCGATGCCATGTGGTTCCCTCCTTGGAGTCCACCAGCACAATGCCCATCTCCTTCAGCTGATCCCGGATCCGGTCTGCCTCCGCAAAGTTCTTTGCCTTCTTTGCATCGGTACGCGCCTGTACCAGCGCATCGATCTCAGCGTCCCCCTCCTGAGGTGCCGCCTTTTCCGCCTGCTGTTTCTGCGCTGCCGCCAGCAGATCAAGGCCCAGCACCTGATCGAACTCTCCGATCAGGGCACGCTTTGCCCCATCGGACACCTTGGCCTTCAAAACATCATACAGAGCAGTGACCGCCAGTGAGGTGTTGAGGTCGTTGTCCAGCGCCGCCCGGAAGGTTCTGCGAAGGGCCTCCATGCCGTCCTGATCCTCTGGCTGTACCGGCGTATCCTTCAGTGCAGCTACACGGCCCACCAGCTTTTCATAAGCGGTCTTGGCGTTGTCAAGATTCTCCCAGCTGAACAGCAGCCCCCGGCGGTAATGAGACTGAAGGCAGAACAGCCGATAGCACAGGGGATCATAGCCCTTTTCCTTCAGCAGCGACACGGTGAGGAATTCGCCCTTGGATTTGCTCATTTTACCGTGGTTGGTATTCAGATGGTGTACATGGAACCAGTAGTTGCACCATTTATGGCCAATGTAGCTCTCCGACTGGGCGATCTCATTGGTGTGGTGGGGGAAGGCATTGTCGATGCCGCCGCAGTGGATGTCCATATACTCCCCCAGATGCTTCAGGCTGATGGCCGAGCACTCAATGTGCCAGCCGGGATAGCCCAGACCCCAGGGACTCTCCCATTTCAGCTCCTGATCCTCAAACTTGGACTTGGTGAACCAGAGCACAAAGTCGGTCTTATTGCGCTTGTTCTCGTCGGCCTCTACGCCCTCCCGGACGCCTACTTCCAGATTTTCTTCATCATGCTCCCCGAATACATAGTATTTCTCCAGCTTGGAGGTGTCGAAATACACGTTGCCTCCGGCTACATAGGCATAGCCCTTATCGAGAAGGCCCTGGATCATGGTAATAAACTCCGGAATGCAGTGGGTGGCAGGTTCTACCACATCCGGCGTCTTGATATTCAGTGCAGCGCAGTCCTGAAAGAAGGCATCGGTATAGAACTTCGCCACCTCCATCACCGTCTTATGCTCCCGCTTTGCACCCTTGAGCATCTTATCCTCGCCGGTATCTGCATCGGAGGACAGATGGCCTACATCCGTGATGTTCATGACCCGCTTAACATCATAGCCCAGATATCGGAGATACTTTTCCAGTACATCCTCCATGATATAGCTGCGGAGGTTGCCGATATGGGCAAAGTGGTATACCGTAGGGCCGCAGGTGTACATTTTAATCTTTCCCGGTTCGTTGGGAATCAGCTCCTGCTTGGTTCTGGTCAGTGAATTATAGATCTGCATACATCATTACTCCTTTTCGTCTGTATGTGTTTCTTCGTTTCGATCGGGATGCCCCGGGACCTCCGCCGGGTCGAAACCATAGCCGGTTTCGATCCCCTGAAGATACTGCTCCTCGATCTGTTTTTCCAGCGCATCGAGACGGGAGGTCAGGGCATCCAGCGTTTTCTGTACCGGGTCAGTTACATGGATCTGATCCACCTCACCGGCATAGTCCACCTTCTTCCCGGCAATGCGGACGATCCGTGCCGGGACGCCAACGGCCGTGGCGTTCTCCGGCACCTCGGAAAGCACCACAGAGTTGGAAGCAATTCGACTTCCGTCTCCCACCTTAAATGGCCCCAGCACCTTGGCGCCGCAGCCGATCAGCACATTGTTGCCAATGGTGGGATGGCGCTTTCCCTGATCCTTGCCGGTGCCGCCCAGTGTCACCCCGTGATACAGCAGCACATCGTCCCCCACCTCGGCAGTCTCGCCAATGACGATCCCCATGCCGTGGTCAATAACAAACCGCCGGCCAATGGTGGCGCCCGGGTGGATCTCAATTCCCGTAAAGTGCCGGCTCAGCTGGCTCACCAGCCGTGCCAGAAAGAACAGCTTATGCCGGTAAAAGAAATGGGCAATTCTATGGTTGATGATCGCATGAACGCCGGGATACAGCAGCAGGATCTCCAGCTTTGACCGGGCAGCCGGATCCCGGGCCTGATAGGCCCCCAGCGTTTCATATAAACGTTGAAATATCATGGTTTACCCCCTACACCTCTTATGACGAATACCCCAACAGGCCGCCTATGATGATCATCAGGGACAGCCCTGCCAGCAGCAGCGGCTTTGCCGAGCAGTTCTCGTCATGAACCCGGTCCCGGATTCCCCACGCCAGAGAGAACACGAATACAAAGGGCCACACAAACCAGCTGATGCTGATAACCGTTGCACATACGGAAGCCATCAACGAACCGATCCACATATCGTTCCTCCTCAAATACAAAAGCCCCGCCTCTTGATTTTCACTCAAGAGGCGGGGCACATTTACTCCGCGGTTCCACTCTGATTTATCGCTTTGGCATTGACGCAGCCTCACGGGGTCTCCCCTCGCTCCCGGGCGCACTTTCATGGCCGCCTTCCCGCCGCAGCTTTCAGCCGGTGACCGCAGCTCTCTTGGGGATATGCCTTCCATTACTCTTCCCGTTCCACGCGATATTCACTTTCTACATCATAGTAGCATGAAGAGGAATTGGTGTCAAGTGGTTTTCCCGGAACTCAGGATTTCATATCCAGAACATCCCAGTTTTTCACAAAATACTCGATGCCGCTGACCAGCGTGGTCAGCACAATGACCGCAGTCACCACATTATCCAGCCACGCCCATTTGGTCAGCACCAGCATCACGCAGAGACCCACCATGGTGCAGGCGGTTTTGATCTTCCCAAGCCATGCCGCAGCAATCACACGGCCATTTTCCACTGCCACCAGCCGGAGGCCGGTAACCGCAAACTCCCGTGCCAGCACGATCATGACTGCCCACGCAGGCATTCTGCCCCACTGGATAAAGATCACCATGCAGGAAATCACCAGCAGCTTATCTGCCAAGGGATCCAGAAACTTTCCAAAATTGCTGACCTGATTGTAGTGCCGGGCAATATACCCATCCACAAAGTCCGTACAGGACGCAACGATGAAAACGATCAGCGCCGGGATATTATACCCCAGCAGCAGGAGCACCATAAATACAGGGATCATTACCACTCTTGCCAGAGTAATCTTACTTGCCGTTGTCATTCCGCTGCCTCCACCGCTGTTCCAATCAGATTGCCGTCCATGGTCTCCTCAATGGTAACATTTACAAAACTGCCGGGCTTGTAACGGGTCTCCGCATTGAAAAATACCATTCCGTCAATTTCTGGAGAATCCGCATAGGTACGGCCAAACTGACACTCTGCCAAGCGGTCATAGCCCTCTACCAGCACCTCGACCGTCTTGCCCACAAGGCTCTCGTTATAGTCGTCCATGATCCGGCTTTGGAGCTCCGATACGATCTCCGCCCGCTTTTCGGCAATTTCCTGTTCCGGGTATTCCATCTTCGCCGCAACAGTCCCCTCCTCGGGAGAGAAGACAAAGCAGCCCACCCGCTCCATGCGGTGCTTCTTCAGGAACTCGCACAGCTCCTGAAATTCCTCCTCCCCCTCGCCGGGCAGGCCCGCAATGAGGCTGGTGCGCAGCACCAGTCCCGGGATCTTCTCCCGGAGATGGGGCAGCAGCCAATCAAGATATTCTTTATTTCCCCGGCGATTCATGGTGCGAAGAATCTTGTCATTGCAGTGCTGGATGGGAATATCCAGATAGGAACAGATCTTCTCCTCCTGTGCAATGGTGTCGATGAGGTCTTCATCCATCTCATCGGGATAGAGATAATGGATCCGAATCCAGTGGAAGCCATCGATCTTACACAGCTCCCGCAGCAGCTCGCTGAGGCGGCGCTTTCCATAGAGGTCAATGCCGTATCGGGAGGTATCCTGTGCAATCAGGATCAATTCCTTTACCCCATTGGCTGCAAGGATTTTCGCCTCGTCAATGAGATCCTCAAACTTCCGGCTGCGATAGCGGCCACGGAGCTGCGGGATCACGCAGAAGGCACAGTGATTGTCACAGCCCTCGGCGATCTTCAGATATGCATAATAATCCGGGGTCGTAAGCACCCGGCCCAGCTCCTCGGGATCCGCATTGATATCCCCAAAGCGGCGGGGCTTGTCGCCGCCCAGCACATCGTCCACTGCCGACACAATATCCCCGTAGCTGCCGCAGCCCAAAATACCGTCTACCTCCGGCAGTTCCTCCATCAGCTGATCCTTATAGCGCTGACTGAGGCAGCCGGACACCAGGATTTTCCCGATCTTGCCCTCGTTTTTCAGCAGGCCCAGCTCCAAGATCTCCTGAATGGCCTCACTTTTGGCGCTCTCGATAAATCCGCAGGTGTTGACGATGGCTACATCGCAGTACTCCACCTCCGTGGTGATCTCATACCCCGCCTCATGCAGCAGGCACAGCATCTGTTCGGCATCCACCTGATTCTTGGCACAGCCAAGGGACACCATTGCAACTTTCTTCCCCATTTGGAGACCTCCAATATATGTGATATAAAATTAATCCATCTGATCTTCCATTGCTTCTTCATAGCGGCCCAGCGCCGCAGAGATATCCTCCCAGCTGTGGCCCCTGCGGTAGAGCGCGTCTGCCGCCTTCTTGATGGTTTTCTGATCCAGCTCCACACCCTGAAACCGCCGTTCCAAGAATCGATCAATGGCTTCCGACATATCCGGCATTTCCTTCAGCGCAGAATCCCAGTATTCCTTAGGAATGCCCTTCCGGTAGAGCTCCTGCTGGGCTCTGGCTCTGCCATAACCCTTAGCGGTGCATCGCTGCACCACCTGCCGTGCCATACCTTCGTCATCCAGCGCCCCCAGCTCCCGGAGCCAGTCGACGGCTTCCTTGGCATGCTGGGGATCCTCCCCCCGCTGCACCAGCCGCTGCCGCAATGCCTTTTCCGAAATACTGGTGGTAGATACGATCCGCACCGCCCGGCTCTTGGCCGAAGCCCGCTGGGCCTCCGACATAAGCCGGGACAGATCTTCCTCTTCCAGCTCCATGCCGCCGTATAGGCCAAGATCTGCCACCAGCGATGTAGGCACCCGCATTTTGCTGCCGTCATCAAACCACAGCATAACCTTGCTGCCATCTGTCCCCAGTGCAGTGAGCTTTATGAGGATCATACGTCCATCTCATCCCCATCGTCAAAATCGTCTGCCGATACGTCCACTGCCTTGGTGGCCGCTGTTGCCGGCACCGCTGTAGTCCCTGCACGCTTTGCCGCTTTTTCCGCCTGTGCCTTCTGGGCTTCCCGGCGGATGGCTGCTTCCAGAGCCTCTGCCGCCTCCGGATTATCCCGGAGATAGTTCTTGGCATTGTCCCGGCCCTGACCGATGCGCTCATCCCCAATGGAATACCAGCTTCCGCTCTTCTGCACCAGATCATATTTGACGCCCAGATCAACCAGCTCACCATTGTGGGAGATGCCCTCGCCGTACATAATATCAAACTCCGCTTCCCGGAAGGGAGGTGCGACCTTATTTTTTACCACCTTGACCCGGGTGTGGTTGCCCATGATCTCGCCGCCGTTTTTCAGGGTCTCGGTCCTGCGGATATCCAGACGCACAGAGGCAAAGAACTTCAGTGCCCGTCCGCCGGTGGTGGTCTCAGAGGACCCATAGATCACACCGATCTTGTCACGGATCTGGTTGATGAAAATCACAAGGCAGTTGGTCTTGGCGATGGAACCCGCCAGCTTCCGCAGGGCCTGCGACATGAGCCGTGCCTGAAGGCCCACCACAGACTCGCCCATTTCGCCCTCGATCTCCGCCCGAGGCGTCAGTGCAGCCACGGAGTCCACTACCACCACGGAAATTGCGCCGGAACGCACCAGCGCATCGGTGATCTCCAGTGCCTGCTCGCCGTAGTCCGGCTGAGACACCAGCATATTTTCAATGTCTACCCCCAGTGCCGCCGCATATTCAGGGTCCAGTGCGTGTTCGGCGTCCACAAAGGCCACCTCACCGCCCATCTTCTGGGCTTCTGCCACCACATGGAGGGCCAGCGTGGTTTTACCGGAGGACTCCGGCCCATAGATCTCTACGATTCTTCCCTTGGGCAGTCCGCCTACCCCAAGAGCCAGATCCAGCGTCAGGGAGCCCGTGGGGATTACCTCAACATTCATGCTGGCCGCATCACCCAGCCGCATAATGGAGCCGTCGCCAAAGCTCTTTTTGATCTGCGCCATGGCAGTTTCCAACGCCTTTTTCTTGTCGGTGGCCGGTGCCGCCGCTTCATATGCCGGTTTACTCTTCGCCATCTTCCGCACATTCCTTTCCTATATCTTCTGTGATGGGCTTCTGCGCCAAAACAGCTCTGGCCCGTTCACCACTGTCCCGGGCAAGTCTGCCCAGCTGATAGCCATGCTCCATCAGGATCTGGCATACCTCAGCTTCCTGCCCCATTCCAAATTCAAAACAGATAAATCCGCCGTCCCGCAGGATCGGCGTATAGTTTTTCACAATGGCCCTGTAAAAATCAAGGCCGTCCACGCCCCCATACAACGCCAGTCTGGGCTCATAGTCCCGCACCGACGTATCCAGCGCTTCCATCTGCCGTGCCGTGATATAAGGGGGATTGGATACGATCAGGTCGTATTTTCCCAAATACTTAGGTGCAGGCTGCCGCACATCCAGCGAAATGCAGCTGACCCGCCCACTGAGATGATTGTCCTGCGTATTCTTTTTTGCGATCCGCAATGCCTCCGGGGATATCTCTCCCAGCGTCACCCGAGCGTCTTTAACCTTGGACGCAATGGCAAGGCCAATGCATCCGGTACCGGTGCAGAGATCCAATACCCGGGGATTCTGCACCCCCAGCTTCACCTGATGAATTGCAAGGTCGCAGACCGCCTCCGTATCGTCTCTTGGGATCAGCACATCCGGCGTTACCGTCAGGGAGAGCCCATAGAACTCCCACTGTCCCAGAATATAGGCCAGCGGTTCACCTTTTAGATGGCGCTCCACCATTTCATTGACCCGCTTGATATCCCGCTGGAATATGGTCAGCTGAAAGTCTGCTACCAGCTGGCTTACCGTTCGGTCTGTGGCTGCGGCAACAATCTCCCGTGCAGTAAATTCGGCATTTTCGCCGTCTACCTTCCGAAGTGCCTGCTTGGCCGCCATATATAGATCATGATAACTGTAATCCGCCATACCTTACCAGTTGTCCGCCCCTTCCTCTTCCGGAATCACTGCCTCCAATGCGGCAATGGCACACTGGATCATGGAATCATCGGGCTCATTCGTCGTAAAGTTCTGGAACCACATTCCCGGTGCTGTCAGAATCTTGGTCAGCCAATTGTCATGGCGGCCCACCAGACGGTTGAGCTCATAGCTAATGGCCACCACCGGAAACAGCAGAAGCAGATGGCACAGCATCCGCAGCAGCGTATTGCCCACCCGAACCACGCTTCCCACCAGAATGCTGATGAAAATCACCACAAACAGGAAGCTGGTACCACAGCGTGGGTGAAATCTGGTGCAGGGCCGGACATTTTCTACCGTCAGCGGCTTTCCCAGCTCGTAGCATTTGATGGTCTTGTGCTCTGCACCGTGGTAGGAAAAGACCCGCCGCATATCCTTGAGCTTTGAAACACCGATCATATAGCAGGTAAAGATCAGGATCTTCACCAAACCTTCGCAGAGGTTTCGCAGCAGATAGCTATCATGAATGGGGCGCACCAGTCCCACCAGGAACGTAGGAAGCAGCATAAACAGCCCCACGGAAAACACAACGCCCAGAAGCACTGCCAGATAGATCACCAGCGACTCCAGCTTTTCGGAGCCAATGTGCTTTTCCAGCCACTGCTCCACCTTCCCCGGCTCACCCGTATCTTCTTCCTCCGGGTAAAAAGACGCCGAATACATCAGTGCCTTGACTCCGGCCACCATACTGCCGCCAAAATTGACTACGCCCCGGATCAGAGGAAGTCCCAGAATGGGATACTTATCCTTAATGAACTTCAGTTCGTCAACCTTTAATACGATCTCTCCCTGCTGATCCCGCACCGCAATGGCCTGCCGGAAGGGGCCGCGCATCATAATGCCCTCGATCAGTGCCTGACCGCCTATAGATGTCCGCTTTTCCTGATTTGCCACAGTCTGTTTCCTTTCTAACCCCCGCCGCTGATCCTATTATAGCGCACGCGGTATCCCAATAATGGTACTTATTGTTTGATTTCTTATTTCAGCGGCAGTTCAATGGTCACCGCACAACCGCCCTGTTCATCCGCCGCATTGGCGATGGTCAGCTTGCCGCCGTGCATGGTAACGATCTCCTCACACACCGCAAGGCCAATGCCGCTGCCCCGGGCCTTGGAAGACCCCTTGTAAAACTTCTTTTTCACCAGAGGAAGCTCTTCTTCCGGAATTCCCGGTCCAAAGTCCCGGATATGCACCGCCAGATAGTCGTCCTCCACCTGAATATCACAAAGGATCCGTCCGCCCTCACCGCCATACTTGGCGGCATTGTCCAAGATGTTCAGGAACACCTGCTTCATCCGCTCCGGGTCACAGCTGATCTCCGGCACGTCCTCGTCCGCCGCCTCATATTGCAGATCGATTCCCTCCTGCTTTAAGCGGCTGCCGTACATAAAAATGGTGTCCTCAAAAACACCCCGCAGGTCACATTGCTCTACATTCAGCTTAAAGCGGCCATCCTGAATTCGTGAAAATTCCAGCAGTTCCTCCACCAGAGATGTAAGCCGCTTGGTCTCCTTCAGCATGGTCACAATGCCCCGACGGGTCTCCACCGGGTCCATCTCATCGCTGGTCATCAGGGTCTCGCCCCAGCCGGAAATCGCCGTCAGCGGCGTCCGCAGTTCATGGGATACCGAAGACAGGAATTCCGACTGCATCTTTTCCGTCTGACTGATTTGCAGAGAGAGATTATTAATGGCCCGGGCCAGCTCCCCGATTTCGTCATCGTTTTCCGCAAATTTCTTTTGAATCTGCGTACCATAACCGCCGGAAGCAATACGCTTGGCGGTATCCGTGATCTCCACCACCGGTGTTACAATGGAGTGAATAAAGAACATCCCCGTTGCACCCACCAGCAGAATAATGACCAGCGCAATCAGGCCCATACCGCCTGCCCACAGCATGATCTGACGATTTGCCAGCCGCAGAGACGTAACCAGCCGCAGTGCGCCCGCAGCTCGTCCGTCTGCCAGCAGGATCGGCGTAGATACCGCAAGAATCCGTTCTCCGGTCTCGGGGTCCTTTCCCTGAAAGGTGGTGATCTCCAGCCGTTTCAACGCTCCGGTCACATCCGCAGTTTTCGGCTGACTGCCGGAGGCAAGGCCGAAGGAGGAACTGATGATCTCTCCGCTGCTGCTGAGAAACTCCAGCTCCAGATTATTTTTTCCTTCAAAATCCTGCGTAAAGCTGTATACACCGCTGTAAAACTCCTCCTGAGAAGAGCTGATATAGGTCTCAAAAAAGTCAGCCGTGGTTTTCAGCTGTGCTTCCAGTCCGCTGCGCATACAGCTGTAATAGTAACTGGAAATTGCGGCAATTCCGCAGGCCGCACAGCCCAGCACCAGAATTACCAGCAGGATCACATTGTGGGTGAGCCACCGGGAGCGTATTCCAGACTTTTTTTTCATGGCTCTCAGGCGCCCCACTTATATCCATAACCCCAGACGGTGGTGATATAGACCGGATTCGATGTATCATCCTCGATTTTAATGCGCAGTCGGCGGATATTCACGTCTACGATCTTCAATTCTCCATCGTAGTCACGGCCCCAGACCGCCGCCAGAATATCTTCTCTGGACATGGCCCGTCCCGGGTTCTGCATAAACAGCTTGACAATGGCGTATTCCACCTGCGTCAGGCGAATCTTCTGCCCCGCCTTTTCCAGCGTGCGATTGCGTGTATTGAGCACAAAGGGGCCATGGCGCAGTTCATCCGGCGAGCTGTTGGGCTCCCCGCCGATCCGGCGGTACAGCGCATCGATTCTGGCCGTCAGCTCTGCCGGAGAAAAGGGCTTGGTCACATAATCATCTGCGCCGGTCATCAGCCCGGTGACCTTATCCATTTCCTGCGTCCGGGCCGTGAGCATAATAATGCCAATGGTCTTATTGGTGGCCCGCACCGTGCGGCAGACCTCAAAGCCGTCCATCCCCGGCAGATTGATATCGAAAATCGCCACGCCGGTATCCGGATTCCGCCGCAGCTGTTCCAGCGCCTCTTCTCCGGTGCTGGCCTCAATGGCTTCATAGCCCGCCCGCCGCAGATTGATGACGACAAAGCTGCGGATGCTGGCCTCATCTTCCAAAATCAACACTTTTTTCATGACTGTTTCCCCTCTATGTCTGTTCTGTCCCCAGAGCCGCTCTCGCTGTCTGTACGTTCCAGATGGAAGCGCTCAGACACCTGCGCCACAGAAACCGTGCCCTCCCATGGCTGCACCTCCGCAGGAATATCCACTGCCAGAATCATATCTGTATCGCTGTAAAGGCTGGTGAGCTTTCGCTGCTCAGCCTGTGTCTGCCGGTCTGCGCCCCAGATGGCGTATATGGTCATAATCGTATCCCCGGCCTTTTGGCTGCGCTTCCAGCGCCGGAATGTCACAGTGTGGATCGTATAGGCCGCCTGGGTCTCACTGGACTCCTCTGCGGTAATCTGCCCCCACCAGGACTCGGGCATTACAAAATACCACTTTTCGTTCCACTGATGATATGTGACGGATTTCTCTGCGGTGCTGCCGCCGGAGGTCAGTCCAAACCATTCCACCGCCTGCATCTGATGTGCCGCATCCTCTGCCGGAAGGTCTACGGGACTTGGGATCTCAATGCATCCGTCCCCATCGATGTCCGTGGGGTACAGGCTTCCGCCGCTGAGGCTGGCCGTTACGGCAAGTTCACCGCAGTCCACCTGCATCAGCGCACCGTCGTTGCCCAGCACCATCACGTCCGTTGCCAGCCCCGCTTCCGTTTTCGATGTGACCAGCACCGCCGGAATGTCATCTTCCAGCGTCCCCTCCTGAATATTCAGGATATTAGAAAAGCATCCGCCGAGCACCAATTCCTGCCCCGGCTGTATCTTTCCGTCTGCAAGTGTGTAGTACACCGCCTCTGCCATTGCATCCGCACCGCCGTCTGCAATGGTAAGGATCTCCTGCCCGCCCTTCCGGTCCAGATCCACCAGCTCATATCGGCTGCAGGGCGCCGTCAGCAGCTGCTGCGCCGTTCCGCCGGAATAACGGGACACCTGAAGCGCCTGCGTCACCGCATCGCTTACCTGACAGGTGATCAGGATTTCAAGACTGCCGCTGCCGTCCAGATCCGCATATTCCACCGATCCCACCGCACTGCCAGAGCAGGGAATCTCATCCACCTTCTGGTAGGAATCCCCCTGACGGGAGAAAATCGCAGCGGATACCGTTCCGTCTTCATTGCTGCGGAAAAACGCCACCGCCTCGTCTACCCCGTCATGATCCAGATCCACTAGCTGCACCGGCTCCCGCCGGGCACCCGATGAGGGGGCATGATAGCTATAATTCTGTTCCAGAACCTCATTGAGCGCATCCTGAAGGTTATAATAATCCTCACTGGCTTCCGGCAGGCAGTAGAGCTCGTCAACACTCATCCCCGAACAGCCGCACAGCAGGCACAATGCCAGCAGCGCTGCAAGAATTTTGATCCGCCTCACGGCGCTGCCTCCCTTCTGCATTCATGTAAACATACTCTGATACAGTATATCACATTCCGTTACAAATTGGTAGCATTTTTGTGACGAATGCAGAAAGAAATCCCCGCCTTTTCCGCAAGAAAAAGCAGGGATTTTCTATTTCTCGAACCGTTATTTGGTCAGCTCCAGTGTGAAGGTAAAGGTGGTCAGGCCGTCCCGGCTGGTCACGGTGATGTCCTCCCCATGACTGCCCAGAATCGTCTTTACAATATACAGTCCCAGCCCCACGCCGGTTTTATCCATGGAACGGCTCTTATCCGATTTGTGGAACCGGTCAAAGACCAGCGGCAGCTCTTCCGGCGGAATCGTTGGCCCATGATCGGCCACACTCACCAGCGCCTTGCCGCCGGAGGTGGCCACCGTCAGCAGGAACTCCGTATTGGGCTGGGCAAACTTTACGCCGTTGTCGATGAGATTGTAGATGACCTGTGTGATGGCATCCTCATTGGCCATCACATAGACCGCCTTTTCCGGCATATCCACCTGCACATCCAGATGCTTTTCCTCGATCTTCTGCTCAAAGGTCAGAAGCGTCCGCCCAAGGGCCTCCGTCACGTCAAAGCGTGCCTTTTTGATCTCTTCCCCGGTGGATTGGAGCCGGGAAATATCCAGCATGCTCCGCACCAGACGACTCAGCCGTTTCACCTCATCAGAGACCGTCTGCATATAATAGGCATATTTTTCCTTGGGGATCGTGCCGTCCAGCATGCCATCCATAAACCCGGCAATGGTGGTCATCGGTGTCTTCAGCTCATGGCTCACATTGGAGATAAACTCCTGCCGCAGGCTCTCGCTGCGCTCCAGCGATGTGGCCATATTGTTAAAGGCCGTGGCCAGCTCCGCCACTTCCAAATCGTTGCCATCCGGATAGATCCGGGCAGAAAAGTCACCATGGGCAAACTGCCGGGCCGCCTTCGCCAGATCCCTGAGGGTCTCCGTTTGCCGGCGCGTGATCAGTGCCATTGCCACCGTTGCTATCACCAGCACCACAATGGCAGTCAGCAAGAACAGGCTTATGATGCGGGTCATCATATCGCTCATGTCCTTTGTTGCAGTAGAGACCATCACATATCCCAGCAATGATCCGTCCGATGCTGCGTTGACCGGGACGCCGAAGAGATACCGCTCGTCAGTATATACCCCGCTGAGCACACCGGTGGCATAGGCATAGCCGTCTGCGTTGATATTTTGGAGCATATCCGTCGGCACCGTTTTCCCAACGTGGTCACAGATAAACTGATTGCAGGAGCACAGCGTCACTACGCCATTGGGATCCGTGATCAGTACATCCGTGGCCGAGACGCTGGCACCATAGCTTACCGACAGCCGAAGCTCCCAATCATCAATCTGGGCCAGTGTATTCTGGGTACTCACATAACTGCTGACCGCCTCGGCATTGGTGGAAAGGGACGCCTTTTCCTCCCGAAGCATATAGTTGTAAAACAGGCTGGTAAAGCTGCACCCCAGCAGCACAAAGCTCAGAAGGATCATCCCCGCCGTAAGCGCCAGCTGCCGTGAGAAGGTGGTTCTCATGTGCCGGACACCTCGAACTTATAACCAACGCCCCAGACTGTTTTCAGCTCCCACTGGTCGCTGACGCCCTCCAGCTTTTCCCGGAGGCGCTTGATATGGACATCCACCGTCCGGCTGTCGCCAAAGTAGTCAAAGCCCCAGACCTCATCCAGCAGCTGATTTCGGGTATAAACCCGATTCGGGCTGGAAGCCAGATGGTAAAGAAGCTCCATCTCCTTGGGGGGCGTATCCACCTTTTTACCATCCACGATCAGTTCAAAGGCATCCATATCGATAACCAGCTTATCGAACACCAGCTTCCGGGAGGTGGGCGCAGCACCGGTGGTACGCCGCAGCACCGCCTCTACCCGTGCCAATACCTCCTTGGCCTCAAAGGGCTTGGTAATATAGTCGTCAGCGCCCATCTTCAGACCGTTGACCTTATCGTTGGTCTCCCCCTTTGCGGTCAGCATAATCACCGGCGTCTTGGACTCCTGCCGAATGGTACGGAGCACCTCCCAGCCATCCATGACAGGCAGCATCACATCCAGCAGGACCAGATCCGGCTGGAGCTGGCGGAATTTTTCCACCGCCTTGCCGCCGTCCGGGGCAATTTCCGTAGTATATCCATCTTTTTCCAGATATAGATGCAGGAGATCTGCGATATTCGGGTCATCCTCCACAATCAAAACTGTATGTGCCATAACCATTCCTCCATTCTTCTGTATAAAGCGCTCCGCTTCCCTGCGTTCCGCACGGCAGAGCCCCATGATCTTCTGGTAACATTATAATTCATTTTTTTATGGAAGCGTGAAATTTCTGTGAATAGTCACGCTTTTTTTCGGGCATCATAGGATAAAACAGCACCGTAAGGAGGGATCAAATATGCTGCTTGTCTTTCTGGCCGGCGCCATGTTCGGCGGCTTTATTGGCGTTTTAGCCCTGACCATCCTGCAAGTCAGCACGGATCGGTAAGCGCTTCTGATTCAGCACCGCCTCCGTCAGCGTATCCCCCTGATAGCACAGCTTCAGCGAGAAAAACGGTACCCGCTGATCCAGCAGTGCAAGAAAGATATCATCGCCTTCCCACTTGGGGATCTGCTGAAGCTTTTCCTTGGAGATCCACTCCAAAACACCTTCATCACATTCCCGCAGCGCTCCCGTGAATCCATCCGCCCAGAACAGGTGCATATATTCCGTCTCATACCGGTCGGAAACAAATGTCACAATGCCGCGGTATTCCATATGGGTCAGGGTCAGGCCCGTCTCCTCTTTGGCTTCCCGGAGGATACAATCCTCCGGGCTTTCTTTGTCTTCAAATTTGCCGCCGATGCCGATCCATTTATCATGGTTCAGGTCATTTTTCTTTTTGACCCGGTGCAGCATCAGGTAGCACCCATCTCTCTCAATATAGCATAGTGTTGTGTTGATTCCCTGCATCGCTTCTCTCGCCTTTCTCAATCATGCCGCTCTTCCATGCAGTCCCATGTCTCACAAAATCGTGCCGAAAATGAGGGCATTTCCCCAGCCACATAGAGATGGGCTGTATCCCCAAAGGCGGCCATGCGGAAGGAGGCAGCACCCTTTCGCCGTTCCTCCGTAATCAGGGTTGTTACAGAGGCAGGCGCAGCACAGGCTCCATGCCACAGCACCATCGGGCTTACCCCCAACAGATGGCTCAGCAGTACGCACTCCAGTCCAAAGTGGCAGAACAGCACAATGGTATCCCGGTTGGGTTTCTCCGCCTCATAAATCTCTCCGTTTCTCCGGTAGCCGTGCTGTGCCAGCAGGCCGTCAAGGCCCTGCACCACCTGCCGATACGCCTCCGGCGCCCCGGCCTTCTCCATCACAGGGACGTGCATCCACGCTTCCCGGTCATAAAAGCGAGGCTCTCTGGTCCATGTGCCCGGAAGCCAATCCCATAGGGGCGTTTCCCTGCCAATATCCGTATCCATACGATTCGGCGGAAATTCCCGAAGCCATTCCAACGTTTTCGCAGATCGGTTCATTTTTTGGAGCGTTGGAGCCGCCGTATCCTGCGCCCGCCCCAGCGGAGATACATAAAAAGCTGCGATCTCCAATTGGGCCAGCCGGCAGGACAGCAGTTCCGCCTCCCGCCAGCCGGTTTGTGTCAATGTATCATGCTGATAATCCGGGTCGCCATGCCGAATAATCAATAGTTTCATCTTCTGTCACCACTCGCTTTCCTCAGGTATGAGCATAGCATATCCCCTTAAAAAGTGCAATAGCCCTTACGTCTTCAAAAGCCTACTTGACAGCCGGGATTTTCCGTGCTACCATATATGCACCCCCCCGGGGAGGGGTGTTAGCACAGGCTTCGCCTCCCTGTCGCAAAAGGAGTTGTTTCCATGAATCAAGAAAAACAGCAGGCTCTACAGGCACTGAAGACTGCCCGGGGCCAAATTGACGGCATTATTAAAATGATCGAAGACGGCCGATATTGCATCGACATCTCCAATCAGATTTTCGCCGCTTCCGCCATGCTGAAGCGGGCCAATTTACTGATCCTCAAGCAGCATATGAATCACTGCGTGCTGGAAGCCGCCGAGCATGGCCACGGCAGTGAAAAAATCGATGAAGTCATCGGGATTCTTTCCAAGATTCTGGACAAGTAAACAAAGGAGCATATTATGGAACAGTATCACGTTACAGGCATGACCTGTGCCGCCTGCTCCGCCCATGTGGAAAAGGCGGTAAAGGCGGTGGATGGCGTCACCTCCGTTACAGTCAGCCTGCTCACCAACGCCATGAGCGTAGAGGGCAGCGCCAGCCCACAGGCCGTGATCGCCGCAGTGGAAAAGGCCGGTTACGGCGCTTCGCTGGCCGGAGCCGCACAGGAGGAATCTGCTTCCGCCGCCGATCTGGAGGATCACGAGACCCCAAAGCTCAAAAAGCGGCTTATTGCCTCCCTGTGCCTGCTGGTTCCTCTGATGTACCTGACCATGGGGCATATGATGTGGAATTGGCCGGTACCCGAAGCATTGGCGGGAAATCATGTGGCCATGGGCCTCATTGAACTGCTGCTCACCGGCATGGTCATGGTCATCAACCAGAAATTCTTCATCAGCGGCTTTACCAGCCTGATTCACCGAGCCCCCAATATGGATACGCTGGTGGCACTGGGTGCCACCGCAGCCTTTGTCTACAGCACCTATTCTCTGTTTGCCATGACTGGCGCACAGGTAGCCGGAGATATGGACGGTGTCATGAAATGGATGGACGAATTTTATTTTGAGTCCGCCGCCATGATCCTGACGCTGATCACCGTAGGCAAGATGCTGGAGGCCCGCAGCAAGGGCAAAACCACAGACGCACTCAAAACCCTGATGAATCTCTCTCCCCAGACCGCCACCCTGCTGGTAGATGGTCAGGAGCAGGTGGTTCCCATTGGTCAGGTCTCTCAGGGAGACGTATTTGTGGTACGCTCCGGCGACAGCATTCCCGTGGACGGCGTGATTCTGGAGGGCACCTGTGCCGTGGATGAATCCGCCCTCACCGGCGAGAGTATCCCCGTGGACAAGGCCCCCGGCGCCAAGGTCTCTGCTGCCACCATCAACCGTTCCGGCTATATCCAGTGCCGAGCCACTCGGGTGGGCAAGGACACCACCCTGTCCCAGATCATTAAAATGGTCTCCGATGCCGCCGCCACCAAGGCCCCCATTGCCAAGGTTGCCGACAAGGTATCCGGTGTATTTGTTCCCATTGTCATTACACTGGCAATTATCACCACTGCCGTGTGGCTTCTGGTGGGAAAAGAGCTGGGCTTTGCACTGGCACGGGGCATTTCCGTCCTGGTCATCTCCTGCCCCTGTGCGCTGGGTCTTGCAACGCCCGTTGCCATTATGGTGGGCAACGGCAAGGGTGCCGGCAACGGCATTCTCTTCAAAACCGCCGCATCATTGGAAGCCGCCGGAAAGACCGATATCATTGCCATGGACAAGACCGGCACCCTGACCTATGGCAAGCCGAAGGTCACAGACATCATCCCCTCTGCCGACTGCTCTGAAGAAGCGCTGCTCCGTGCCGCCTTTTCGCTGGAGCAGAAGAGTGAGCATCCGCTGGCCACCGCCATTGTGGACTACGGAGCAGCGCATTCTCTGACCCCCGATCCCTCCGAGGCATTCACCGTGGCCCCGGGCAACGGTCTCACCGCAAAAATCGGAGGGAAGCTGGTGGCCGGAGGAAACCGGGCCTTTATCGAGCCAATGGCCCCCATCCCCGCCCAGCTTCTGGCGCAGGCTGACGCACTGGCCGAGCAGGGGAAAACGCCACTGTTTTTCGCCGCAGACCACACGCTGCTGGGCGTGATTGCGGTAGCCGATGTGATGAAAGAAAATGCGCCGCAGGTGGTGAAAGAACTGCAAAACATGGGGCTGGAAGTGGTCATGCTCACCGGCGACAACCATCGTACCGCCAAGGCCATCGGCGCCCAGATCGGCGTGGACACTGTCATTTCCGATGTTCTGCCGCAGGGGAAAGAGCAGAAAATTCAGGAGCTCTCCCAGCGTGGAAAGGTTGCCATGGTGGGTGACGGCATCAACGATGCCCCGGCCCTGACCCGTGCTGACGTGGGCATCGCCATCGGTGCGGGCACCGACGTTGCCATTGACGCCGCCGATGTGGTGCTTATGAAGAGCGATCTGGCAGACATTCCCGCCGCCATTCGGCTCAGCCGACGGGTTCTCACCAACATCCACGAAAATCTGTTCTGGGCCTTTATTTACAACATAATCGGCATTCCGTTGGCCGCCGGTGTCTGGATCCCGCTGTTCGGCTGGCAGCTGAATCCCATGTTCGGCGCTGCCGCCATGAGCCTTTCCAGCTTCTGCGTGGTTACCAATGCATTGCGGCTGAATTTTATTGACATCCGCAGCACCAAGCACGATCACAAGAAAAAACACACCGCAGCTCCTGCCGCACCCGCCTGCGACACCGGGAGCTGCCCCGTCAAGGAGGAAACTGCTATGAAAAAAACCATTTCTATTGAAGGTATGATGTGCCAGCACTGCGTGGCGCACGTCACCAAGGCCCTCACCGGTGTTGCCGGTGTGGAATCCGTGGAGGTCAGTCTGGAAAACAACAATGCCGTTGTGGTCGGCTCTGCCGATGATAAGGCGCTGAAAGAGGCTGTCACAGAGGCCGGATATACGGTAAAGAAGATCAGCTAAACGCACCACAGCAATGGGGACGCCCTGTGAATCACCACAGGACGTCCCCAATTTTATTTTCTTTGTTCCGTTTATCCCAGATCCCGGTACAGGAAGGTCACGACCTGACCACGGGTGCAGGGATCCTTGGGTGCAAACCTTTCTGTGCTCTTGCCGGTGGTAACACCATTTTCCGACGCCCACAGCACGGCATCATAGTAGTAGCTTCCGCTGGAAACGTCATAGAAGGGATTGCTGGTGCTGTAGCCTGGCTTCCCCTCTGTACGCCACAGGAAGGTCACAAATTCCGCTCTGGTAATGGTGTCCTTGGGTGCAAACCTTGTGGCGCTCTTACCAGTGGTGATCCCATTTTCCACCGCCCAGAGTACGGCCTTGTAATAGTATTTCCCTTCTGCCACATCCTCAAAGGGGCAGTCGGTGCTGGTGGGCTCCGGGCTTCCCATGGCACGCCACAGGAACGTTACTACCTGCTCCCGCTTACAGGTATTGCCCGGTGCAAACAGTCCGCCCTCCACACCGTTGGTGATGTTGTTTGCAGCAGCCCAGAGAACCGGGGTGTAGTAATACTTACCGGGATCCTGAACGTCAGGGAAGGGGGAGCCCAGCGCCGGAATTTCTTCCGTTTCTGTCTCGCCGCAGGCGCTGCAGGTGCGATATTCCGTTCCGGCATTCAGGTAAGTGGCAGCCGTCTCCTCTGTCCAATCGCTCCAGTCGTGACCCAATGCCGGAACCGTATTCCCGGTGCCCGCAGTTTCTCCGCAGCGTGTGCAGATCCAGTCTCCGCTGTAGCCTTCAGTGGTACAGGTGGCTTCTACCACATTCTGAAGCGCATAGCTGTGCCCCAGCGCATTTGTTTCATTGCGGTACTCCTCTTCGCCGCATTCACAGCGATAGATGTCATAGCCCTCCTCGGTGCAGGTAGGCGCTACCGTCTCCACGAACTCAAATTCATGGCCTGCGCTCGGGATCTTCTTCTGCTGCACGGCACCGCAGGATGCGCAGGTGCGCTCTTTCAGCCCGTCTGCTGTATCCGTAGCCTCCTGAACGGTGTTCCAGCTGCTCCAGCTGTGGCCGGTGGCCGGAATCGGCTCGGTTCTTGTGGTGCCGCAGACCGTGCAGGTGTAGGTCTTTGTCCCATTCACCTCACAGCTGGGCGCTGTGGTAATTTTACCTTCGTCATAGGTATGTGCCAGCTTGCGTATCGTCCGGCCCTTTTTTATCGTTGCGCCGCAGACCTTGCAGACCTCATCGCCGGTGTAGCCCGCTTCCTTGCAGGTGGCCTCCTTGGCATTCACCAACTCGGTCTGATGGGCCGTCTTTGCTACAGGCTCCGTATAGATGTCGCCGCAGACCTTGCAGGTGTATGTCTTTACGCCTTCCTCGGTGCAGGTTGGCTCCGTGGTGATTTTCCCTTCGTCATAGGTGTGTGCCAGCTTTGCAATTGTCTGGCCCTTCTTGATCGTTTCTCCGCAGACCTTGCAGACCTCGTCGCCGGTGTAGCCCGCTTCCTTGCAGGTGGCCTCCTTGGCGTTCTTCAGTTCACTGTCATGGCCAAGAGCCTTTGTATAGCTATTCTTATCAATTTTGGCCTTTTCGCAGCCACTGCACTGATATTTTGTATATCCCTTTTGGGTGCAGGTGGGTTCCACCACTACCGGGTTGACATAATTATGAGTATGTTCTGCTGGTGCCATATCCATATACAACTCTGTTGTATTATTCAGCTCATTCCATTCCTCGGTATCGCTGCTGATGGTAAAGCCAATTTGAACATCCGTTGTATCGCTATAGATTGGCCGGGTGATGGCCGCAGACAGCAGTGTGCTCTCGCCCTGATTCAGCTCGCCAATGTCGATCTCACCGAGCGTCTCTGCTCCATAATACACCTTCAGCTTTCCGGAGGCCGGAATGACGCTGTTGTTGCGGACATTGACCAGCACGCTGTATGTATCTCCCACATGCAGCAGCTCTGCATGTGCAATTTCCAGATCCGCAGTGCCCGCAGTGAGCTCTACGGAATTGTTCTTATCCTGCATATCATTGTCTGCCGTAACTGTTGCGGTGTACTTCTTCTGGTAGTCCGCTGCACCAAGTGCCGGTACCGTCAAAGTCAGCTCCGTTTCCTGTCCTGCCGCCAAAGCATCCTCGACCTTCTGCTCTGCAATAGTTTTCCCATTGCAGGCGATCGTGACCGAGTATTCCGTGACCTTCGTATCTCCGTTGTTCTTTACATCCACCACAATCGGGAAGTCCTCACCGGAGGCCGCCGCTTCTTCATCGGCTGCTGCACTTGTGAGCTGCAGATCGGTTGTGTGCTCTATGGTCATCCACGACAATGTGCATACGTCTTCCACCGCATCCTCGGATATCGTCACGTCTGCCTGTACTGCCGCAAGATATGTCTTGTCGCCGATTTCCGCAGCTGCATAGCTCTGGAGATAGCCGCTCTGCTCGGTCACGCCGACCGGCTCCTGCCAGCCATTGTCATAAACCATTGTATAGAGGTTGGAGTTGCTTTCCTCCGCACTTCTCAGCAGAATCCGGTCAGAAAGTGCAATAAAGCCACTGGAGAACGCTGTGGACTCTACCACCGTCCGTTTTGCAGTGCCATCGAATGCATAAAGCCCATTTTCATCCGCCCATATGATCTCTTCCTTTTGGGAATCCGGGAGCTTTGCAATCTGAATTGCTGCCACTGCGCAGTCTTCACCGAGCGTCTGGTTTTCTCCCTTCAGGCCCGTAAACAGCGTCAGCTGGCTGCCCTGTGTGTTGCGGTCATTGTCCTGATCTGTCGCCACAGCAATGCACAATTCGCCGTTTACTTCGCCAGCTGCCAAGCTGACAACTGCATTCATGCCCTCCGCAAGGGCGCTTGCCTTCGACCAGGTTCCGTCCTTCAACTGTGCATATACCAGGCAGTTGGTAGCATTCTGACCCAGCATATCGCTGGTATCTTCGTTGGAGATCCATACAGCCGTGGGAATCCCATTGGCCATGCAGATCACAGGGGCATAGGCATAGATCCCGGATACGGACAGATCCGTTACATTCTCAAACCCCATGGTATCTGTGGAAAACTTCGCCGCTGTAATCCCCTGTGCTGCCGCATAGTCTGCCGCTGTAACATCGTCCGTCCATTCCTGATTCGCATTTTGATAGATGACATACAGGGTTCCATCTGCAGCAGAAGCCAGCTTTGCAGCGCCGTCTGCCGTTGTATTGTCCGGATCCACCGGCTTGGGCTGGCTCCACGCTCCATCGGAATACACCGAATACACCAGCTGAGCTGCATTTGCCGTTGTTCTTGACGTATCTGCTCGAGTCCATACCATCACGGGGGTTCCATTTGCCGAGCCGATCACCGGCTGCATATTGCGGTAGGTGCCCGTTTGCAGAGGCGTCAGCTGATTTTGGGTGTTCTCATCCTCTATGCTCATCAGGGAAATTCCGCCGTTTTCTCCCATCCACTCTGACTCTTCCTCCAGATAACTCAGGTCAGACAGCTGATAAGCATCCTGGTCTGCCTCACTTCCCACCGCCGCCTCGCTTCCAGGAAGCATCCGTGCACGGGCTACGCTGGAAGAGGAATACAGATGCCATGTGTTGTAGGCAAATGGCCGGGCATATTCAAATGGTCCCACATACGCCTTCACCCCCAGCTCGCCGGTCAAATCGACCTTTCGAACAAAGGGGTCCCGGAGGAACGCCATATCCAAAGCCACCTTTGCCGATCCATAGGCGCCAGCTCCGGCAACCTTGCCAACACCCACGCCGCCGAATGCCTTCAGGGCAAGAGAAGTGCTCACCGGGATTTCCCCTACCAGCGTTGCCTTTTCCCAGTCATAGCTAATTTTCGCTCCGGCCTGGGCTGTGAATTCGCCGCTGATCTGCACCGTTACAGGTACCACAACGACCCATGTTGTAAAGCCGAAGGTCTTTGTGGACGCCTTGCAAAGCACATAAATTTCTCCCGTGGCGGTGGTGCTTCCGATATCACCCTCCCCATATCCCACCACGTTTACCTTTACACTGCCGCCGGGCAGTGCAAAGTCCGGCTCCTTCTTCATCAGCGAATTCATCAATTGGGTGTCCCGCTTGCCAAGTGTAGCATTGGCCTTGGTCACCTTTGCCAGACTATCCTTAAAGTCCGCAAAGCGCTCCTTTTTTTCCGCATCATTGCTTCCGCCGACGATTTTTGCGTTGAATCCAATATAAAATTTATCCTCTGTCACTTCAACTTCCACCGGCAGCAGTGGCAGGTCGCCGATGCTGAATGTACCGCCGCCCAAAAAGGGAACATCGTCTTTTGCAGTAAATTTGATTTTATCCCCCAGCTTGATGCCGGACGCTTTGTTATACTCGTTTTTCGTGAACGTCAGATTGATGGGCGTGTCGATCTCGGTTCCATCGGTGCCGATCGTGCGGATCAGGCAGCCGCCGCCGGATGCAAAGCCAGCGTCCACATTCAGCGAGAAGCTTCCGTCTGCGCTGTCGGCGATCTTATTTTCATTCTGCCAGAGCTGATACGACTGCACCTTGTCCGGATTGATGGCCTGACAGGAAATGGTGAAATCGCCCGAGGTGAGATCGCCGATCAAATTACCGCTGTTTTTGAGGTTCAGCGTCTTGACTCCGGTCAGCAGATCTGTAGAATCCTTGTATTTGGCATAGCGCAGCAAAAGATCCGACTCGCTCTCTTTATAGAGCCTGATTACGTCATAGCCTTTGTCGCTCTTTGCATAATTTGTGCCCTTGTTTGTATAGCTTTTGTAGCCATCGCAGGATACCTCAATCAGCGGTTCTCCCACTGTATATTTCGGGAACAGCACAACGCCCGTTTGATCCGTCTGCTTGGTCTCGCTGAAATCGCTTCCAATGACCTTTCCGTAGGACCATGTCACCGAGGCACCGGAAATGGGCTTTCCATCACTGCCCACCACAATAATGCCGTACTGATCCGCAGGGATGTTGGCCCCGGCAGAGTTGATCCATGAGAACAGTGCGCCGGAGCTGTTGTAGTGGATGGTTGAGCCGAAAAGCCCTTTATTGCTAAACGCAAAGTCTATGTTGCTCCAGTCGCTCTCGCTGCCGCCATAATATACGTCCTTACCACTAAATATGACAATTGGGTGCTTCGAGATGCTAAAGGCCTCCGTTCCAATGCTTGTTAGGCTGTCGGGAAGCGATATGCTGTTCAGGCTGCTACAGTCGTAAAAGGCATACTCTCCAATGCTCGTTACGCCATCCGGAATCTCTATGCTGCTCAGGTTTTTGCAGAGCCAAAATGCATAATCTCCAATGCTTGTTAGGCTGGCTGGAAGCTCTATGCTGCTCAGGCTGAAGCACCAGTAAAATGCATAATCTCCAATGCTCGTTACGCCATCCGGAATCTCTATGCTGCTCAGGCTGCTGCAGTCCTCAAAGGCACGCTCTCCAATGCTCGTTACGCTGTCTGGAATCTCTATGCTGCTCAGGCTTCTGCACCCGCAAAATGCACCATCTCCAATGCTCGTTACGCCATCCGGAATCTCTATGCTGCTCAGGCTGCTGCAGTTGAAAAAGGTTTTACTCTCAATGCTTGTTACACCATCTGGAATCTCTATGCTGCTCAGGCTGCTGCACCTGTCAAATGCATATCCTCCAATGCTCGTTACGCCGTCTGGAATCTCTATGCTGCTCAGGCTGCTGCACCTGTCAAATGCATATCCTCCAATGCTCGTTACGCCGTCTGGAATCTCTATGCTGCTCAGGCTGCTGCAGCCGGAAAAGGCATAATCTCCAATGCTCGTTACGCCGTCCGGAATCTCTATGCTGCTCAGGCTGCTGCAGTCCTTAAAGGCATACCCTCCAATGCTTGTTACGCTGTCCGGAAGCTCTATGCTGCTCAGGCTGCTGCAGCGGGAAAAGGCACTCCCTCCAATGCTTGTTACGCTGTCTGGAAGCTCTATGCTGCTCAGGCTGGTGCAGTACTCAAATGCACCGCATCCAATGCTTGTTACACCATCCGGAATCACTATGCTACTCAGGCTGGTGCAGCTGTCAAAGGCATAGTCTACAATGTCTGTTACGCCATGTTCCATGACAACTGTTTTTATCCGTTTATCTCCATTAAATGCAGAATATGGCATATCGCCGGTTCCGGAGATCGTCAGTGTTCCCGCAGAATCCAGCGTCCACGTCAAATTATCGCCGCAGCTTCCGCTGTCTACGACATCGTCCGCCGCACGGGCCGGAACCGCCGCAAGCAGCAGCATAACCTGCAGCACTGCCAGCAGCATTGCCAGACTCCGTTCCATCCTCCCAATTCTCTGTTTCATCGTTCTGCCTCCTGTCATTTTCCCGTTTTTCCAGTTTTCATCAGTTTACAGTATAGCATATAGAAACAGAGTTGTCCCATTATCTTGTCGTTTTGGTCGATTTTTCTGCCGTTTCTGCACGATCTCAACAGGAACGAATTTTCATCTTGGAAACTTGGCGCCCCCGAAAAGCATTTCCATTCATATGACTGATATCGCACCAAAAATATGCAAAAAAAGCACGAAAGCATTTGGTCATTCCCACAGCTTTCGTGCTTTTCCATGATTCGATTATTCCATTGGAATGCGGCCTTCCAGCGCCCGGGTCAGGGTCACCTCATCGGCATATTCCAGCTGCCCGCCCACGGGGATGCCGTAGGCCAGCCGGGTCACCTTTACCCCAAAGGGCCGCAGGAGGCGGCTGATATACATGGCCGTGGCCTCCCCCTCGGTATCCGGGTTGGTGGCCATAATGACCTCTTTTACATCTTCCTCCGCCACCCGCTGCAGCAGCTCCTTGATCTTCAGATCCTCCGGCCCCACGTTGCCAAGGGGCGAAATGACACCGTGGAGCACATGGTAGCTGCCATGGTACTCCCGCGCCTTTTCCATGGCGGTAACATCCTTGGGATCCGCCACCACGCAGATGATGCTGTTGTCTCGGGTGTCATCCTCACAGATGGGGCACAGCGCCTGATCCGTGAGATTCTGACATCTGGGGCAGGTATGAACCGTGCGCCTAGCCTCTAAAATGGCATCCGCAAAGGCCTTGGCATCCTCTTCCTCCATGCCAAGCACAAAGAAGGCAAGCCGCCTTGCGGTTTTGGTTCCAATGCCGGGGAGCTTTGCAAACTGCTCCCCCAGCCGTTCGAGACTGACAGGATAGCTCCGCATCTTAGAGGAGACCGCCCAATCCGCCCAGATTCATGCCGCCGGTGAGCTTGCCCATGGCGCCGTTCATATCCTCTTCCGCCTTCCGAAGAGCCTCGTTGACTGCCGCTACCACCAGATCCTGAAGCATTTCCACATCCTCGGGATCTACGGCCTCGGGATCAATGGTGACGGACTTCAGCGTCTTCTTGCCGGAGATCACAGCCTTGACCACACCGCCACCGGCCGTGGCCTCATATTCCTTCTCCTCCAGCTCCTGCTGCATCTGAAGCATCTGCTGCTGCATCTTCTGCGCCTGCTTCATCATATTTGCCATATTGCCGCCCATGGGGCTGCCGCCGCGAAAACCCTTTGCCATTATAATTGCCTCACTTTCATAATTATCAAAAGCCTATTGCCTCAGCAGGAACGCTCACTGCTGCACCTTCATATTGTCATACTTGCCCATATCGCCGATCAGCTGGGCAAACTTATCGTCTGAGCCAAGACTGCCGACCGCTTCTTCCCCCAGACGCACCCGCACAGGTCTGCCAGCCACCACGGAAGCCTTCTTTTTGATGGTTTCCAGCACCGCCGGATCCCGCTTCACCATATTGTGGACAAACTCATTGTGCGGTGTCAGCCACAGGTCATCTCCCCGCATTCGGCCGGAATATTCATTTTGCAGGAAGACGCGGTACTGCTCTTCCACATCCGGCAGCACCTTTTCCAGCGTCTTTCGCCAAATATCATCAGAATCCGGCATGCTGGGGCCTGCTTCCTCTTCCGGTGCAGGCGGTGCGTCCGCATCGTCCCAAGGGGGCGGCACTTCTCCATCATCCGGCTCCCCGGGTGGAGCTTCCTGCTGGGGATTTACCACAAAGCTTCCGCTTCTCAGCTTCTGCTCCAGCTCCATGATCCGGGCGGTCAGGTCATCTTCCACCCGGCTGATTCTTGCAGATAGATCTCTGGCATCCAAGGTCAGATCCGGCTGACACAGATGGATCAAACACAGTTCTCCGTCCAAACGCTGGTTCTGGCTGGCCTTAAAGCCGTTGGTGGTCTCCTGTACCAGATCAATGATCCGCAGCAGCTCCGCCGGAGAGAACTTCCCCGCCAGAGCTGTTGCCTCTGCCGCAGTACAGGTGCTGGAGATCATGCCAAGACCCGCATTGGGGGCCGTTTTGATGACCAGCATATCTCTTGCCAGAGTAGACAGCTCTTCCAGCATGGCAGAAGCGTCCTTGCCCTGACTGTAAAGCTCTGAAAACAGTCCCAGCGCCACCGGGGTGTCTCCGGCTGCAATGGCCTCCATCATATCAGAAGTTCGTTTTTGCCCCGCAAGGCCCAGCGTCTGGTAGACGTCATCCACATCCAGCGTCCCGACAGATGCGCTGGCACACTGATCCAGCAGACTCAGGCCGTCACGGAATGCACCGTCCGCCAGCCGTCCCAGCAGCTGCGCCGCCTCGGCGGTGATATCGATGCCCTCCTGATAGGCCACATAGTTGATGCGTCCGGTAATATCCTCCGCCGTAGGGCGCCGGAAGGCAAACCGCTGACACCGGGACAGGATCGTAGCCGGTACTTTATTCAGCTCCGTGGTGGCCAAAATAAACATCAGATGATCCGGCGGCTCTTCGATGGTTTTCAGCAGCGCATTAAAGGCGGACATGGAAAGCATGTGCACCTCGTCGATGATGTAGACCCGTTTTTTTACCTCTGCCGGAGGATATACCGCATCATCCCGAATGGCGCGGACATTATCTACGCCATTATTCGACGCTGCATCGATCTCCTGTACATCAAGGATATTTCCAGCATCAATGCCCCGGCAAGAGGCACAGCAGTTGCAGGGATTCCCATCCACTGGATTTTCACAGTTTACGGCCTTGGCCAGTATCTTGGCACAGGTGGTTTTACCCGTACCCCTGGAGCCGGTAAAAAGGTAGGCATGGCTGAGCTTTCCGGTAATCAGCTGATTTTTCAGGGTGGTGGTCACAGCAGTCTGCCCCACAACATCGTCAAAGGTCTGCGGCCGGTATTTCCGGTAAAGGGCCTGATACATGTTACCCCCTCCTGTCGTTAAAAATCCTCCGGCCTGTGACAAGACCGCACACCCACCGTTGAACACGAAACCATATCCGTTACCTATACAGCCAGCTCGGAAGCGGCGAACCCGCGGCACACGAAAGGATCCGCTTAATGCTGCTCGGTTCCCCGCCTGACATGGTTCACGGGATTCCGTTGCGCGGGACCGATTCCTCATCACCGCTTGTATAGGTCAGACAATACAGGTCGCTCCTCAGGTGGGAATTCATCCCTGCTGTAGCGGATTGCAGGTTACAAGGCACCGCTAACTCCCCGACTAGTGCGGCCTTGTCACAGGCCGAAGGTCTGCAACTTAGCACAAAGAGTATACTATATTTTCTCTCATATTGCAAGGGGGAATTCCCCTCTGTGAATTCTCCCGCAAAATAGACTTAACACCCTGCCAGATGACCAGTCCGGCGGGGTGTTAACTCACAAAAGATTAAAGAGGGAGAAATGAAAAAGATATCTTGTTCCTTGCGATATTTATCGTACCCGATAAATGTTACAAAAGTTCACATCTTTTATAATGCTTTTATGAACTTTGCGATTTTTTCAAAATTTTTTCATTCTGCCTTCGATGTGGCCCCTTTCGTTTATTTACTTTGTATTCAAACTATGTTATCATAAAACAAACTTCAAACCGGAAACGAGGAAAATCTATGAGTCAAAATGAAACCGCCCGGCGCGCAGATGCGCTGGGCACCCAGCGTATCTTCCCGCTGCTGCTGCAATATGCCCTCCCGGCCATCGCCATGATGCTCATTAGCAGTCTATACAATATTGTAGACAAGGCTTTTGTTGGCAACTTTGTAGGGCAGCTGGGCATCACAGCGACCACCGTCTGCCATCCCGCCGTCCGCATCATCGATGCCTTTGCCATGCTGGTAGGCGCAGGCGGCTCCACCCTTCTGGCCCTGCGTCTGGGCGAGGGAAAAAGTGACGAGGCGGAAACCATTCTAAACAGCAGTTTCGTCCTGCTGATTTTGGAAAATGTCGTGCTGATCCTGCTGGGCTACCTGTTTACCGAGCCGCTGCTTCGACTCTTCGGCGCCGGAGATCAGGTAATGCCCTATGCTGTTACATACATCCGCGTGGTGCTGATCGGCGCATTTTTCAATTCCACCGCCAACGGCTTCGGCATGTTTGTGCGGGTAGACGGCAGCCCCAAGCGGATGATGGTCTGCTCCGTTACCGGCTGCATTCTCAATATTATTCTGGATCCCATTGCCATCTATGTGCTGGGCTGGGGCATTGCAGGCGCCGCAGCCGCCACCGCCTTTTCCCAGATCGTCTCCGGACTGATGGTCATTTACTACTTTACACTCAGCTCCCGCAGCACCATGAAGCTGCGGCTCAGCAAAATGCGGATTCACCGGAGCACAACGCTGAAAACTGCTGAGCTGGGCTTTTCCTCCTTCCTCCAGCAGTTTACCGGAAGCCTGTCCCAGTCTGTGCTTTTAAGCTGTCTGGCCCTCTTCGCCACCGCCTCAACTGCCAGCGCCGATATTGCGCAGGCGTCCGTCGGCATTACCGTCAGCATTGGTCTGTTCTTCCTGCTGCCGGCTATCGGTGTCTCTTCCGCCATACAGCCTATTATCAGTTACAATTACGGTGCAAAAAACTATCACCGAGTTGTTGACACCTTGAAAACCGCCACGATCTTTTCTGTCTCCATGCTCACCGCAGGCTGGATCATCATATTGATCTTTGCGGAGCCTTTGTGCAAAATCTTCGGCTGCTCCGGGGAATCCTTAAAGCACGCCGCCTATACCATGCGGGTCTACAATATGCTTCTGCCGCTGGTTCCCTTCGGAAACGTTGGCTCCGGCTTCTTCCAGTCCATTGGTCAGCCCAAAAAGGCCATTTTGATCAGTCTCAGCCGTCAGATCCTCTGTCTGATTCCTATGGTTCTGATCCTCGGCAGTATCTTTGGACAAAATGGTGTGCTTTATGCCCTTCCTGTGGCCGATCTGGTCTCCTCCGCCATTGCACTGACCCTGATGATTCTCCAGTGCCGGGCCCTCAGAAGCACCGCCAACGCATCATAAAAGTCAAGGCCCTGCCGTTGCAAACACGGCAGGGCCACTTTTAGTCAGAAAAAAGCTCCGCGCCAGGCAAGACACGGAGCTTTTATTCATGTTCCGAATTCCATTAAGCGTAGGCAGCGCTGACGGACTTCAGGTACGCGGATCTGGCTTTGCCGTCGATAATGTAGAACACACTGTCAACCAGCGCAACAACCAGAACAATGATGGTTACGGCCAGCATCAGAGCCCGAACAGGAGTGGTGGACATGTTCATCAGGTAGTTGAACTTAAATGCCAGCACGCCGATAATGGCCCAGATCACTGTGTAAATAGCACGACCAGTTCCCTTTTTCAGCAGCAACAGTGCAATGCCGATGAGGGCAAATACATCCAGGAAGAGAATACCGCCGACCTGCTTGATGGAAACAGTTTTGGTGGTGATTCCGGGGACAGTCAGCTTCTGATAGGGGTTCTTTTCGCCCTTGTCGTTGGTGTGGGTCATGCCCAACTTGCCAGTCAACTCAGACCAGAAACCATCGTAGCCGTTCTCCTCGTTCTCCTTGATGATTTTCTTGTTCTCCTTGTACTGATCCGCCTGCCAGTCACCCACGGATGCGTGATGGTAGGGGAACCCACAGTAGGAAAGCAGCGACCAGGAATCATCCTCGTCAGCCTTCGTGTCTCCGTATCCGCAGACGGTGATTACATCACCCTTGGATACAGAGTAGTAGGGGCACAAAGAGAGGATGAAGAACACTGCCAGCAGCGCCACGAGGACATAGTCAATAATCTTGCACAGATCCTCATGCTTTTGCTTGGGCAGGTTATTCATGTCTAACATACGGAACCCTCCAAGTCATAGTTTTTTGCCAAGGTAGTTTCGTGCCATCCAATAGCACAAGTGTAGCACAGGCCATGTTTTTTTTCAAGCGCATATTTCGTTTTTTTCAAAATTTTTGCGGTAAAGGGGGCCATTCTTTATGCACAATGCTTAAAAGATGTCCCCACCCCCTTCTCCGGCAGATTTCCCGCAGTTTCCCGGTTGAAATTCTCAGGATGCTATGCTAAAATATATGTGGTCTTGTGCGGCATTTTTCTGGTTTTTCCCGAAAAACCTGACAGAAAAAAGTCACCTGTCCATATTGCGAAATGCAAAATGATACACTATAATGGTGGTGAGCGTCGAATGAACGCTCTTTCCGCGAAATTTCAAATTTCAAGAGTATGGAGGACATAAAACTATGGATATGAGCATGTATGATCTGACCGGTAAGGTTGCTATCATCACCGGTTCTACCCGCGGCATCGGCAATGCCATCGCCAAGCTGATGGCTGACCACGGCGCTGCTGTTGTAATCACCGGCCGTAAGCAGGAGGCCTGTGACAAGGTTGCTGACGAGATCAAGGCCGCCGGCGGCAAGGCTCTGGGCGTTGCTACCGATGTTACCTCTCCCGAGGCCCGTCAGAATCTGGTCAAGAAGACCGTTGAGACCTTTGGTCATGTAGATATTCTGGTCAACAACGCCGGTACCGGCGGACAGCCCAGAAAGATGGTCGACATGGACGAGGATTACTTCGACCACTATGTTCAGGCCGACTATAAGGCTCTGTACTTCATGAGTCAGGCTGTTGCCTGCCAGATGAAGGAGCAGGGCTGTGAGAAGGGCACTCATCCCTACCGCATCATCAACCTGTCCTCCGCTGCCGGCATCAAGAGCCCCATCGGCGACACCGTTTACGGCTCCCTGAAGGCCGCTGTTGCTCACCTGTCCCGAATCATGGCCAACGAGCTGGCCCGCTTCGGCATTACCGTAAACGCAGTTGCTCCCGGCTATGTTCTCACCGACATGACCAAGGACGTAATGGCCGATGAGAAGAACGTTGCAGCCGTTACCCGCATGATCTCCCTGCGCCGCTATGCACAGCCTATTGAGATTGCAAACGTCATCACCTTCCTGGCCTCCCCCGCCGGTGGCTATGTGACCGGCGTGCTGATCCCCGTAGACGGCGGCATGACCATCAACTGATTTTCATTTTTTGCCCGGCAGGATGGGGCTTTCCCATCCTGCCCCGGCTTGCCTCCTTACGCAGCAGACTGCCAACCGGCATCGATTGGCAGTCTGGTCCGTAAGGACTAAGGGAAAGCAGCAGGAGTTTCTCCTGTTCCCGCTGTTTTGCCAAGAAAATCTGGGAATTCCCCAATGAAAAATGTTTTGGAGGTATACCTTAAATGGCAATTGGCACTTACGAACAGTACAAAGAGCGGCTTCTGGCTATGAAGCCCAACGTCTACCTGAACGGCAAGAAGATCGACCGTTCCAATGGCAAGACCGGCGCTGAGCGCGACCTGGCTGACTGGATCGTCGGCGGCACCTACGTCATGAAGCAGTGCTATGATACTGCCAACGATCCCGATTACGCAGACGTATGCGTGGTCAAGGATCCCGATGGCTCCGTGCACAACCGTTCCACCCACATTCATCAGTCCGTAGAGGATCTGCTGAAGAAGCAGCTCATGACCCGTCTGATCTGCCACCGCGTGGGCGGATGTATGCAGCGCTGCATGGGCTCCGACGCTCTGAACGCTCTGTTCTCCGTCACCTACGACTGCGATCAGGCCTGCGGCACTGAGTATCATGCCCGTCTCCAGAAGTACATCAAGTACTGCCAGGAGAAGGATCTGATCTGCAACTGCGCGCAGACCGACGTAAAGGGTTCCCGTAACCCCAAGTACAAGAGAGCTCATATGCAGCCCGACCCCGATCAGTTCTTCCACATCGTGGACACTGATGTAGACGGTGTTGACATCGACGGCACCCCCACCAAGGGTATCATTGTCCGCGGCGCCAAGATCTGCAACTCCTGTGCTCCCTATGTAGACGAGATCATCGCTCTGCCCACCAAGTTCATGGATTCCGAGGATCGCGACTATGCAGTTGCCTTCGCTCTGCCCGCTGACTGGGACGGCATCAAGCTGATGGCTCTGCCCGGCCAGCATCACAAGAGAACCCGTCTCGACGCTCCCTTCGCTCAGATCGGCGATGTAGAGTCCCTGACCATTTTCGATGACGTGTTCGTTCCCTACTCCCGTGTCTTCATGAATGGCCGTGAGCAGGAGGGTGTTTGCCGCTATGCCGGTTATCTCGCTCTGATGTTCGCTCATTATCATCGTCACTCCTACACCGGCTGTAAGACCGCTG